>FR902944.1:1541-31251 GCA_000438155.1 Firmicutes bacterium CAG:95
GTTCTGACCGAAAAACAAAAGCAGGAGCACCGCGGTTCCCGCTCCCTGTTCGTTGTCAGGGACATTGCTGAGGGCGAAACCTTAACCCCGGAAAATATCCGTTCGATCCGTCCCGGGATCGGACTTCATACCATGTATTATGAAGAAGTGCTTGGCAAAAGGGCAAAGCATTTCTTAAAGAAAGGAACTCCTCTGGCATGGGAGCTGATTCAGTAATTTATATTCGAGCAGATGGAAATACCGAAATTGCCACCGGACATTTAGTGCGGTGTCTTTCGATTGCCCGGGCATTAAAAAAGGAGCAGCAGGCTGCAGGTACAACTTTTACGGATTCTGATGGTTTCCCCATCACCTTCCTCGTTTCCGATCAGGAAAGCAAGGCTTTACTCTGTGGCTTTTTCGACTGTAAGGAAGAATTTCCGGTTCGTATTCTTGAAACTGCCCGGTATGATGATCCGGAAAGGGAATTGCCGGAATTACTCGCACTTATTGACAAGTGCGAGCCTTCCCATGTCCACACACCGGCTTCCAGTGGGGCTTTCCCCCCGGTTTCCGGCACAGCTCTCCCTTCTGCTGCTAAGCCGGTCCTACTGGTGGATTCCTACTTTGTAACCGAACGCTATTTTTTACCCCTAAAAAACCATGTTACTCTTGTCTATCTGGACGATCTGCGCGCCTTTGATTATCCGGTTGACCTGGTCATCAATTATGACATCCTCACCCCGGAAACACAGCAGGAATATGAGCATTCCTATACCCGTGCCGGGAAGAAGCTGTTAGGCGGTGCCTTTGCACCTCTCCGTCCCCAGTTTCAGTCTGCAGCAAAAGAGATCCCCATGATATTCGATGATAAAGTCTGCCATGTCCTCATAGCATCCGGCGGTTCCGATCCGTATCATACCACGCTCCATCTTACAGAATACCTGCTTGCCGAATGCCCTCCAGGCTACTGCTTTCATCTTCTTTTAGGCAGCATGAATCCTGACCGTCAGGCATTGTGTGAACTGGCTGATACGCAAAATCTGTATATCTCTTCTTCAGCATCTGCCAAGGCTTCCACAGTTGTTCTCCATCAGGGTGTTTCGGATATGGCTTCCCTGATGCAGTCCTGTGATCTTGCGCTCTCGGCTGCCGGAACAACACTTTACGAGCTGTGTGCAGTTGGTGTTCCCACCGCAAGCTTTATCATTGCGGATAATCAGATTGCGTCTGCGAATGCCTTTGCGCAGAACGATGCCATCCCCTGCCTCGGCGATGTCCGCACGAACGAGGAATCCATAAAAAAAGAGGCAGCCCACTGGGTTACCTCCATGAATCCTTATGTCCGGAATCAGGCCGCTTCCGCGCGTCTTCTTCGTTACAGGAATATTTCCAAAAGGATGCAGCAGCTCGTGGATGGAAATGGTGCGGTCCGCATCGCAGATGCGCTGCTTGCACTGCTCAAATCCCGTTCCTGATTATCCTTTCCAATACTACCAGCCATTATAACATGCCTTCTCAACGATCAATGCACAGAATATCAGAATACTTTAAGACATAGATTTCTTCCCGTTTCTCCTGTAAATGGCTCTCATTCGCTATTCCCTGCAAATTCTGTAAAATATAAGAGGGCGTGTCCACACCACAGGCATACGCATGAGGGAAGCCTCCGCCAAATCTCGGATTGATCTCTGACAGATAAAATATCCCGTCTTTTTCAAAAACATCCATATCAACCGGTCCGGACAGCTTCAGCGTGGAAGCCGCACGATAAACAAACTCCTTCAATGCCGGATCGTTACTGGTAACAGACTTCTCTGTCTCGCCTGCACGCATCCTGAGCTTTTCTTTTGCAAATATATCCACTACTTCACCACTTACAAGATCCACATATACATCAATTCCGAATTCCCTGCCATTACAGAATTCCTGAATCAGAAGAGGCTCTTCACTATACGCAAATAACGCCTTCAAAAGCTCCATACTGGAAACCTTCATCACGCCAACGCTTCCTGCCCCCCGGACAGGCTTGACAAATACCGGGAACCCGATCTTCCCTGCTTCATATGCATTCTCAAATTTGTCCAGATCAATATAGGAATTCAGCACCGGAATCCCATGCTCCGTCATATGCTCAAAGAAACAATATTTATCTCTGCAGATCTGCAAGGTTTCTACCGGTGAAACAATCGTCCGGATTCCCTCCTGCTCAAACAGCTCCCTGTTTTCCGAAATCAGATTTAATTCATCCTCCTGTAACGGAAGAATTGCCGTAATCCCTTCCTTGCGGCAGATTTCCAGAATTGCATCAAAATAGCCCTCTTCCTTCATTCTTGGAATCAGATAATATTTATCCGCCTCATAAAGTGCAGGTGCCAATTCACTGCAATCTGCACCAATCACCCGTTCATAATCTGCCCTTTTAAAATAACGTACAAGAAGATCTCTTGTACCGCAGCTCAAAATCAGAATGTTATCTGACATACAATTTATTCCTTTCGTTCCTACCATATATTCCCCTGCACATATTCCTTCGCCGTCCACTTCCTGCGGACTTCCGTCATCTGCTCTCCATTACGTACATACACCGCAGGGAAATACTGAATAAACAACGGATTCAGACTAATGGTGTATCCCCCGACATTCTCATAAATAATCTGATCCCCCGTCTGAAGCTCCGGCAGGTTCTCCATCGTAAAAAGCCGGTCGCATTCCATACAGGTATAACCGGTAATCTCCTGTCTGTCCATTACAGATGCGGAAGGATTCTGCAGCCTCGTATGATACAGGTATGAGGATTTAATCATGGTTGCATCAATATTAAACCGACTGCCATCGGTAATCAGATACCGGGTATCCCGGATGTCCCGCACATCGATCACACTGGTTACAAAGAAGGAACCCTTGGAAATCAGCGAAATTCCGGGTTCTACAACCAGCTGTGTCTGCTCCGGATCAAATTCCCTGTGGAGTTCTTCTGCAATGGCCGGGAAATAATCCGGATATTCCGGTCTGCCTTCCATTCCTCCACAATAACCGCCTCCGATATCCACATAGGATAACGTGAGGTCAAATTCCCTTTTCAGCCTGCAGGCCATCTGTGCAATACTGCGGAAGATCTGTATACTGCGGCTTTTACTGCTGGAATGAAGATGAAGTCCTGTAACCCTTACATGAGGAAGCGCTCTTACATAGGAAAGTGCTTTGGCAAACTCACCATTTTCATAAGAAAAGCCAAACCGCCCGCTCGTTTCTCCCATGGTCGTTTCCCCGGGGCACATCTGTTCCAGATTAAAATTCACACGGATTCCGACCCGGATTTCACTTACTTCACTTACTTTTCCGTTTTCTCGTGTCTTCTTCTCTCTGCCTGCTTCACCATTACCGGAAGAATCTGTTAAAATCTTCTCTTCTTCCAATTCCTCTGAAAGCTTCGTCAGCCATTCCAGCTCCCATTTGGAATCCACATTCACATATCCTCCGGCAAGCACCACATCCCGGAAGGACTGCTCGTCCTTATAAGGTCCATTATAAACAATTTCCGAATCCTGAAATCCAAGATATTTTGCCAATCCATATTCGTCTCTGGATACTACTTCCGCATAAGCCCCCTGCTTCTTATAGAAGTTCACCAGCCAGGGGAGTGAGTTCGTCTTAAAGGAATACCCGATCCGGTAATTGGGCCAGTTTTCCTTTAATGCTTCCGTCAGCATATCAAAATATCTCTGTAAAATTGGTTCATCCAGTAAAAAATATGGGGTTGGAATTCTTTCTGTCATGTCAATCCTCTTCCATCACTTTCATTTTTATCAAATTATATTTTATCTGTAACTGTTCAGTATCCTCACAGTTACGATGCAAAATCCATTCCAAATCGGCTTCGCCGATGGGGTTTTGCATTACTGAATCATTTTCTTACGGTCTCAGCAGTAAATGCTTCGACCTGTACTGAATAGTTACTTTTATCTTTTATAAAAGTTTCTGCTCAGGCAATTCTACTATTTTATCTTACTTTTTATCCTGCTTTCTATCCTGAGGTAGCCCTGTACAAGCAAGTCGGTTACAATAAGCCCGGCCACAGACCATAAGATACATGCTTTCACCCCAAAGCCGCCAAATGCTGTAAAGCCGCCAATGACATAATATACTCCGATATGTACAGCATACATTTTCGAAATCTGCTTCGAATAAAAGCAAAGCTTGTTGTACCCGAATTTCCACTTTTCAATCAGCGGCATCACCCGGAAGGAAATGGCAAATACCAGCAGGATGGTACAAAGGCTTCCAATAACCTTCAAAAGCCCCGGTGTCCGGTATTGATCCAGCATATAATTAAAGAAGTCATCCACATTCGGATGCAATACGATACAGCTTATAAACCAGATTGCGGCGATTACTCCGCAGATGATTCCGCTCTTTTTGTAGAAATCTCCCTTTTCCTCTTCCGGAATTTGCCGGATCACCCTGGCAAACACATATCCTGAAAATACATAACTCAGATATGGGAAGAAGCAGAAGCTTGTTTCCCCTTTTCCGCCAAACGTCATATCCAGAATCCAGTTCAGTGCCTGATTGTCCGAAACCAGCAGTCTGGTAAACGGTGTTACAATTCCCACAACAATTGCGCTTATAATGTATCCGCCCGGCTTTACATTTAATTTTTTGTATAATGCCAGCACCAGATAACACATACCGGATATAAAGAAGATATTGACAAAGGTAAGTACCGCATACAGGTTTTCCTGATATAATTCCCTGCTGCCCGGCACTTCTCCCACAATCAGGTTTCTTAAGCAGAAGCTGATGACAATCACTGCGGCATAACACAGATTACTTAAAGCCTGAAAGGCTAACAGCTTTATCCCGTTTTTCACCATATCCTTAGGCTCCGAATGTCTTGTAAAAGCACTTCCAAATCCCATCGCAAACAGATACAGGCAGGCTCCCGTCGGCATAAACAGTGCAAACAATATTTCATGCGCATATGAATTTACCGTGTCAAGATTCCCGATCGTCTGAAAGGAATGGATCAATATGATCATAATCATCAGGAACCCTTTTACCAGATCCAGCTCCCTCTGTCTTCCTACATTCACTTCTTCCTTCTTTAAAGAAAACATTTTAATCCCCTTTTCTTAATAGATCTGCTCATTCTGTCTGTGAATTTCAGGTGCTTCGTACCTGTCCATAAAGTCCTCCCCCAGGAACAGCTTTTCTTTCGCAAATAAAATGGCATCCGTTACGGTAAGCACTGAAATCACCCGGTCAAATTTAAGATCCTTTATATAATTCAGGATTTCCATTGGAAACTTCTTATCCAGAATAATATACTGCGAAAATTCTTTCTCATAATCCAGCACATCACGGGGATGCGGCTTCATCAGAATCTGCGCCGGCTCTCCGTTGATGCTGCCATACTGCGCAATGATATCCCGGAAGATACGTTTCCGTGTCTCAAGGTCGCACAACGGCTCGGTCAGAACCAGCACCTTATGCTCATGATTCATGCCCTCGCGAAGTATGGTTTCCAATTTGTCCTTATTCTCAATAAACATGCCAACGACAATATCCTTTTCTTCATCGGTCAGATCATCAGTCAGCTCCTTACGCGGCTTCTCCAGATATTTTTCACAGGGATAAGGAAGAACCGAAACATCGTTCACTTCCATATCAAGGCAGTATTTATTATAGCCGTTCTGGATAAAGATCAGATTGTGCTTCGACATCCATGCCTTAAGCTTAAAATGTCCACGGTTATCGTAGCGGGCCGTATCATAATAAAGGATGCAGTTCAGACCATCCTCAACCGCATGATAATAAATCTTATGCGTGCTCAGATAGTAACCGATCGGATCGGAATCACAGAACACATAAATATCATCGAACCTCTTAAAATCGACCGGAATATACGGCTCTAATAATTTACCGAATTTCCTGGTAAAGCGGATACGCTGGAGCATGTTCTTTACAAGGTTTCCGGTATCAGTCCGGTACTGTGCAAGCTCCGGAAAAAAGGTCTCTTCCTTTTCATCAAATGGAAGGACCTCCGTAAATAAACCGGACTTCCCGGCACGTTCCTTTAAATTACCGAAATCATTCGACATACTGCTCAAAAGGAGCACTGCTCCCGCCTGCTTCTGTAGCGGATCACGTTGTATATGAAGCTCCTTCAGACAGGTAATGTAGGCATGATAAAAGGTATGACACACATAAATTCTGCTTCTTCCCGGACTACTCATCTTTTTCTCCCATTGCCATCACATTAAAACTGCTGTTTCACAGTTACGATGCAAAATCCATTCCAAATCGGCTTCGCCGATGGGATTTTGCATTACTGAATCATTTTCTTACGGTCTCAGCAGTAAATGCTTCGACCTGTACTGAATAGTTACAATAAAACATGCGATGCTGATCATTTACTTCTGTGCAGCCAAACACTTACGCAGCTTCCGGTAGGTCCACAGCACTTTGTAATAGATCATAAAATAAAGCGTTGACTTCTGCTGCATGGCGATCAGCCTGCGTTCCTCCGCATGGACTCTCTGCTCATAATACTTATTCTGCTGGAAATCAGGAAAAGTACTCCGCATTTCATCCCCCAGAGCTTTTATGAAACGATATTCCTTCCTGCCGGAACCTGCCAGATAGGAAAACAGGGTATTCACATAAAACAGGGTGGTAAAGCTGCTTTCCAGCTCCGGATAATAGGTATCAAAGAATTGAAATTCCCTCGCCTCCTTCACCATAATCCGGGCAGCCTCCATACGATCCTCACACCGCTTTTTCGTAATGGTGTGCACCGTCGATGCCTCATGCTGATAATAATAATATAACGGTTCCTGCAGATATTCAAAATGCTTCGCCCGGAGCATCCAGGAATTGCCAATTGCATTATCCTCGTAAAAAATCCCTTCCGGAAAACGGTTCGGATAGTCGAGAATAATATGTCTGCGGTAAATCTTCACCACCAGACTTCCACCATCCAAAATGAGGGACCGATACTTTTCCTCATTCAGGACACCTGCCTGTTCCGGTGTATTGTTGTGTACAATCTGTCCGATTTTCATGCTGTGTTCCGGAGTCAGATGATAATCACAGCCGACCATATCCGCACCGGTTTCTTCTGCTTTATTCAGAAGCTTTTCATAAAAATCTGCACACACCCAGTCGTCCGCATCAATAAACCCGATCCAGTCTCCCTTTGCAACAGACAGTCCCAGGTTCTTCGCACCGCCCTGCTTCCGGTTATCCGGAGAAGCAATCACAACCACCTTACCGGGGTAGCGCTTTTCATAATTCTGCAGAATGGACAGGGAATCATCCGTGGAACAGTCATCCACTGCAATGATCTCGTAATCAGAAATCGTCTGTCCGACCAGCGAATCCATACACCATTTCAGTTTATCATCTGATGCCATATTAAAGACAGGGACTATGACGCTTAATTTCATTGCTTACCTTCCACCTCAAATTCCTCAATACTTTCCAGTCCATTCTCATAGCTTCCACTCCGGATCCAGTCAGCCAGGATTGCAATATACTCACTGTTGGTCGGACGGATCTCCGAATTATCCCTATGATAACCGAATAATTCCTCGAACCGGGTTTTCTCTCCCTTTTCCCAGGATTTCTCAATAAGATGCCTGAGTGATCTCTCAATCTTTTCCGGTGTTGTCTGAAAATGCTTCGCCAGATCCGGATACAGCAGTTTCGTGACACTTCCTGCCCTTTCAAACTCCTGCGCGGTTACAGCGATTGCATAAGAAAGCCGCTCAAATCCCTTTTCCTTCCTGGCTAAGCCAAGCTGTTCCAACAATTCCCCGATTTCCTCACACACAATCATCGTCTGCATAAGATACTTCCCCCCTATACCTGCTTCCATCTTTCCCAGTATACACCATATGCCTCTATTTTTCTACCTGTCCGTGTCCTCTTCGCAGGAAGGAAACGCAATTGTAATTATCGTCCCCTGTCCCGGTGTACTGACAAGCTTTAATTCTCCTTTCAGACGCATCAGAATGTGTTTCACAATCGCAAGTCCAAGTCCCGTTCCTCCGGTCAGCTTGCTCCTTCCCTTATCCACACGATAAAAACGCTCAAATATGCGTTCCTGGCATTCCTGNCTCAAATATGCTTTCCTGTCATTCCTGCGGGATTCCAATTCCCGTATCCTGTACCTGTAAAACCGCACGGCCGTTTTCCCTGTACACACGGACGGTAACACTTCCGTTTTCTTTGTTATAACGGATGGCATTATCGCATAAATTATAGACCACCTCGTCCACCATCTGTCTGGTTCCCCAGATAAAAGCATCCTCCCCTTCAAAGGTAAGCGTGACATGATGCTTTTCTGCGTTAATCTGCAGCATTTTCACACTGC
Source organism: Firmicutes bacterium CAG:95 (assembly GCA_000438155.1). Taxonomy (GTDB): domain Bacteria; phylum Bacillota; class Clostridia; order Lachnospirales; family Lachnospiraceae; genus Suilimivivens. The sequence continues at coordinate 9,901 of FR902944.1, forward strand.
TTTGTGCAACCACCGAAAGCGGAACCTTCTCCAGAATTTCATCCTGTTCTTCATCCAGCTCCGACAGTCTTATAACATCATTAATCAGGGTAATCAGTCTTCCCGAATTGTTATGAATTTCTCCTGCCATTCTCCGGATCTCATCATCGGATGAAATCATCCCGTTTTCAATTAATTCCGCATACCCGGATATTGCCGTAAGAGGTGTTTTCAGCTCATGGGACACATTGGCCGTGAATTCCTGCCGCAGCTTTGCATTCAGTTCATTGTCCTCTTCTTTTCCAAGATGAAGCTTCTCTCCGAGCTGATGAGACCAGATTCCCGCAAGCAAAAAGCAGAATGCCATAATTGCTGCAATGCCGATCATCAGTACAAGAATCATCTTTTCCTGTTGCTGCCCGGACAGATATTCCGGATTCATGTAGGAAAAACAAACAGCTACCACCAGCAATAATGTTCCCAAAATTGCCAGGGCAGCTATTCCCATCAATTCATAATAAAATCTTTTCTGCATTTTCATTTCCTATATTGGTGACGTTTCAAACAAATATCCTACATTCCGCACGGTTTTAATCCGGTTCGCGCTGCTTCCAAGCTTCTGACGGAGCGTTTTAATGTGCATATCAATCGTCCGCGACTCACCTTCGAAATCCGTTTCCCATACTTTGCTTAGGATTTCCTCCCGTGGAGTCACAATCCCGGCATTATTCATCAGGAGCTTCAGTAATTCATACTCTTTATAGGTAAGCTCACAGCGTTCTCCCGCAACCGTCACCTTGCGACGCTCTACATCAAGTGAAATCTCTCCAATCGTAATAACACGTTCCTTTAATCCTTTCATACTTCTGCGAAGAAGCGCTTTCACCCTGGAAATCAGTTCCATGACACTGAACGGCTTCGTCAGATAATCATCTGCGCCGCTGTCAAGTCCCCGTACTTTGTCTATTTCCGTTGTCTTCGCAGTCACCATAATAACCGGCAGGCTCATAGTCATCACATTCTGCCGCAGCTGCGTCACAAGCCGAAGGCCATCGGCATCCGGCAGCATCAGATCCAGTAATAAAAGATCCGGCACCCTTTCCTTCAGCCTCTTCCTGAATTCTGCAGCAGTTTCAAAAGAAACCACTTCATAATCAGCATTCTTTAATGCAATTTCTTCAATTTCACGAATGTTTCGGTCATCCTCTAATATATAAATCAACGCCATGCCACATCCCCCTCACGCATGTGTTCAGACTGCATCACTTACGGTAATTGATAATGGGTACGAAGACGCTTATACTCCTCATTAAAATCTTTGTTATCCGAAGCGGAAATATTCTCCTGATACATATGAGTATCAAAATTATCCTCATTCAACTGCAGGAGACATAACGCGATGTTCGAACAGTGATCGGAAACTCTTTCATAATTAGTTGAAATATCCGAAAGGATAAAGCCCATTTCAATTGTACACTTGCCCTTGCGCAGACGCTTGATATGACGCTTCTTGATTTCTGCATTCAGGTGGTCAATAACCTCCTCTAACGGTTCTACCTGAAGAGCAAGCTTTAAATCCTCCTCCTGGAACACCAGAATGGAGGTATTCACGATATCTTTAATGGCACCGGTAAAAACAGTCAGCTCCTCTTCTGCCTTTTTAGAGAAAGAAAGGCTCTTGTCGTTCATCTCTCTTGCAGATTCCATAATGTTGATTGCATGATCTGAAATCCGTTCAAAATCTCCGATACAGTGAAGCAGTACCGACAGCTCCTGACTGTCCTTCTCCGTCAGATGACGGCTACTTAATTTTACCAGATAGGAACCCAGCTCATCCTCATAATGATCGACCAGCTCTTCCAGCTCAATGACTCTTGCCGCACTCTTCTTATCAAACTTCCCAATCTGGTCGATGGCAAGAAACAGCGCTTCTTTTGAATAATTCGCCATATCAATGGCTGCATTCTTACACTGCTCCAGAGCATATCCCGGTGTGTTCAGGAAACGGGTATCCAGGATCTGGATCTCGGATTTGGCAGGAATCCTGTCCTCTTCTTCGCTTTCAAGCTTCGGAATGGTCAGATATGCCATCTTCTCAAAAATCGAAGAAACCGGTGTGAAAATAATAGCCGCAGCGATATTAAAGCTGGAATGGATCACTGCAATTCCCACTGCGGTTGCCGGCTCACTGGCAAATGCAAAATGGAAAATGGCATTAAAGCAATAAAACAGCAGCATAAAGGTAACGGTCTTAATAATGTTAAAATAGAAATGCACCAGTGCGGCACGCTTCGCATTCCGGCTTGCACCGATACTGGAAATCAGTGCCGTTGTGGTAGAACCGACATTTGCACCCATGATCAACGGAATCGCCGACAGATTAGTAACCGCTCCGGTAGCGGACAGGGCCTGTAAGATACCTACTGCCGCGGAAGAAGACTGGATCAGTATGGTAAATCCACATCCAACCAGCATACCAAGCACCGGATTGGCAAACATCAGAAGCACCTTCTGAAATTCCTCTGACTCTGCCAGAGGTTCCACTGCTCCGGACATCATCTCCATACCAAACATCAGGATTGCAAAGCCCAGCATAATGGCCGCTCCATCACGCTGCTTTTCTTTCTTGCTAGTCATCAGGATCGCCACGCCCACGATCGCAAGGATCGGGGAGAAGGAGGATGGCTTCAGCAATTGTAAAAACAGGCTCTGACCGGTAATCTCCGTCATACTTAAAATCCATGCCGTAACTGTTGTACCAACATTCGCGCCCATAATAACACCGACCGCACGGGATAAACTCATAATGCCCGAATTCACAAATCCGACCACCATAACCGTTGTAGCCGAAGAAGACTGGATTATTGCCGTAACACCGGCACCTAATAAAACGGCCATAAGTTTGTTGGACGTCAGCTTCTCTAAAATCATTTCCAGCTTACCGCCGGAAGCCTTTTTCAGACCGTCGCCCATCATCTGCATACCGTACAGGAACAGCGCCAGACCACCGATCAGACTCAAAACCATGAAAATATTCATACTGTCTCCTACCCTTTTCAGGTTCTCTTAACTTTTGTCATAAACCACATCTATTTTGCATTATTGAATCATTTTCTTACGGTCTTGGCAGTAAATGCTTCGACCTGTACTGAATAGTTACTTTCCAGTTTACACTATTTTGTCCGAATTTCCTATAGAAATTACAGATTTTTTGTAATAAATCTGCCACCCCATATGATACGGCAGCTTATGAATGGCATGGCTGAACGGTCAGGCACTCCTGCATGGTCTGCAGCAGCTCTTCCGTATAGGCCAGAAGCTGCCTTTCATCCTTTTCCACCATGCCGCACTTCTGATAATGAAATACAAAACAGCGCATTTTCGGATTGAAGCTTAAATGCTCCACCCTGCCAAGCAGCATAGGAATATTCTGCACCTGAATCTGCGCATCGTCCTTTAAGGTAAACACGATCTGGCTGTTTTTTCCTTTGACATCGATCATATCCAGCTTATGGGCAGCCACGCGGATCAGAGCAATCCGTAAAAGGTTGTCTGCCTCCGTCGGAATCACCCCGAAACGATCCAGCAGCTCTTCCTTCATATCATCGCATTCCGCCTGGTTCTCGATACCGGCAATCCGCTTGTAAATATCCAGCTTCTGCACCTCATTCACGATATAAGACGGTGGAATAAAGGCATCCACATCGAGGTCTACCGTAGTAAGGAAGTCTTCCTTCGTGGGGATTCCCTTCAGGGTTTTCACCGCTTCGTTCAGCATCTTACAATAAAGATCGTAGCCGACAGCCTGCATATGTCCATGCTGGCTTGCTCCCAGAAGATTTCCGGCGCCACGGATTTCCAGATCCCTCATGGCAATTTTGAAGCCGCTTCCCAGATCCGTAAATTCCTTAATTGCAGCAAGACGCTTCTCTGCCACTTCCTTCAGCATCTTATCCTTCTTATACATGAGGAACGCATAAGAAGTACGATTGCTTCTTCCCACTCGTCCCCGGAGCTGGTAAAGCTGGGACAGTCCCATATTATCCGAATCGTGGATAATAATGGTATTGACATTGGAAATATCCAGTCCGGTTTCAATAATCGTCGTGGATACCAATACGTCAATGTCCTGATTAATAAAGTCAAACATGATCTGTTCAAGCTGCTTTTCCTGCATCTGTCCATGGGCAAACGCCACATTGGCTTCCGGGACAAGCTGCTGCACCTGGGCGGCCACATCTGCAATTTGATTGACACGGTTATAAACATAATAGACCTGTCCGCCCCGTGACAGCTCACGCACAATAGCCTCCCTTACCATTTCATCATTGTATTCCATGACATAGGTCTGAATCGGAAGGCGGTCATTCGGTGCCTCCTCCAGAACGCTCATATCCCGGATACCGATGAGGCTCATATGAAGGGTTCGCGGAATCGGTGTTGCAGTCAGTGTCAGAACATCTACGTTTTCCTTCATCTTTTTGATTTTCTCTTTATGTGCAACACCAAACCGCTGTTCCTCATCGATAATCAGAAGCCCCAGATCCTTATATTCCACATCCTTTGACAGAACCCTGTGTGTACCGATCACAATATCCACCATGCCCTTTTTCAGGTCTGTGATGGTCTTCCTCTGCTCTGCTGCTGTCCGGAAACGGGACAGCATGTCGATTCTCACCGGGAAATCCTTCATCCGCTGTACAAAGGTATTGTAATGCTGCTGCGCAAGAATCGTTGTCGGGACAAGATAAACCACCTGTTTTCCCTCCTGTACTGCCTTAAACGCAGCACGGATGGCAATTTCCGTCTTCCCGTAGCCAACATCCCCGCAGATCAGGCGGTCCATGATCTTCGTACTCTCCATGTCCTTCTTCGTCGCATCAATGGCAAGCAGCTGATCCTCCGTCTCTTCAAAGGGAAACATCTCTTCAAATTCCCTCTGCCAGACCGTATCCTTTCCGTAAGGATAACCGTTTTTCTGCTGACGCGCCGCATAAAGCTCCACCAGATCCTTCGCCACCTCGCCGGTTGCTTCCCGGACCTTTGACTTGGTTCTGCTCCACTCCTGTGTACCGAGCTTATTGAGCTTTGGCTTTTTTGCATCTGCAGACGCATACTTCTGAATGGCATCGAGGCCCGTTGCCAGCACATAAAGGGTTCCACCGTCCCGATACTCAATCTTGATGTAATCCTTCGTAACCTTATCGACCTCTACCTTTTCAATTCCCTTATAGATCCCCAGCCCATGATTTTCATGAACCACATAATCTCCGATGCTTAATTCATTGAAATCATTGATTTTCCGGCCTTCATAGGTCTTCTTTTTCTTCCGCTTCTTCTTTTCACTTCCAAAAATATCGCTTTCGGAAATGACCGCAAATTTAAGCAGCGGATATTCAAAGCCCCGGAGCACGCGGCCATAGCAGGTCATGATTTCCCCCGGCTGGAGCTCCCGTTCCGGATCCCCGGAATAAAATGCAGTAAGCTCAGCGTCCTGAAGATCCCTGGCAAGACGCTCTGCCCTTGTCCTCGAGCCGGATAACAACAGAATCCGGTACTTATTTTTCTTGTACCGCTTCAGATCCTGCACGAGGGATTCAAAGCTATTATTATAAGAAGAAATACTTTTGACCGTCATGTCACTTTTAAGCGACGGCTTCAGCAGCTTTCCGGTAAAGCTGTTCTTCATATCAAGTGCAGACAGATACGCAACATGTCCCCTTGAAATCCGTGCTGCGGTTTCTTCCAATGAAAACAGCAGATTCATCTGGCCCGGCAGAATGTATCCCTTCTCGGCACGATGAATCATGCTCTCACGGAACTCTGTCTCTACCGCCTTTGCATGCTCCTCGATATGAGCCGGTTCATCCAGGAAGAAAACAGTATCTTTCATATCAAACAGCTCCAGAAAAGAAACGGTTTCTTCATAGAAATAATTCATATAGCCGTCCAGGTTTGCCGCATTCCCGAATTCCATCACCTGCTCTTCGAGTTCTTTGACATGCGTGGCAACCCGGTGGGCTTCCTCGGTATGAAATTCATCCCGGAGCTTTTGTTCAAATGCTGCGGCTTCCTTTTTGATCTTTTCCATCCCGGTCTTTAGCTGGTTTTTCGAAAGCAGCATTTCGGTTGCAGGATATACGGTGATTTCAGACAATTTTTCAATGGATCGCTGGCTCATCACATCAAAGCTCCGGATGGATTCGATCTCATCTCCCCACAATTCAATTCGATAGGGATTTTCTTCTGTCAGGTCGAAGATATCCACAATGCCGCCACGCACACTGAACTGCCCGGGTGTTTCCACCTGATAGGTTTTCTCATATCCCATTTCCACAAGACGCAGAGCAATCGCCTTTTCATCAATAATGCTCTTTCCATCCATATGGAGCAGATACTGTTTCCAGATATCGAGGGAAAGCTGCGGTGCCATCAGGCTGCTGAAGGTGGTAATTACCGTAGCCGGCTTTCCCTCCAGAATCCGGCGCAGCGTCTTAATGCGCTCCTTCGTAAGCTGATTTCCATGAATATCCGCCTGATAGAAAATAAGGTCCCTCGACGGATAAACGACGGCCTCCCGGTCATAAAACCGCTCATCCTCTAAAAGCTCCTTAATCCGCTGGTCGCTATAGGTGACGAAGATCCGGTTCTGAAACCTCCCCTCCGAGAGTCCGTAAGCCATATGAAGCTTCTGGGATTCGATGCATCCCGTAAGCGCTACACAGCCGTTTTCTTTATCTAATTGTTTCTGAATCTCTTCAAATTCGCTGATTTCCCATAGTGGCGCGAGCAATGTGTTCATTTACTTCTCCCTGCGATTGTATTCGTTCATCGCCTGATCCATATTTCCTGCAAGAATCAGATTTAATGCTTCCATCGCCTTTGTAATCCCTTCCTGCATCAGAGGCTGCTCTTCTTTGGAAAAATGTCCCAGTACATAGTCGGCAAGATCATAGCCCTTCGGCTTTTCACCGACACCGATCCGGATCCTCTTAAAATTCTCGGTTCCGAGCTGTCCAATAATGTTCTTTAAACCATTATGCCCACCGGCGCTTCCTTTCTTGCGGATACGGATGCCTCCGGGAGATAAGGTGATATCATCCGATACCACAATCAGCTCACTCTCCGGATCTACCTTATAATAATCTGCAAGCGGACGGATACTTTCACCGCTTAAATTCATAAAAGTCAGAGGCTTTACCAGAAGCACCTTCTGACCGCCAATCATTCCTTTCCCGGTCAGTGCCTTCAGCTTCACATCCATGACATTAATATCATATTCTTGTGCAAGTGCATCAATGAATGCAAATCCGATGTTATGTCTTGTATTGTTATATTCTTTCCCGGGATTCCCCAGTCCTGCAATCATATACATGGTTTTCTCCTTTTCCTTCAGCGCGAATCGGTTTTATCTTAGCACATTCGTCTGGATTTAGGAAGAGGAGGACTTCAGTTAAAATTCCAGGCAGAGCATTTCGCTTTATGGAAATTCCAGTGGAATTCCCCAAAGCGGAATTCCCCAAATGGAAAAGGATGAACCAAACGGTCCATCCTTTTCCATTTCATAATTTCATCGTAACTGTTTATTATCTTTATTATCTTCTTTTTATGTCACACCGCTTCGTCACAGACTGCCTGCAGTTCTAAACTGCCTGCCGCTTTTCTTCCTCATCATCGAGCAGATTTTTCATGCTCTCTAAGCTGATTAACAACGTGGAGGTGTTATGAAGCAGGGCAGACATCGTCGGAGGAATCAGTCCCATCACCCCTAAAACAATCAGCGTGGAATTAATACCGATAATTCTGCGGTAGTTCTTATGAATCCGCTTCATCATGGCTTCACTTAAGCGGCGCAGGGTAATGATCTCACGCAGATCATCTGCTGCAATGGTAACATCTGCAATTTCTCTGGCAATTTCAGCCCCATCACTGATGGCGATCCCGACATCCGCCTGTGAAAGTGCAGGGGAATCGTTGATTCCATCGCCAATCATAATAACCTTACGTCCGTCGGCTTTTTCTTTCCCGACAAAGCCTGCCTTATCCTCCGGAAGCACTTCGGAATAATACTCGTCCACGCCAACCTTACCGGCAATATTGGACGCGATCCGATCACTGTCTCCGGTCATCATCACAAGCTTTTCAATTCCAAGCTCACGCAGGGATTGAATAACCATAGATGCCTCCCGGCGCAAAGGATCCTCGATCGTAATGACTGCAGAGAGCTTTCCATCAATTGCCATATAGAGATGGGAGTACTCCTCCGGCAGATGATCAAACAGCTCCTGCTTTCCTTCCGGAATCTCAGCCTTTTCATCCTCAAAGATAAAGTGATAGCTGCCAATGACAACCTTCTTGCCTGCAATCGTGGAAGAAATCCCATGTGCCACAAGGTATTCTACTTTAGTATGCATCTCTTCATGTACCAGGTTTCTTCTGGCTGCCTCACGAACCACTGCCTTTGCCATGGAATGAGGGAAATGCTCCTCAAGGCATGCCGCAATCGTTAGCAATTCATCCCTGGACTGATCGCTGAACGGCACAACATCCACAACGGTAGGCTGTGCCTTCGTCAATGTCCCCGTTTTATCAAAAACAATGGTTCTGGCTTCGGCCATCGCCTCGATGTACTTACCACCTTTAACCGTAATCTCATGACTGCTCGCTTCCCGGATTGCTGACAGTACTGTTAACGGCATTGCCAGCTTCAGAGCGCAGGAATAATCCACCATTAAAACAGACAGTGCTTTGGTCACGTTACGGGTAAGCAGCCATACCAACCCGGTTCCCAGGAACGTATATGGAACAAGCTGGTCTGCCAGATGCTCCGCTTTACTTTCCAATGAAGATTTCAGCTTCTCGGATTCTTCAATCATCGCCATGATCTTCTCATATTTACTGGATCCATTTGCCTGTTTTACACAGACTGTAATTTCTCCTTCTTCAACAACCGTTCCTGCATAGACAGAGCTTCCCTCTTTCTTACGCACCGGAACAGACTCTCCGGTAAGGGATGCCTGGTTCACCATCGCCTCTCCATCTGTTACCACACCATCAAACGGAATTACATTACCCATATGAATCCGTACCAGATCCTTCGGTTGGATTGTTTTAGAGGGAACCTGAATTTCCTGTCCATCCTTTACAAGCCAGACCTTATTGATATTTAAGGACATACTTCTTGCAAGATCGCCCACGGATTTCTTATGCGTCCACTCCTCCAGGATCTCACCAATTCCCAGAAGGAACATTACAGAGCCGGCCGTATCAATATCTCCACGGAACATGGATACCCCGATCGCCGTTGCATCCAGCACCGGTACTTCAATCTTGCCTTTGCAAAGCGTGCAAAGACCGTTCCACAGATAGCGGACCGATTTGATTACCGCAATTCCTTCCCTGACCGGCAGTGGCATCAGAAGTCTTGTTCCGTAATGAAGCACCACCTGATTTACCAGCTTATCCTTATATTCCCTGTTCATCTCTCTTCCGGAATTCTTAAGATAATCTTCCGGAACATTTACGTGTTCATAGGAAAAGTTCTTTATTACATCAAGGATAGCATTCCTGCTTCCATGATAGCAAATAGTTGCATCGCAGGTTCTCTCCTGAATCCTGGCAGTTTCTATATTTTCCTGTATCTCCAGATAGTACTGCAGGATATCTGCCTGTTGCAAAGTCATTCTTTTCTGGACGAGATGAATACGGATTCTGCCTTTGATCTCATGTTTTATTACAAATCTCATCGTAATCACTCCATTCCAAAACAGATTATTCCTGCTCTGCGCTTTCCTCTGCATCCTCTGTTATATCTGTTTCTTCAACGGTTACGTCTGCCCCCAGCTCCGCATCCTGTGCTGCACGTTCTTCATTGATTTCCTTAGCTTCTGCATAAATATCTTCTGCATTCTCCTGTACGGAGGTTACCGTCTTCATAACACATTCCTTAGCACGCAGCACAGCTGCAGTGCATTGTGTATAAAGCTTCTTTGCATCCTTGCTTGTCAGAATTTTGATTCCGGCTGTTCCAAATAACACTCCGGCTGCAAATAAACCTGTTTTTTCTTTGTTGATTTTCTTTAAGCACTCTAACATTGTTTCGTCCTCCTTGTATCTTTTCAGCTTTATCTTATTCGTACACCAAAATATAACACTTACCTGTTTAAGATACAAGCAGCAACGTTTTCTTGATATTTTTTCTCAATATCACATCCGTTCTACTCTCAAAAATGATCCCCTGAATCATTTCCTTATGCATCATTTCCTCATAAATCCTTTTCTCCTATACAAACGAAAAAGGCAGCCGCATCATGCGGCTGCCCTGTCTGTTTTGTTTATTCAGAATCCGGTTCAGAGAGTGATCTCTCATAAGCATCAAGAATCATGGTCTGTACTCTTTCTCTGGTCCGTGAATTGATCGGATGAGCAATATCCCGATATTCTCCATCCGCTGCCTTTTTACTTGGCATTGCAATGAACAATCCCTTATCCCCTTCAATAACCTTAATGTCATGAATCACCAGTTCATCATCCAGTGTAATGGATACGACAGCCTTCATCTTTCCTTCCTTCGTAATCTTGCGAACTCGAACGTCCGTAATCTGCATAATTTTACCCCTTTCTTTCTTTTGTCCCTATACAAAATTCTTGCAGATTTCCTAAGCTGTCATTCCCCTGTTGACGTGCAAGTATCTTCGTTCATTAAATTTAATTAATAGCCGTTCAGATCACATACCGGTCATTTCTCTCCACAACAATCTTAATCTCATTCTCACCAACATAGTAAGAATTCGCCCGGATGGTATCATGACTTTCTATGATGCAGTTTTCAATGTGCGTATTATCCCCAATATAAACATCATTGAGAATAATAGAATTCTTGATGTAACAGTTATTTCCAATGTACGTTTCTTTAAAAATCACGGAGTCTTCTACTGTTCCATTGATAATGGTTCCACTCGACACCAGACTGTTACGGACCTGTGCACCCGGATTATATTTTGCAGGAGGAAGATCATCCACCTTGGAATAAATATCCGGATACTGTTTAAAGAAATAATCTCTTGTTTCAGGCTTCAGGAAATCCATATTGGTTTCAAAATAATCATCAACCGTAGCAATGTTTCTCCAGTAATCCGTAAGCTTGTATCCGTAGATTTTCTTCATATTCTTATAACGGATCAGAATATCCTTCACAAAATCATAACGGTCTTCTTCCGCACACTTCTCAATCATCTCAATCAGCTGACGTCTTCTGACCACATAGATTCCGCAGGAAATCGTATTGGACTTCGCTACAACCGGCTTCTCTTCGAATTCTTCAATCCGGCTTTCTTCATTCATCTTCACTGTACCGAAACGGTCTACATTCACACCTGCCGGCATGTCCTTGCAGACAACTGTAATATCCGCCTTCTTGGCTACATGATATTCCAGTACCTTATTGTAATCCATCTTGTAAACACAGTCACCGGATGCAATTACTACATACGGCTCATGGCTGTTTTTAAGGAAGGACAGATTCTGTGCCATGGCATCTGCAGTTCCACGATACCAGAAATTGTTCTCTGCCGTAACAGAAGGAGTAAAGGTAAATAATCCTCCCTGCTTCCGTCCGAAGTTCCACCACTTGGAGGAAATGAGATGCTCATTCAGACTTCCTGCATTGTACTGGGTAAATACGGCAACCTTCTGGATATGGGAGTTGGTCATATTGCTCAGTGCAAAGTCGATGCTCCGGTAACTGCCTGCAATAGGCATTGCGCATACGGCTCTCTTCGATGAGAGCTCTTTCATTCTGTAACTGTTTCCACCTGCTAAAATTATACCGATTGCTCTCACTTGTTATCACCTTCCTTAATTAAAGTTTTACCGCTTGCAAGGAATTTCTCAGGGTAGTCGGAATCGTCTGTCTTACCAAAGATACAGGTGTTCTTTCCTACAGTGATACCGTTTGGAATCACACTCTTCTCACCGATGGTAACAATTCCGTTGTTGTAAATATGAGGATCAGTCTCATTCTCTGCCTCTTCACCAATGCCAAGTCTGACCTCATCACCCACAACAACATTCTCTGCAATGATCGCCTTGTTCAGCTCACAGTTCTCACCGATCACCGTATTATTCATAATGATAGAATCACGTACCACGGTATCCTTTCCAATGGTTACGCCGCAGCCGATTACGGAGTTGTAAACCTTACCGCAGATGGTTGCACCTTCACCGATAATACTTCTCTCAACAAAGCTGGTATCTGCCAGGTACTGAGGCGGAAGGATTTCACTCTTTGTATAAATCTTCCAATATTCTTCATAAAGATTAAATTCGGGAACAATATCAATAAGCTCCATGTTTGCTTCCCAGTAAGAATGTAAGGTTCCAACATCCTTCCAGTATCCGTTAAACTCATATGCATATAACGGCTTTCCGTTGTCATGGCAGTAGGGAATGACATGTTTACCGAAATCAAGACCCGGCTGCTGTGCATTGGCAAGCAGAGCAGCCTTTAAGGTCGTCCAGTTGAATATGTAAATACCCATGGAGGCCAGATTGCTTCTGGGATGTTCGGGCTTCTCTTCAAAATCGGTAATTTTATGATCTTCATCGGTAATCATAATTCCGAAACGCTTAGCTTCCTCCATCGGAACAGGCATAACGGCGATGGTGACATCTGCCCCCTTCTCCTTATGGAAATCCAGCATCACTTCATAATCCATCTTATAGATATGATCTCCGGAAAGAATCAGAACATATTCCGGATTATAGCTCTCCATATAATCTATGTTCTGATAAATCGCATTGGCCGTACCCGTATACCACTCGCTGTTCGTGATCTTCTCATACGGCGGAAGCACGGTCACACCACCGATATTTCTGTCCAGATCCCACGGAATACCAATGCCTATATGCGTATTCAACCGTAAAGGCTGATACTGTGTCAATACACCAACCGTATCGACACCGGAATTAATACAATTGCTGAGCGGAAAATCAATGATCCGATACTTTCCGCCAAAAGAAACTGCCGGTTTGGCCACCTTTGATGTAAGCACACCCAGACGACTTCCCTGACCGCCTGCCAGTAACATGGCAATCATCTCTTTTTTAATCATGTCATCACCTCTTACCAGTAAATTTTAATGAAGCGCTTGAACCCAAACTATCAAAGGAAAAATCACCCTTTTTGGAACGTTCAAATGAATTAGGAATATTATACCATATATCATTTTAAAAGTGAATATTCTTTACAAAGGGAATCCATGTTTTTCCTTTTTTTCTGTTATTTTTTTACAAAAAATATAGATGTATTTTACCCGGATATCTATTTTCAACAACATCGTGTGGCTATACCGTTACCTTTTTCCACATTTTGTAAAAAACACCGTCCTGTCCTTGAACTCCCATCAGGGATTCTGTATAATTATAACTGTTCAGAAGAATGGACTTCTGAATAATTACACATATTATGATATGAGTGTCAAAATAAATTCTGCCACTCATTGATGTATCCGAATTGCTACATTGCTACGCAATTTCCGCACTCTTGTATAAAGGAAAGGATCTATTCTTATGTATCAGATTGATTTTTCAACTCCTGTCCATGTATATTTCATCGGAATCGGCGGCATCAGCATGAGCGGACTTGCTGAAATTCTCTTAGAAAAGCATTTTAAGGTCAGCGGTTCCGATGCCAGGCAGTCAGCCCTTACCGATATGCTATCAGACAGGGGCGCACATATTTACCTTGGACAAAGGAAGGAAAACATTACCGCCGATATTGATGTTGTGGTATACACCAGTGCCATCCACCCCGATAACCCGGAATTCATCGCCATGCAGGAGCTTTCCATTCCGTCACTTACACGGGCAGAGCTGTTAGGCGAAATCATGCGCAACTATGAGCTTCCGGTTGCCATCAGCGGCACCCATGGAAAGACTACAACCACTTCCATGGTTTCTGAAATCCTGCTGCAGGCAGATACCGATCCCACCCTCTCCATCGGCGGAATTTTAAAGAGTATCGGCGGCAACATCCGTGTAGGGCATTCTCCTTATTTTGTAACCGAAGCCTGTGAATACACCAACAGCTTTTTAAGCTTCTTCCCCAAAATCGGGATCATTCTTAATATAGAAGAAGATCATCTCGATTTCTTCAAAGACATCCATGATATCCGTTCCTCCTTTCGTCGTTTTGCGGCGCTTCTCCCTGCTGACGGGACGCTGATTATCAACAGGACCATTCCTGATGTCGAAGAAATTTATGAAGGCCTTCCCTGCCGCGTCATCACCTTTGGGGGCAAAGACGCCGATTATTCCGTTTTCCGGATTCACTATGATGACAAGGGCTGTGCAGAATTCGAGCTGCAAAGCACCGGTAAGCCTCCCTGTACGTTTAAGCTCAGTGTGCCGGGTGAACACAATATTTACAATGCACTTGCAGCCATTGCACTCGCTGACCTGTTTGCGATTCCCCGTGATAAGACCGCCAAAGCTCTTGCCGGCTTCCACGGTACCGACCGCCGTTTTGAATACAAGGGTTGTCTCAATGGTTTTACTATAATTGATGATTATGCACATCATCCTTCAGAAATTACTGCAACTTTAACTGCGGCACAAAATTATCCTCACCAAAAGCTCTGGGTCGTTTTCCAGCCGCATACCTACACCCGCACAAAAGCATTCCTTAAGGACTTTGCCAGGGCTCTTTCCCTGGCAGACGAGATCATCCTTGCGGATATTTATGCGGCACGTGAAACTGATACCCTTGGAATCAGCTCCGAAACCCTGAAGGAAGAAATTCTTCCACTCAATCCAAACTGCCATTATTTCGGAAGCTTTTCTGAAATTGAAAAATTTATTTTAGAAAACTGTGCACCGGGAGACCTGTTGATAACTATGGGCGCCGGAGACGTTGTAAACATTGGGGAAGAGCTTCTCTCCAGATAATTGTCCACATCATCCACATATTTTTATGAATAATTTCTTAAAAATATGTGGATATTTTTTTTGCAGTTTTTGTGATTTTTCTTAGCCTTTCCAATTTATATCCACACCATCCACATTATCCACATTTTCCTCAAACTCTTGTAAATACTGGGGTTTCAGGAATTTTGGCTATTTTCATTTTAAAAGGCATGTGCTATAATTCATCTTGCTTATTTAGTTTGAATGAATGTTAAGGTTGGTGAATTTGATATGGCTCAGTTTAAGGTGTATCAGGAGAATTATTCTGATGTTACTGTGGTATCCAATATTTTTATTGATGAGTATATGAAAGAGGCAAACGATGCCCAGCTCAAGGTATATCTGTACCTTCTCCGCACCATGAGCGCGCACCTTCCGACAAGTGTGTCGGATATTGCGGATCAGTTTAACCACACCGAGAAGGATGTCCTGCGTGCGTTAAAGTACTGGGAGAAGAATCGTCTGCTGGCTCTGGAGTATGACGATGCCAAGGTGCTTACAGCAATCCGTCTGCTTGACGTTACAAAGAAAGCTCCCGATGAGGCTGCTCCTCTTGCACCGGTCGTACCGCTTTCTGCCGCACGCAAAGAAACACAGCGCCCTGCACCGGTTGAAGCTGAGGCAGAAGCACCGGCTCCCAATCCTTATGAGAAACCGGCTTATACCCTTGACCAGATCCGGGAATTCAAGGAAAAGGAAGATACCTCCCAGCTTCTGTTCGTGGTAGAGCAGTACATCGGGAAGCCGCTGACGCCAACCGAAATGAAAACGATCCTGTTCTTTACGGACAGGCTGCATTTTTCCGAGGATCTGATTGATTATCTCATTCAGTACTGCGTAGAAAAGGGAAAGAAGGATTTCCGTTACATAGAAAAGGTCGCTGTCAGCTGGGCAGAGGAAGGCATTACATCTCCTAAGCAGGCTGCACGCGCTGCCAGAAAATATGACAAGACAGTCTATGATATTATGAAGGCCTTAGGCAAGTCAAGCAATCCGACGAAGGCCGAAGCGGATTATGTCATCAAATGGACGAAGGCTTTCAGCTTTACACAGGATATTATCTTAGAGGCCTGTGAGCGGACGGTCATGGCTACGGACAAGCACCGCTTTGAATATGCCGACAGTATCCTGAACAACTGGCATAAGAACGAGGTTCATCACAAGGCCGACATCCTTAAGCTCGATGATGCCTACAGCCAGAGCCGCCAGACTTCCGCAAAGTCTGTAAGAAATACCACCGCTTCTTTCAACCAGATGATGCGAAGCACCTATGACTTTGATGCTCTGGAAAAGGAGATCATCAGCAACTAATTTTTGAGGGAGATTTTATCGTGGCACTCAGCAACGCACAATATCAGTCCATCATTCATGGATACGAAGTGACCCAGTTAAATAACCACCGTATTATGGAGGAACGTCTCCAGGAGGTCAATTCCCACGTAGACGGTTTTAAGGAATTATCAGCTTCCATTGCTTCCGTTTCTGTTTCACAGGGGCGTAAGCTTTTAGAAGGGGATGATTCTGCACTTACAGACCTCCGTGATACGATCCGGCGTCTTTCCGGTATGAAACAGGAGCTTCTGGTAAATGCCGGTTATCCGGCCGATTACCTTGCTCCCATTTATACCTGTACGGACTGTCAGGACACCGGTTATTTACCGAACCGCGAGAAGTGCCACTGCTTCAAGCAGGCAATTATCCGTCTGCTTTATGAGCAGTCCGGATTAGAGAAATCTCTGTCTACTGAGAATTTTGACCATTTATCTTACGACTACTATGAAGGGGAGGCATTGGAGTGTTTCCGCCGTACAGTAGCCATCAGTAAAAATTTTATAGAAACTTTTGATTCAGACTATCATAATCTGTTTTTTTATGGTACAGTAGGTACGGGCAAGTCTTTCCTATCCAGTTGTATTGCCCGCGAGTTACTGGAAAGTGAACATTCTGTGGTATATATGAGTGCCATTCATCTTTTCGAAATACTTTCCAAAAGTATGTTTGATTATAAGAATAAAGAAGATCTTGCTGCTTATCATAAGGAGCTCTTTGATTGCGATTTATTAATCATTGACGATCTTGGTACCGAATACCCTACCAATGTGATCTCTTCCGTGTTCTTTTCCTTATTAAACGGAAGAAACATGGCACAGAAATCGACTATTATATCTACCAATCTTTCTTTTGAAGATGTGTCGAACCGTTACTCGGATCGTTCCTTTTCAAGGATTATGCAAAACTATATTGTATGTAAATTTACGGGGCCGGATATCCGGATTATTCAAAAAACTGCAAAGTAGAAAGTGAGGTACCTTCATGGCACAGCGTGAAGAAACGAGAAATCTTGAAACCATTCCCGTCGGTTCATTGGGAATCATTCCTTTGGAGGGATGCAAATCCCTTGGAGAAAAAGTGGATCATTATCTTGTAAAATGGCGTACCATCCGTGAAAGTGAGCACAAGGAAAGCCTTGCATTTGCAGGCTATCAGCGTGATTCCTATCTTCTGAAGGCGAAGGTTCCGCGTTTTGGTTCCGGAGAAGCCAAGGGAATTATTCTGGAGTCTGTCCGTGGTACCGATCTTTATCTTCTGGTTGATGTTGCAAACTACAGCCTGACCTATTCTCTGTGCGGCAGAGAGAATCATATGTCACCGGACGATCATTATCAGGATCTGAAGCGTATCATTGCCGCTGTTGGTGGAAAGGCCAGACGAATCACCGTTATCATGCCGTTCCTTTATGAAAGCAGACAGCATAAGCGTACCTCCCGCGAATCCTTGGACTGTGCCATCGCACTGCAGGAGCTTGTAAACATGGGTGTTGACAACATCATCACCTTTGATGCGCATGATCCGCGTGTCCAGAATGCGATTCCACTGCATGGTTTTGAAACAGTTCAGCCGACCTATCAGTTTATTAAGAGTCTTCTGAAGCATGTGAAGGATCTTAAGATTGATTCCGATCATATGATGGTAATCAGCCCCGATGAAGGCGGTATGGGACGTGCTATTTATATGGCAAATGTACTGGGTCTTGACATGGGTATGTTCTATAAGCGCAGGGACTATACCAGAATTGTTGACGGACGTAATCCGATCGTTGCGCATGAATTCCTCGGCTCTTCCGTAGAGGGTAAGGATATGATCGTCATCGACGATATGATTTCCTCCGGTGAAAGTGTTCTGGAAGTAGCTGCCGGATTAAAGGAGAGAAAAGCAGGCAAGATTTTCATCTGTGCTACCTTCGGGTTGTTCACGAATGGATTGGAGCGTTTTGATAAGGCTTATGAAAACGGTCTGATCGATGGCGTAATCACTACGAATCTGATCTATCAGACTCCTGAATTACTGAGCCGGGAGTGGTATATTGATTGTGATATGAGTAAGTATATCGCATATCTGATCGATACCCTGAATCATGATACATCCATCAGTGATCTGCTGAATCCGAATGAGCGTATTCAGACCCGTGCATCCTTGCACGGGTTTTGTTGTCTTCGATTGCCATGCCCTGTTATCTAAGAAAAACTCGGAAGAACCCAAAAGGCGTTCCCAGAATGACAGTTCCGGATTCGGGGTAGGCTGTGAGACAGGTTTGATTAGCAGTTATATTTAATGTCTAGCATATTGGCTTATTATCTCCTGACGTACTTGTTCAGATGATAATTCTCCACTTGCAACAAGTATCATTTTATTAATAAAGTCTTTCGATACGTACATTTCTTCAACAGCCATTGTTGATGCAACATTTTTCATATCAAGAAAAGTTTCTTTACTCTAAAGGGCTCAGTAGACTAACAACAACTCGTCATCATGGAAAAATTATTGAACATGAAAATGGAGAATTAGCAACACGAATGAAATCAGATTGGAAGGGAGCATTGATGCAATATGGAATTGTTTAACAAATACAAAAATAAAAATTTCACATACCTCACAAACTATATAAATAGTTGCCTTTCTGATACTGAATATGCATTAACCGCAGAGGAATTATTATTATCGTTTTCAAAAAGACGAAATCGTCCGTAACATTTTGTTCTTAGGTCACTACGTAAAAGTGATATCCCCTCAAAACATTACGGACGAAGTTATATCTTTAATCAAAAACTCTTATAAAAATTATTGCTAAGCAGCTTAAGCAGTAACCTCTAAAACATAATACTCTACAATGTACGGCATCATGAAGTTTAAGTATTTACAAACCTCATGAATGCCGTATTGTTTTTCTTTCCATGAAGAATAGAATTAATCGGCACCTAACATTACAAGCTTCGCAACAAGCCGTTGAATATTCTCTTATGAAAAAATAGTTCCTCTCCAGATGGGGTTCTCAAATAATAATCAAGCTTGTTATTTGCCTTTTCGCTTTAATTCCGTTGATATCCTTAAAAGAATAATTTTTACCATATTCATGTCCTCCCATTTTGACATAACTGATATCAGTTTATATTACTTTTGGGGGAATTCAATCACTATTTATTTTATGGTTTTTGACAGGCCTGCATTTGTTACTGTCAGCGTTCCGTCTGTCACAAACAGACTGAGGGACTGGCCAACTTTCTGATAAAACCGTGTATTCAGAGCCACTCCATCCACATAGATCGTTGCGATGGTGTCATCCAGGATCATTTGGATATGGTACTTCTTTCCTGCTTCCAGTCTGATGGGCCGTTCCAGTCCGATGTTCTGGATTGCTGGCCAGGGCATGTTGGGACTCTTTTCAAAACGGTAACGGTTTTCTTCTATATTAAATAAATACTGATAGCTCTGACCGGTCTCTTCGTTTTCATAAAAGCGAAGTCCAAAAGAGCGGGTGCCTTCGGAAAATTCCACATCCGCTTCAAAGCGGAACAGGTCTGTAGTATCATTGAAAAGTATCTGTTCCTGTCTGGCATAAGGGGTATCGATCACCATATCTTCCGCTTTCTCTCCCTCCTCAAAGGCATTCCATACAGTGTCGGGGATCCTGACGCCCAAGGTTCCGTCCTCTCTCTGATACACCTCATGTGCCACAAATGTGCCTGCCCACTCGAAGTTTCCACGGTCATCGCAGCCCTCTTTCGTGGGAACCCAGCCAAACAGAATGCGTTGCCCGTTCAGGCAGAAGGTTCTGCCCGCATAGTAAGCACGTCCATCAAAAGCATCGTCCGCAGGAGCGATCCAGGGACCATCTAGACTTTTGCTCATCCGGTATACCATCTTATTTCCGTCACTGTATTCGGAAATAATGTGATACCACCAGTCACCGATCTGGAACAGATCCGGCATTTCATGCATGGTAAACAGGCCCGGTGCCCAGAAATCTCCCTCAAACTTCCAGTTTTTCAGGTCTTTGGAGGTAAACTTTACGGTACGTCCGGTCTGCTGTTCCTTGGGTCCGATCTTTCTAGTTCCCAAAACCAGCAGGTATTCCTGTTTTTCCTCATTCCAGATCACGAAAGGATCCCGCCAGTCATCCGGGTCATAACCCTCCTGCGGTGTAAAAGTCAGCTTGTCCTGGGTCTTGGTCCAGTTCAGCAGATCATCGCTCTCCGCATGCATCAGCACCTGAGATGCCTTGCCTAGCTTTGGATAGTCCCGGTTGAATCCGGTATAAAAAATGTGATACTTTCCCTCTGCTTCAAAAACGCTTCCTGCATAAATAAACTGATCCTGCTCCTCGTCGGTTCCCCGCGGGAGCGCTGTCCCTTTATCCTCATAGTGCACAAAATCAGAAGTCACCGCCAGATCCCAGCCAAAGGGTTCGCCAAACGGGCAGGGTTTTCTGGTATCTCTTTGGTGAAACAGATAAAACTGATCTCCTTTTCCAAAAGGCATGCAGTCGCCAAACCAGGTGTTTGGAAACTGATAGTATAACTTTGTCATGAATTTTTCCTCCTGTTTTTTCGTTCAATATGTGGGACATTGCTCACTGTGACAATACTATTGCATCTGTACAAAGGTTGCGCAAACCTAATTGACTGGCTAATGACAAGCCCGTAATATATCCATATTTATCTGATTGATTTTCTACATATTTGCGTATAATAACATAATAACCATAGAAGAATCCAGGTAACTCTTTCCAAGTAGTCCTTCAATAAATATGTTTTCAGCACGCTCTCACTTCCATACTAAATGTACTATATTTATATTTTCATTGTCAATATATATATCTTTCTCGTTATATCCAGATTTACAGTAAATAGTCACAGTTACCAATCCTCTTAATATAAAGCAGATTCAGCTCCTATACTAACCCCAAAAATGTTTCACCCACACAAAACAATTCAGAAATTGCTTCATATTGATCCCCTGAATAATGATACGTCCATCAGTGATCTGCTGAATCCGAATGAGCGTATTCAGAGTGTTGTGGCGAGATATAAGAATGGAGAGTTGAATTAATACAACACAAATCCGGAAGGT
>FR902945.1:0-4506 GCA_000438155.1 Firmicutes bacterium CAG:95
ATTATGCATCATTCCTGCACTTTGGGACATTCTACAATTCAAATACCAAAAACAGACACCCGTTATCAAAACACTCCCTATGGTTGCTGTGATGCAGATTTTACGGCTCAATCCGGCTAACCGGCTGCCATAGGTGATACTGTATACACCTAAGTTTGCTACCATATGCACCAGTACCGGTGCAAGAAATCCTGCACATTTTTCATAAACCCATGCCAAAAGGATTCCCATAAGGGTTCCATAAACCGCCTGCACCCAGTTACCATGAAGTCCTCCAAAGATTAAAGCAGAAATCAGCATCGCGGGGAGCACTCCAAAGGTACGTTTCAGACGTTGATAGGTAATTCCACGATAAATGATTTCCTCCGTAACCGGTGAAACCACTCCATATAAAAAAAGTCCAATAAAGAAGCTGACTCCGTACTGTGCATCAGCTACCTGCTGATAACCACTCGAATTCGAAACCACACTGAAAAGTCCCATGCCGAAATTCAGACTGAACGCTGCTCCCAGTCCCAGAACCGCAATCCACAGATATTTCTGTATTACTGCAAAATCTGTGAGTTTCTCGCCATTCATAACATTTGATATTTCATTACGAATCATAGTTCTAAACGGCAGAAGTGCCAGAATTATCGTGATTGCATACAGAATTCCCTTCAGGGTATCGGAATGCTCACTTAAATAGGAAATAACCTGATCTCCTGCCATACCGGCTCCGTAATTTACCAACGCCCATAAAAATATTTCGATCAGATCCTGCAGCAGGGAATAAATTGCAATTGGCAGCAGAACATAAAGCACCTTGACCATAGAACGCCATGTTGCAATCTCTTCCTTATTCCATTTTGTTTTCAGCCATGTTAAATAATACTTCATTGTTTCCGCCTGTCCACTTTCTATCACGGTCTTATCAGAAAATCTGTCATTTCTTCTATGGAATCCACAATATAATCGGCTCCTGCCTGTTCCAGCTCTCCTTCATCTGCGAAACCAAAGCTGACCCCGACGGCCGTTACACCGTGCTTTTTGGCTCCACAGATATCAAATTTACGGTCTCCCACCATTACGCATTGACTGTATCGGTCTTTAGCCGGTAACGCCTGTACTCCAAGCTCTGATAACGCCCGTTCCACAATTTCTTCCTTGGTTCCATGGCTGCCATCCGGTGCACTTCCAACCACCACATCAAAATACCTCATCAAATCAAAGTGTTCCAGGATCTTCCGCACGGAAACCTCCGGCTTACTTGATGCAATGGCAATCTGAATTCCTTTTTCTTTCATCTGCTGCAGCATCTCCGGCACACCTTCAAACACCTTATTTTCATAAGCGCCGATAGGAATAAACCGTTCCCGGTATACCGTGCAGGCTTCCCAGGCCTTTTGCTCCGGGAACCCGTAAAACTGCATGAAGCTGTCTGCAAGAGGTGGTCCGATGAACGCCTCCAGCTTCGTAAGATCCGGTTCTTCAATACCATAATGATGCAAAGCATATTGCACGCATTTTGTTATTCCCTCCCTTGGATCCGTTAACGTTCCATCCAGATCAAATAAACAATATTGATACATTTTTCTTCCTTCTTATTGTCCTGTATTTTAAGAGAATTGTAACTATTCAGAACCCCATTCGTAAAACCGCTGCTAATGCAGCGTAGTTTACCTCATGTGGTTACTTCGCCATATAAAATTGCTATTCTGTTTGAATGCAAGCATTCACAGAAAGCAATTTTGCATGGCTCTGAATAGTTACAATTTCAGCTTTGCAAATAAATCTCCAAGGCTTGTCCCTACACTTTCGTTGGAACTGAAGGAGGCTGTATCAAAATCTTCTACTTCCGAAGCTTCCTGTTCTTCTGCTACTGCCTTGATACTTAAGGAAATTTTGCCATCGTTTGTGTTGAGTACTTTAACCTTGACCTTATCCCCTACCTTCAGCACCTCGGACGGCTTCTTAATACGCTTCTGGCAGATCTGTGATATATGTACCAGTCCGCTTAATCCATCCTTCAGATCAATAAATGCTCCATACGTCTGCAGGCTTTCAACGGTTCCTTCCAGAATCGTTCCCGGTACGATCATTGCTACCTTGTGGTCATGCTCTTCTTTCTGCTGCTCTTTCAGGATTTCTTTGGCTGATAACACCAGTTTTTCTTTTTCCTGATCTACAGTGATCACACGAACCTTCAATGTTTTTCCTACATAAGCAGATGGATCCTCTACATAATTCAGATCAAGCTGGGAAGCCGGGATAAATCCCCGGATTCCTTCTACATACGCTACTGCGCCTCCATTGACCGCTTCGGACACTTTTACCGTAACATCTGTTTTTTCTTCCTTCATCTGTTCTAATGCGTCCCAGGAAAGTACTTCATTGGCTTCCTTTTTGGAAAGAAGAATATTGCCCTGTCCATCATCCATACGGATGACCGTTGCTTCAATGACATCTCCTGCTTTCACATCATTCAAAAGAGAAAAGGCCGGATCATTACTCATATCCTCTGCCTTGATAATTCCCTGCGTATAATATTTCAGATCCAGTGTGACCTCTTCCTCATTAACATCAATTACTGTGCCGCTGATCACATCTCCTTCTCTGATTTTGCGGAAGGATGCTTCTAACTCCTTCTCATAATCCTTCATGGTTTCTTCCATACTTGTGTCCTCCTTCTTATAATATCTGATTAATCCATTTTAACATCTCTTCAGCATATTGAATCGCTATTTGGGCATGGCGCTCCTCTAATGATAGTTCACTTGGATAACGGACTACCACTCCATATGGAGTTAAGGTATCTGCATAATCATAATATTTTTCATCCACATTCACCTGGTTCTTAATTTGGTTTAACAAAAATGAAAGATCATGTACTTTTGGCATTCCCCCTTTTGCTCCATATTTTACAATAAGCGCTTTTATTCCTTTTTCCACAGCCTGTTGACAATGATAGCAAATAATCTCTAATGGTTTTGGATAATAATTAGCTTCTAAATGTTTTGCAACTCCCAAATCCGTCTGTGCCATATCAAGCCACTGTCTTGCTTCCTGATTCATAAATCAATACTCCTTTTTTGTATACTTCATTCTCCACAGACATCATTTCTTTACGTTCATCAAAACGACTTTGTGTCCCTACTATAATATCTACCGGCCGCTGTTTGATCTTCCGGATCGACTTATATGCATTGGCTGTAACTTCTAACAAGTCTGTCACCGTATCATTCACAACAATATAAAAATCCAGATCACTTTCTTCTGTGTTGGTTCCTGTTGCAAAGGAACCAAATAAATATATTTTTTCAGGAGATAACTGCTTTATAAATTCATTTTTCAGTTGCTCAATTTCATTCATTTCTTGTTGCCTCCTTTCTTGTAGTAGCTATAACTCACATGCCCGTGCTTCGCACTCTCTGTCTGACTGTCGTCAGACGCATGTTCGTTAAGGAGCCAGGAAAACCAAATGCCTCCTGCGGAGTCGCTTGGTTTTCTTTTGGCTCCTTACATTATACAAAAAAACGGGCAGTAAATCCACCGGATTTTCGCACTTGTTTGTTTCCATAGGCTCTCAGGCAAATGCTGACATCAGATTTGCTTTTAACGGTACATAATCGTAGCAATTCGGATACAGTAATGAATGGCAATATTTATTTTATGATTGATTTCTACACCAATATCTTTTATGATGTTAGAAGTCATTTTAGTTGATAGGATCTATGTATCCGCAATTAGATAACAGCAGTATTTTTTAGTAACAGCAACAATAAAAGCAAAATGGAGAAAACCGGATGAGTATTTTAAACGTAGAACATTTAACACACGGTTTTGGTGACCGCGCCATTTTTAACGATGTATCCTTCCGTCTGTTAAAGGGTGAACACATCGGACTGATCGGTGCGAATGGCGAAGGCAAGTCCACCTTTATGAATATTATTACCGGAAAGCTGATGCCGGATGAAGGTAAGATCGAATGGGCTAAAAATGTCCGTGTCGGTTACCTGGATCAGCATACGGTATTAGAAAAAGGAATGACGATTGAGGATGTTCTTAAGTCTGCATTTAACTTTCTCTTTGACATGGAAGCTCAGATGAATGACATCTGTGATAAAATGGGCGAAGCCTCCGAAGAAGAACTGGAACAATACATGGAAGATCTCGGAACCATTCAGGATATGCTGACCATGCATGATTTCTATATGATTGATGCCAAGGTGGAAGAAGTGGCAAGAGCACTGGGACTCCTGGACTTAGGCCTCGATAAAGACGTCACCGATTTAAGCGGTGGACAACGTACTAAAGTGCTGCTTGGTAAGCTTCTTTTGGAAAAGCCGGACATCCTGCTTCTGGATGAGCCAACCAACTATCTGGATAAGGAACACATAGAATGGCTGAAACGCTACCTTAACGAATATGAGAATGCCTTTATTTTAATATCACATGATATTCCATTTTTAAACAGCGTAATTAATTTAATTTATTATATGGATAATCAGGAGCTGAACCGCTATC
>FR902945.1:4561-6104 GCA_000438155.1 Firmicutes bacterium CAG:95
AGGAAGTGTATGCCATGAAGAAATCCCAGCTTGAAGCTGCCTATAATAAGCAGCAGAAGGAAATTGCCGACCTGAAGGATTTCGTTGCCCGGAACAAGGCACGTGTTGCCACCCGGAATATGGCAATGTCCCGTCAGAAAAAGCTGGATAAGATGGATGTAATCGAGCTTGCTTCCGAAAAGCCGAAGCCGGAATTCCACTTTAAGGAAGCGCGGACTCCCAGCCGCTACATCTTTGAGACAAAGGATCTGCTGATCGGCTACGAAGAGCCACTGTCCTCGCCTTTAAATATCCGAATGGAACGTGGACAGAAGATCGTTCTCACCGGTGCAAACGGTATTGGTAAGACTACCCTTTTAAAAAGTATTCTTGGTCTGATCCCTCCGCTGTCCGGTTCGGTAGAGCTTGGTGATTATCTGGAAATTGGATATTTTGAACAGGAAATGGACCAGAATGTCTCTACGACCTGCATTGAAGAAATATGGAAGGACTTTCCAAGCTTTACCCAATATGAGGTGCGCTCCGCACTTGCCAAGTGCGGTCTTACCACGAAGCATATTGAAAGCCGTGTCCGTGTTTTAAGTGGTGGTGAGCAGGCGAAGGTCCGCTTATGTAAGCTCATTAACAAGGAGACCAATATTCTTCTGCTCGATGAGCCGACCAATCATCTGGATGTCGATGCCAAAGAGGAATTAAAACGCGCGCTCATCGCCTATAAGGGCAGCATCCTCATGGTCTGCCATGAGCCGGAATTTTACGATGGTCTGGCTACCGATGTCTGGGACTGCACCAAGTGGACCACCCGCCTTGTATAAAATTAAAATTCTCAGTTACTCAGCCCCAAACTGCAGATTAAAGTTTCGTCTTAAAACGGGACATCACATGATGTGATGTCCCGTTTTATCGTTTTCCTGCTATCGGTTGTTGAAAGACATGCAATGAATTTGTATAACTATCCATATTAAATCTGCTATATGCACAGCGAGTATTTGTTAAATGTACATTTAACTTTTGCTCTATATCATTATTGCATGACATATCAGATGTTATATATAAGTTCTGATTTTTACTTCTGCCCGGCTGAACAAAGGATTTCCACGCCCTTTTTCAGCCTTTCCAAGCCCTCCACTACTCTTGCTCTCGGACATGCAATGTTCATTCTGAGGAAGTCCTCGCCTCCCTTTCCGAACTGTTCTCCTGCGGATAGATAAAGGCCGGTTGCTTCCCGGATTCGTTCTGCTGCCTGTGAAGCACTGCTTCCCAGGCCTCTGCAATCCAGCCACAGCAGATACGTGGCATCGGATGGAACCACCTTTAACTGTGGGATCTGTTCCTTAACATATTCTATAACAGTTGTTTTATTTTCTTTGATATAGCTTCGTAATTCGTCCAGCCAATTACCACCCTTGGTAAAAGCTGCAACCGCCACATCCACTGCAAATGCATTCGGTTCTGCAACCTCATCGGTATTCAGTGCTCTCCATACTTTATGCCGGATTACCGGGTTCGGTACCGCTACCGCAGCCGTCTGCATTCCTGCAAT
>FR902945.1:6121-30899 GCA_000438155.1 Firmicutes bacterium CAG:95
CTGCATTCCTGCAATATTGAAAGTTTTGGTGGGAGCGATACACATAATGCATTGATTCCTGCAAATTTCTGATACCGATGCATAAGGTACATATTCTTTCCCTGGATCCGTAAGGTCACAGTGAATTTCGTCTGAAATGACAAGTACATGATACTTATCACACAGCTCGCCTACTCTTGCAATCGTTTCCCGGTCCCAGATCTTACCTCCCGGATTCTGGGGATTGCAGAAAATCAAAAGTGATGTCTGGGGATCGGACAGCTTCTCTTCCAGATCTTCAAAGTCAATATGATATCCATCCTCTTCATAAATCAGTTTATTTTCTAATACATTACGTCCGTTATTATAGATAGAATTGAAGAAAATGTTATATACCGGAGTCATAACTACCACTTTTTCCGCTGGAGTGGTCAACTTCCGAACCGTACTCGAGATTGCCGGAATCACACCCGTACAGAAAATCAGCCAGTCCTTTTCCATCGTAAAATGGTGTCTCAATTTCCACCAGTCCACATACGCCTGCTGCCATTCCTCCGGAATGATCGAATACCCGAATACTCCATGTGCGGCACGCTTCTCAATCGCCTCGCGGATCTCCGGAGCCGTCTGAAAGTCCATATCCGCTACCCACATGGGTAATTCCTTCTCTTCTACATCCCATTTCAAGGAATTGGTATTGCGCCGGTCGATGATTTCATCAAAGTGATAGGTCACTGCTGTTTCCTCCATTGTTTTCTTTCTGGTTCCTCTGCGGCAAGCTCTCTCGGCTTGCTCTGCTTCGTTTCCGGCACCTCTTCTGCCGTGCCATTCATAAGCTGTCGGTTTGCTCTTCTTTGGCTCTCAATTTTCTCTTTCTCCGGCAGAATTGGTGCACACGATTCTGGTTTTGGCAGGATCTACTTTATCCTTCTCAATGATGAGTTTTCCAATTTCTTCTGCGCGGATCACGCCTTCACTCGGATTTAAGACACTGTCGATCTTATTGGTGATTTCTGCATCGACCGTAGAATACTCGAAGGCCAGTGTCGTATTTAAAAGCTTGCAGTTCTTCATCACCAGATTGTCAATGTAGCACATTCCCTGTAAGCTTTCGATCGTACAGTTAATCAGCGTCAGATTCTTTGCATTCCAGCCAAGGTATTCTCCTGAAATAAAGGAATCATATACCGTTACGTTCTCGGTGTTCCAAAACGCATCCTTGGAAAGTAGACGGGATGAGCGGATTTCCATATTTTTCACGCCATCGAAGGAATAATTTCCATAAAGAGTGAGGTTCTGGATATTCATATTCTGGCTGTTCATGGCAAAGTAATCACCCCTTGCCGTCACCTGATCAATCGTTACTCCATCGCAACTCCAGAGTGTCTCTGCTGCATTGGCAAAAGAAACATTCCGCAGGATGACATCCTTACAACGACGGAAATTCTTCGGTGCTTCAATCGCACAATCCTCAACCGTGATTTCATCCGTATACCATACCCCGGCACGAGCCATCTCAAACCAGGTACTGTCCTTTACAGTGACACTCTTTGAATACCACAGAGGATATTTCCACTTAAACATGCTTCCTGTCAACTCAATATTACGGCTTTCCTTTAACGGGGACTCACCGTCTGCAAAGGTTGTATCCATAATCCGGAGATCATGTCCCTGAAACAAGGCACGCTCTCCTGTTAAAAACTGCTGTTTCATTTCTTCCATCATCATTTAACTCCTTTGTATTACCATATTACGCTGTTGTGGCCGCAGTGACTTTAAATCTGTTCAAGAACCTTTACTGTTCCAATGCCAGACTTTTATCTCCCACATACCAGTAATCGCAGCATTCACCGCCCAGTGCTTCGGTCTGTGTCCGGATAAGCCGGCATATTTTACAGTTTCATTTACCATAAATTTATACACCGTATTTACACACCCGTCAAGTGGGCAGATTATATCCATCACTTTCTCCAAATGCTCTTAACCGCAGAAACCTGTTTTTATTTTAGCACCTAAACCTCACTTCAAGTCAAGTTTTTTGGAAATAGTAGACTTTCCAAAGCGTTGCTGATATACTTTAAAAATATGAAAATGCAAATGATATAATAGATCACTAATGAATCGTCGCATCTTTGTTTTAAGGAGATAAAATTCATGGACAATACATGGAACAAATTATATGATGCTGCAAAACAGGTATTAAATCCTCGGGAAATTTCTAAAATGATAGAAGCAGGCGGCGTTGCCGCTGCAATAGAATCAACATCAGGGAAAATATATGTTGGAGTGTGTGTCGATACTGCATGTACACTGGGTATATGTGCCGAGCGCAATGCGATCTTCCACATGATTACCAATGGTGAAAATGCAATCCGGCGGGTTATTGCAATCAACCGTACAGGAAAAGCGATTCCACCCTGCGGTGCCTGTCGTGAATTCATGACACAGTTAATGCCGGACAGTTATCGTACAGTTGAAATTATGATGGATTACGAAACCAATAAAGTGGTAACCCTGGGTGAACTTACTCCGGAGTGGTGGATTTAGGTTACATCTAATTTCCTCTGCTCCTTCTTTAGTTGTTCATAGGTTTCCAGTTCTGTGTCCAGTTCATCTATTGTCATATCAAAATAGGAATACCCCATTTTATCATATATATCTATCAATTCGGATTTTCTTATACCCAGAATTTATGCTGCTCTTCCATGTGATATTGTCTGATTTAGTATATAAGGGTACAGAAGAAGGGCATTCCGGACAAGTTCTGTTTCTTCATCTGTATCAACAATGTATTTTTTCATTTCGGCCGGCACCTTAATGGTTACTGACTCCGTCTTTACCATATCGTCACCCCTTTTCAACATTCTGAACCTAGTATTCTTATTTACATATTTTATTATACTCATATCCTTTCCTTTCATCAATGCTTTTCAAAAACATGTAGGATATACTGCTTAATGCTTGCTATCCATACTGTCTTTTATCATTTGATATATTTTCGTTCCATCCTTGCGTCCAAATTCATGTAATGCTCCTGTATATAAAGCTTTCTTTCCCTGACTCTTTCTTGTGAAAACCAAATTAAGTATTTCCGTATTTTTCTCTTCGTACATTGTTCCTTTCAAAAGTTGGGTTAACTCTCTACTAATTCTATTTCGCTCTTCTATCTTGCCATACTCCGTTGTAAGATCTAAAAACGTCTTACGGTGTAGCAATAATTTTCTTCTTTGCTTATCCTCCGGATTGGTAAACAGTGTAAGCGCATTTTCTATATTTTCGGCTTTAACAATACGGACATTCAGTGTTTCCTGATCCATAGCGAAGAAATCGATTACTGCTTGAAATCCTTTGTCATTACTAATGATTGCAATTTCATCTTCTCCCCTCTCACTCATCACCCCACACTCAGCTGCAATATAGAAATCCAGTGCATTCTTTCCTGCTCCTTTTAACTTTATAACCCGAAATTTGCATCCACTCTCTATAATATCCTGCATATGATCATATCGGATCCTTGTACAACAATTACTATAAAAAATAATCAAAGTATCTTTCTCGCATAGAGCATCTGCCCCCTTCAAACCATTGGATCCGCTAACATTTTCATAATCAACTAACAATGCCGGCATATAATCTGCTGTTCTCCTCTTGCATCTGAATATTTTATACGATATAATAACCATTGGTTAGATTGTTTTTATGTTATCATAACCAATGGTTATTGGCAAGAGGTATTTATTATGCATTTTTATCCGGAAAGATTACAACAGGTACGAGCGGCCTTAAAGATAACCAAGGCCGAAGCGGCACGCCGCCTAAATATTTCAGCAATGGCCTATGGCCGCTATGAAAAGGGAGAACGCGAACCTTCTTATCAGTCTGTGTGCTACATTGCCCAGACCTTTCATTGTAATCCGGATTATTTATATGGCCTTTCAGATGAAATGAATGCCGACTACATCATGATTTCCCGTTCGGAAAACCCGGAGTTATACTCTCTTCTTTTGGACATTCAGGAAAATAAGGATATGAAAGAGCGTATTTTAGCCTATTTCAGGACGTGCTGCCTACGAGAAAGCTAATATTTCCATCAGAAGGTTTATATTTTTTGCAAGATTGCTATAACAGAAAATCAGAATCAGGGAGATACCTATATGAATGTTTCCTTTTTCAGGAAAACAGACATTCCGGATCATCTTGCTGTTGAAAAATGTACACGGGAACAGATTCTGATGTGCTTTGAAGCATATGAGCATCCAGATTGCCAGACAATGTTTGATTAATTTCATCTGATCCGCAAATGAATGAAAAGAAAGACAGGTTAACCCTCATGGACAACTACATTAAAAACCCCAAATATAAATCCATACTGGCTTTTTTCTGTGCATTTGGATGGTCTCTGGCATACCCTCTTATCAAAATCGGCTATGAACAGTTTGCGATTCCTTCCTCGGATCCGGGTGGAAAAATCATATTTGCAGGTGTACGCTTCTTTTTCGCAGGATTCTTCGTACTGCTTTTCTGCCAGTCCAGAAAAATGAACCTTGCTATGCAGAACAAAACGGATGCTTCATGGCTCCTGCTCCTTGCCATCGTGAATACGACACTTCATTATATGTTCGCCTATATCGGCCTTGGCTATAATGCAAGCGCACGATCCACGATTCTGGATTCAATGGGCGGTTTTTTCCTGATTATCCTGTCGGTTCTTATTTTTGCAGATGATAAACTGACTCTTCCCAAGCTGGCAGGCTGTGCACTTGGAATTGCGGGAATTATTTCGATCAATATGGAACCGGGAGTCAACTACTTCTCTAATATCACTTTCCTGGGTGACGGAATGATTCTCCTGAATGCATTCTGCGCCGCTCTTGGTGGTGTGATTACCCGGGTGGTTTCAAAGAAAATGAACATAATGTGTGCAACCGGCTTAAGTATGCTAATCGGAGGTGTATTTCTTCTGATAACCGGTTTCCTGATCGGAACAGACCATGCATGGACGTGGACTTTGAAAGGGGTTATCGTATTACTCATCCTGATTCTGATTTCCGCAGTTTGTTTTGCTGTTTATAATGAATTACTTGCCTGTCACCCGATCAGTAAAATAGCGATTTACAATGCACTGATTCCTGTGTTGGGCGTTATTTTCGCTTCCCTGCTGCTTCACGAAGAACTGAAATGGCAGTATTTCCTTGCCGTCGTGATGGTAGCCTGCGGAATCTGGCTTGTGAACAGGGCACCGCATAATCGAACGCAGGAACCGGAAACCAAAGAGCAACATGATTAATTTCTTCTTACCAGTTTCCCTGTTTAACTTCTCTGTTCCATTTTCCAGATCGCCATTGGATGATTCTTTATATTAGTCAGTATCTTTTCATCTGAAAACAATAATTCTGGTTTATATTCTTTACCCTCAAATGCATTCAAATATTCCTCTTCCTGTGGTGTTAAAATCATCAATTCAGCAATGAATTTCTTAGCTGCCGCTTTTCTTTCTTCCAAATTAAAATTATCTTTTTTTCTTAAAACAGGAAACAAATCCCTTCGGATTTTTAAAAAATCCAATCTGTCAATAGCTGAGGTATCAAATGTTTTATTAATTATCTCTGCGGAAATAGAAGCATAAAAGATAATGCACTTTCTAAAAAGTTCATATTCACTCTCATCAAACAAACCGTAAAAAAGCATATTATTAAAATCATACAGATCTCTTGCTGCCGCCCTACTCATCAAAGCATTAACCTTAGCGGCAAAAATTTCCATCGGCTCAAGTGTTCGGATTTCCATAGAATCGTCAAATGCATCCGTTACAATCTTTCTCTCAACCGGTGCAAAAATATGTGACCGCAAGGAATAGTTAATTTCCACTTTGATGTTATCCCTGTTGCCACCTGCGTTTTGATACTGAAACAAAAATGAATCCAGACTATGACTGTATCTCGAGGATTCTGACAAATGATATCCCTCTTCCTGCATATATCGCTGCAAGCGTTCTGTTATCTCTTTACGGTTCACTTCCGTATCTGCTTTGGAATAGTTTGGTGTAAAATCCATATCAATATCTACTGAAAGTCTCGGAAGATTAAAAATTGTCATATTAATTGCTGTGCCGCCCTTCAGTACAAGGTGTTCCTTTAAA
Source organism: Firmicutes bacterium CAG:95 (assembly GCA_000438155.1). GTDB lineage: Bacteria > Bacillota > Clostridia > Lachnospirales > Lachnospiraceae > Suilimivivens. The sequence goes on from FR902945.1 coordinate 12,240, forward strand.
TATTTATCCTCATTGAAATATCGTAATATTTCTTTCAGACGCAATACTTTTTCGAATGTATCTCTGACAAATCCTCTTTCTTTGGCTGCCTTACCTAATTCAACTCTGTTATATTCTATCATCTTGAAATGCTCCATTCTTCAATTTGTAGATTTCATCAGGTACAACTAATTTCCATTCCTTGATATATGTGCCATTTGTAAATTCCTTTGTCAGATATCGTTTACTCTTCCCGGTTTTAGATTGGCACATTTCAAAAAAGCTATGACTGAGCCCTAACTTATCTCGATATGGATACAGGATAAACCCTGTTTTTTGATATAAAAACTGATTATGATATTCCTGTAAATAACCTGTCAGCTTTTCTTCATTTAAAGATGTAAAGCCGTCAATATTTGCCAGCACTTCTTCAATTCCTGAAATTTTATCCATATCTTTTATACTGTCTAGCGTAGTCCGTTCTTTATCTGTTATCCGTACTCCACCGCTATAATGGACATTCTCTATTCCTAATTTGCATTTGGAGGCTACATAACAGTAAGTATATCCGTCAAATTCAAATTCCTTAAATGGTGTCTCTGATGATACATAAACATCATAGTACACCTGATCACACACTCCATAATATTCCATGGCTGTATGATGGGAAATGTAGGCGGTCTGACTGACTGCGCTTCCAATCTGATACTTATTCGCCACCGGACATCCGGTTTCTCCGCTGATGCAGGTATACATGTTTTTCCTGATTCTCACGATAAGTTCCTGTGCAATCAGCCGCCTGACTGCCGTTCGTGCAGCTTCTATATTATTGTAATATTGATTGATATCTTCCAACGTAAACACTGGCTTATTTAATAATTCATAATATAAATTCATAATCCGTTACCTGTTTATTTTTTATTTCAAACAGGTCATATTTGACCTGTTTGTTATTATTTTTAAACTATTATATCATGAATAATTAATTTGAAATAGATTATTTATCACATTTCTTTGCAATACTAAAAATGACGGGCGCATTATCAAACAGTAGATTTCCTGACAAGTTATTGCTATACTCTATTTAGCCCAATCGGAATTAGACAAGGAGATGTCTATGCATATTAAATTGAAATATGGAAATACGAATACATTCTTTATTCGTGGAATGAGTGGAAATTTACTGGTTGATACAGACTATGCAGGTACATTGCCTGCGTTTTATAGAGCCATTAAGGATTACGAAATAAAAACAAGCGATATTACTTATATTTTGGCAACACATTATCATCCTGACCATATTGGCCTGATAAGCGAATTGATGAATCAAGGAGTTAAACTTCTGGTAATAGACATACAATATTCCCATATACATTTTGCAGATAATATTTTTGCCAGAGATAAGAAATTGGCTTATGAACCTATTCATGTGGATAATGCAATAATCATCAGCACAGGGGAAAGCAGAGCATTTCTTAGAAATATAGGCATTGATGGGGAAATTGTAGCCACTACAAGTCACAGTGCTGACAGCATATCTCTGATTTTAGATAGCGGCGAATGTTTTGTTGGAGATTTAGAGCCTATCGAATATCTTGCTGCTTATGATCAAAATGATAGGCTAAAATATGATTGGGAACTTGTTATGCATTTTGCTCCTAAAAAAATTTACTATGCCCACGCAAATGAAAAATACTGTGATTGACAATTCCTTCCTCTGATTTGGGTAAAAAAGTCGTCTTTGCAGGTGTGCGCTTCTCAGATACATAATGCTGCATTGAGATGAACGTTTTTTTGTTATCCTTAAAGTCGAAGTTTTTGGCAGAGAATTGGAGAGGTCGAGGCAGTTCATGTCAATGAAGAATATCTTAATGCCAATGGCAATATTCTTTGGGATAAGATGGATTTGATACAATAAACAGACAGTAGATTTCCGGCTAAATTATTGCTATACTATATTGAGTCCAATTGAATTTGGAGGAAGATACCATGAAATATGATGTCATGATAGATTCTCGTCTTTTTGAAACCTACCCGGAATCCTTGGAAGTCGTGCTGCATATAAAGCCTTTGGAAGAAATCCGGGAAGGTATAGCGTTTCATCAGAGGCACTTTTACGAAGAATTCGTCGTGGCGATGATTTATATCATATCAATTCTGTGGTTGATGTAAACAATCTGATTTCCAATCAACCAGTAGAAATCTTAATCACCATTTGTCAAAAATCGTTTATAAAGAAAGCAGGTAAAAGAAAGATGCATGATATTGATCAAAGAATTTTTGGAAGTTTCATAGAAGACATCGAAAACTGTCTTGGAAATGGTTTATTCTGGGAAAATAATCCATTGACCGATGAAAAAGGGATCCGAAAGGATGCCGCAGTTCTATGCAAAGAGCTATCCCCCACTGTGCTCCGGTTCCCCGGCGGCACAGTCATGGGCATCTATCACTGGCAGGATTATGTCGGTCCTGTGGAGCAACGTAAAAAGGTCAAAAATATCGTCTGGGGTGGTCTTATGACCTATCAGTTCGGCACCTGTGAATTCATAGAACTATGCCGTTTCATTGGCGCCGAGCCTATGATCTGTATCAATATGCCTACCGGCTCCCCGGAAGAAGCTGCTGCATGGGTGGAATATTGTAATGGCACCGAAGATACCTATTATGCCAATCTTCGCAGAAGCCATGGCTATGAAGAACCTTTCGGCGTAAAATACTGGTGTATTGGAAATGAAAGCTATGCAGTACCGGATTTGGGAATGCAGGATGATGTGAACGTTTATATACGTGAATCCTGGGAATATGTAAAGTACATGAAAATGACGGATCCTACTATTGAACTTGTTTTCGTCGGCAACGATAATTCATGGAATGAGAAGGTGTTAGACAGCTTATCTCCTGTCTGCGATTATTTGTCCGTTCATCATTATGGTTTTGATGACAGCTGTTTCGACACCTTAAAGGATTTTGAAGACCGGTTAAACCGGATTGAGACATTGCTTTCCCGATACAACGAAAGTCCTGTCCAGATAGACAGATGGTACCGGATACCACCTCGCCGGAGTAACATCGGTATTGCTTTAGACGAATGGAACATCTGGAATAGTGAAAGTGTAAGTTCCGGTTCCAAATATGGTTTACAGCAGTGTTACACCTGGAAGGATGCTTTATGGGTTGCCACCTTTCTGAATCTGATGATTCGCCACTGTGACTCCATCAAGATTGCGAATATTGCCCAGATGGTTAATGTCATTGCTCCCATTATCGTGGAAAAAGATACTTCCTGGAAGCAGACCATATTTTATCCGTTTGCCTTTTACAGAAAGTACTGCGGCGAGATTCTTCTGGAGTCGAAGAACGATCCGGTAGACACGGTTCTCACGCAAAAAGAAAGCAAACGGACTCTCTTCTGTGTCAATATCCACGAGGGTTACCGGACATTACAGATTCCTTTTGCGAACTATAAAGTCATTACCCTGAATGGAGAAACGCTTATGGGTACGAACAGTGCAGATCATGACATCGTATCCGTTCATGAAGAAATAAGGAACGAAGCATCCTGTAAAGTAGCGCCGTATGGCATTTCTATTTTTCTGGAAGCCTAAGATCATACCATATTTTTCAGGAAAATAATCTGTTATTTCCGGCTTCTCTTCTGCTCTATCATGAAATCAAATCCCCGGTCTGTTCTGTGGCTTCACACCACATCGGACAGATCGGGGATTCATCATTGATTTCTTATTTTATATTCATAACCATTTATCCATGCGCATTCACAGCATCCTGCCTTCCATCGGAAAACCTACAGGCCGTAAGCGTTCTACCACGGAGTTCCACCGTCAATCGTTGAGATCTCCGGAACGGTTTCTTCGAGGACATCGAGCAGGATCTTTACGGTATCGAGGGAGGTGAACATGGTAACTCCGTTCTGTACCGCACATCTTCTGATGGCAACACCATCTTCATAGTGCACTCCGGAAAGGATCGCGCGGGTGTTAATGATGTAGCTGACATATCCGGCACGGATGGATTTTAGGATCTCATCACTGCCCTCACTCAGCTTACCGCGCACTCTGGTACGGATGCCATGCTCCTTCAGGAAATTGGCGGTTCCAATTGTTGCTTCAATGTTAAAGCCAAGCATGTAGAAACGACGGATCAGCGGAAGTGCTTCTTCCTTATCTTCATCTGCAAGGGTTACCACAACGGTTCCATAGTCCTTCATGCGGATGCCGGATGCCTGTAACGCCTTGTAGAAGGCACGGTTCAGACGCTTGTCATAGCCGATGGCTTCACCGGTGGATTTCATTTCCGGAGAAAGGTACGCATCCATGCCGCTCAGCTTCTCGAAAGAGAATGCCGGAGCCTTGACATACCATCTTTCCTTTTCCTTCGGAATCATCTCGGTAATGCCCTGGGATGCAAGATTTTCACCCATCATGACCTTCGTTGCAATATTGACAAGCGAAAGTCCGGTAGACTTTGACAGGAACGGAACGCTTCGGGAAGCTCTCGGGTTTACTTCAATAATAAATACCTGATCCTGACGGTCTACAATAAACTGGATATTGAACAGTCCACGGATACCGATAGCAAGTCCGAGGCGTGTGGTATAATCTGCAATCGTTTCCTTCACCTGATCGGAAATGTCATACGGCGGATAAACGCTGATACTGTCTCCGGAATGGACACCGGTACGTTCCACAAGCTCCATGATACCCGGAATAAATACCTTTTCTCCGTCACAGATTGCATCGACCTCGACTTCCTTGCCAACAACATATTTATCTACCAGAACCGGCTTGTCCTTATCCACTTCCACGGCATTCTTCAGGTAGTGGCGCAGCATCTTTTCATTCGCTACGATTTCCATGGCTCGTCCGCCCAGTACAAAGCTCGGTCTTACCAGTACCGGATACCCAACCCTGGCTGCTGCCTCCACACCGCTTTCAATGTCGGTAACGGCAATTCCCTGCGGATGAGGAATTCCGGTCTTCTGGATCATATTCTCAAAGAGATCTCTGTCTTCTGCATTGTCAATAGCTTCACAGCCTGTTCCGATGATCGGAACACCCTTTTCGGCAAGGGGCTTTGCCAGGTTGATGGCCGTCTGTCCGCCTAAGGATACAATCACGCCCTTCGGATGCTCAAGCTCCATAACGTTCATGACATCTTCCACGGTAAGCGGCTCAAAGTAAAGCTTATCTGCCGTTGTATAATCGGTAGAAACGGTCTCCGGATTGTTGTTGATGACGATGGCTTCATAGCCGGCTTCCTGAATCGCACGTACCGCATGAACGGTGGAGTAGTCGAACTCAACACCCTGTCCGATCCGGATCGGACCGGAGCCTAACACAACGATCTTCTCGCGGTCGGATACAATGGATTCGTTTTCACTTTCATAGGTTGAATAGAAATACGGTACATAGCTGTCAAACTCGCTTGCACAGGTATCAATCATCTTATAAATGGGGAAGATACCGTACTTCTTACGCATATCGTAAACTTCCTCTTCCTTCAGCTTCCAGAGCTCTGCAATATAGGCATCGGAAAAGCCTCTCTTCTTGGCTTCGCGTAAAAAGGTTTCATCTCCGGCCGGAGCACCCTCTAATTCCTTTTCAAAGTCCACGATCTTCTTGATCTTATCTAAGAAAAACAGGTCAATCTGTGTGGCATTACAAAGCCGGGAATGATCGGCTCCCATCCACATCAGCTGGGCGATTGCATAAATGCGGTCATCCCTGCCCTCCTGTACATATTGAAGCAGCTCTTCCTTAGACATATTCTCACGGTCGAACTTCTCCATATGGATATGGTTCTTGTGATCCTCGAGGGAACGGATGGATTTTAACAGACTTTCCTCAAAGGTCCGGCCGACACCCATAACCTCACCGGTTGCCTTCATCTGGGTACTCAGTACATTGGAAGCATCCGTAAACTTGTCAAACGGGAAACGGGGCATCTTCGTAACCACATAGTCAAGAGCCGGTTCAAAGCAGGCCGGTGTGTTGGCAAGCTTTATCTCATCCAGATCCATACCGACGGCAATCTTTGCTGATACTCTCGCGATCGGATAACCGGTTGCCTTGGAAGCCAGTGCCGAAGATCTCGATACACGGGGATTTACTTCAATCACATAATAAGAGAAAGACTGCGGATCCAGTGCGAACTGGACATTACAGCCGCCCTTTACCTTAAGGGCACGGATAATCTTAAGGGCACTGTCACGGAGCATCTGATACTCTTTATTGGTCAGCGTCTGGCTCGGTGCCACAACGATGGAGTCGCCGGTATGCACACCCACAGGATCCAGGTTTTCCATGTTGCAGACGGTGATTGCCGTATCGTTCGCATCACGCATTACTTCGTATTCAATTTCCTTATAGCCCTTGATACTCTTTTCTACCAGAACCTGATGCACCGGAGATAATGCAAGCGCATTCTTCATCATCTGCTGCATTTCTTCCGGATCATATGCGAAGCCGCCGCCGGTTCCGCCCAGAGTAAATGCAGGACGCAGGATCACCGGATAGCCGATTTCCTTTGCTGCCTCCAGACCCTCTTCCACCGAGTAGGTGATCCGGGAAGGAACGACCGGTTCTCCGATCCGTTCACAAAGCTCTTTAAACAGCTCACGGTCTTCCGCACATTCAATACTTTCTGCATCGGTTCCCAACAATTCAATTTCACATTCCTGTAAGACGCCCTTTTTCTGAAGCTGCATGGCAAGATTTAATCCGGTCTGGCCGCCGATTCCGGGTACGATCGCATCCGGTCTTTCATAACGGCAGATTCTCGCCACATATTCCAGGGTTAAGGGCTCCATATAAACCTTATCTGCAATAGAGGTATCTGTCATAATGGTCGCCGGGTTGGAGTTTACAAGGATGACCTCATACCCCTCTTCCTTCAGCGCCAGACATGCCTGTGTTCCTGCATAGTCAAACTCTGCTGCCTGTCCAATGACAATCGGACCGGAACCGATGACCAGTACCTTCTTAATGTCTGTCCGTTTAGGCATTTGTCGCTACCTCCTTCATATTCTCAATAAACTGCTCAAACAGATAGCTGCTGTCCTGCGGTCCGGGTGCGCTTTCCGGGTGATACTGCACACTGAAAACGCGGTCCTCCTTACAGCAGACACCTTCTACGGTATGATCAAGCAGATTCATATGGGTCACGCTAAGTCCCGTTCCTTCAAGGCTATCCAGATCTACGGCATAGCTGTGGTTCTGGGAAGTAATTTCAATGTGACCGGTTTTTAGGTTCTTCACCGGATGGTTGCCGCCACGATGACCGAACTTTAATTTATAGGTTTTCGCACCATATGCCAGAGAAATCATCTGATGACCAAGACAGATCCCGAAGATCGGGTACCTGCCGCGAAGCTGCTTAATGAGTGCGATCACCTTCGTTACATCCTCCGGATCCCCCGGGCCGTTTGATAAAAAGATACCATCCGGTCTCATCCATTCGATTTCATCCAGAGTAACATCATAAGGAACGATAGTGACGTTGCATCCATATTTATTTAGGGAACGTACAATGTTCATTTTCATTCCGCAGTCGATGGCTACGACATTGAAACGGTGGTTTGCGGTACGTGCATACCATTTCTTATGGCAGCTTACACGGGATACGGCATCATGCGGAACCGGCGTTGCTTTGATCTTCGCAAGCCCCTCCTCCAATGTTGTCGATATATCGGTCATAATACCGCGTCTGGATCCCAGATCACGGATACTTCTGGTCAGTTCTCTTGTATCTATTCCATAAATTCCCGGAATATGGTTCTCTTCCATGACCTCGGATAAGGTCTGGGTATACCGGAAATTCGAGGGCATATCATTATAATCTCTGACGATCATTCCTCCAATGGAAAGAAGCTTGCTTTCAAAATCCTCATCGGTAATTCCATAATTACCAATCAGAGGATAGGTCATCACAACCATCTGATCCGTATAGGACGGATCGGAAAGGATCTCCTGATATCCCACCATGGAGGTGTTAAATACGATTTCACATACCCGCTCATCCTGACTTCCGAAATGGTAGCCAATGTACTCGCTGCCATCCTCCAGAATAAGCTTCCTGTCCGGACTGTTCATGATTTCTGTCTCTTCCTTTCTATATAGATTCATTTATTCATTAAATTCATAACTGTTCCTTTATTAAGTGTAACAAATATTCTTCTGATTGCAAGACAAAATATGTATCAGCCAAACCTTGCCCATTCATAACCTGTTCTGCTCAAATCATGTTCTTGCACAGCCTGACAACAAGTGTCCGGCTGCTGTGCAAACTGTAACAAATCACTTCTTCAGCGCCCGTTCGGAAAGGCGGCTCTCAAAACGGTCCTTCGCGGTATTCTCCGGTATGGTGGTCGGATAATCGCCGTCAAAGCAGGCACTGCAGTAATCCTCACTTCCGATCAGGTTTTTCAGATCCCCGACCGGCAGATAAGAAAGGCTGTCCACGCCGATCTGCTCTGCAATTTCTTCAACCGGATAATGGCAGGCAATCAGATTCTCCTTCGTGTCAATATCGGTTCCGTAATAGCAGGGATTTAAAAAGGGCGGTGCGGAAATGCGCATATGTACTTCCTTTGCTCCCGCATTGCGCAGAAGCTTCACAATCTGTCCACTGGTTGTTCCGCGCACAATCGAATCATCCACCAGTACCACGCGTTTTCCCTCTACCACATTGTGAATGGGGTTTAACTTGATGCGCACCTGATTCATCCGGGACTGCTGCCCCGGTGAAATAAAGGTTCTGCCAATATATTTGTTTTTGATAAATCCGATTTCATAGGGGATTCCCGATTCCTGTGCATACCCTAAGGCGGCATCCAGTCCGGAATCCGGGACACCGATCACGACATCAGCATCCACGGGGGTTTCCCTTGCAAGGATCCGTCCGGCCTGCACTCTTGCTTCATGCACCGGGACTCCCTGAATGACAGAGTCCGGACGTGCAAAATAAATGTACTCAAAAATACAGATCCGGCAGCGCTTCTTCCCACAGTGTGTCCTTATGGAACGTACGCCGTTTTCATCAAACACCACAATCTCTCCGGGTAAAAGCTCCCGCTCAAAGACAGCTCCGACCGCTTCCAGGGCACAGCTTTCGGAAGCGACCACATAGATGCCGTCCGCAGTCCTTCCATAGCACAGGGGACGCATTCCCAAAGGATCCCTTGCGGCAAGAAGCTTCGTTGCCGACATCAGTACCAGAGAGTAGGCGCCCTCCAACACCTCCATTGTATCACAAAGAGCCTCCTCGATCGAGGGGGCTTTTAATCTCATCTGGGTGATGATATACGCAATGATTTCCGTATCGCTTGTGGAATGGAAAATCGCACCGTTCAGTTCGAGCCGGTCACGCAAAGAATAGGCATTGCTGATATTGCCGTTATGTGCCAGTGCCATTTTCCCTTTCTGATGATTGACCTCGATCGGCTGGCAGTTGCTGCGGTTGTTACCACCGGTTGTTCCGTAACGGACATGACCGACACAGGCGGTTGCCGCCGGAAATTTTGCCAGTACCTCTCTTGAAAACACATCATTGACAAGTCCCAGATCCTTATGCGAGGTAAAAAGACCATCCTCACAGACCACAATTCCGCAGCTTTCCTGTCCACGGTGCTGCAGGGCATATAATCCATAATAGGCAATCTCTGCAAGATTTGTGGCGTTTAGGGTAAAGCACCCAAAAACGCCACATTCTTCATGAATTCCTTTTAAATTTTCCATTACTGCTCCTCCGTCTTCGTAACTGTTCAGTGCCTTCACAGTTACGATGCAAAATCCATTCCAAATCGGCTTCGCCGATGGGATTTTGCATTACTGAATCATTTTCTTACGGTCTCAGCAGTAAATGCTTCGACCTGTTCTGAATAGTTACCCGTCTTCAGTACATGTTCACACGCTGCATTGACAAATCCCTGAAACAGGGGATGCGATTTATTGGGTCTGCTCTTGAATTCCGGATGATACTGCACACCGATAAAGAACGGATGCCCACTTAATTCCACCGCCTCCACAAGACGCCCGTCCGGAGACAGACCGCTTAAGGTAAGTCCTGCCTGCTGCAGGCTATCCCGATAGGCATTATTAAATTCGTAACGATGACGATGACGCTCGTTAATATGATTTGTGCCGTAGCACTTTTCCATTCCGGTTCCCTTCTGGATTTCACAGGGGTAGCTTCCAAGACGTAATGTTCCGCCCTTATCAATATCGTCATTCTGTCCCGGCATATAATCAATGACCTTGTTGGCACAAAGCTCATCGAACTCACCGGAATTGGCATCGGTAATTCCTGCCACATGACGGGCAAATTCCATAACCGCAATCTGCATGCCAAGGCAGATGCCCAGATACGGGATGCCCTTTTCCCTTGCATATCCGGCTGCCAGAATCATGCCTTCAATACCCCGGTTTCCAAATCCTCCGGGAACGATGATTCCCTGAAGAGAACCTAATTCTTCCTCTACCGTCTGTTCCGTTAACTTCTCGGAATCAATCCACTCAATCTTCACATAAGTCCCACACTGGTATCCGGCATGCTGCAGCGCCTCCGCTACCGAAAGATATGCATCGTGAAGCTGTACATATTTCCCCACAAGTCCGATCCGGACTTCCTTCTTCCGGCTCTTGATCTTTTCTACCAGTGCCGTCCATTCCTTCAGATCGCAGGGTGCTGTTTTAAGGGAAAGCTCCCGGCACACGATCGAAGAGAAGTTGGCTTCTTCGAGCATCAGCGGGGCTTCATAGAGATTGGGCAGGGTGATATTCTCAATCACACAGTCCGGTTTCACATTACAGAACATGGAAATCTTGTTCTTAATGGAATCCTCCAGCGGTTCATCACACCGGAGCACGATAATATTCGGGTTGATTCCCATTCCCTGTAATTCCTTTACGGAGTGCTGGGTCGGTTTGGACTTGTGTTCTTCGGAGCCACGCAAATATGGCACGAGTGTCACATGAATAAATAAGCTGTTTTCCCTTCCGATTTCCAGTGCAATCTGACGGATGGCCTCCAGAAACGGCTGTGACTCGATATCACCTATGGTTCCGCCGATTTCTGTAATTACGACATCTGCGTCAGTCTGTTTTCCGACACGGTAAACGAACTCCTTGATCTCATTCGTAATATGAGGAATGACCTGTACCGTGGAGCCTAAATACTCTCCACGGCGTTCTTTATTTAATACGTTCCAGTAAACCTTACCGGTTGTCAGGTTGGAAAACCGGTTTAAGTCTTCATCAATGAATCTTTCGTAATGGCCGAGGTCTAAGTCTGTTTCCGCACCATCCTCCGTAACATATACCTCTCCATGCTGAAAAGGACTCATGGTTCCCGGATCCACATTGATGTACGGATCCAGCTTCTGCGCAGCTACCTTTAAGCCCCTTGCTTTTAATAATCGTCCCAGAGAGGCCGCCGTAATTCCTTTTCCCAGTCCGGATACGACACCTCCCGTTACGAAAATATACTTGGTCATTGCTTTCACCCTCTCTTTCTTTACTGTATGCCTAAGTTCGAATAGCCCATCAGACTTTCATCGACCTCTCTTGCTGCTTCTCTTCCTTCCCGGATTGCCCAGACAACAAGGGACTGTCCGCGGTGCATATCGCCTGCGGTAAAAACATGCGGTACGTTCGTCTGATATTTTCCTGCTTCGGTATTTACGTTAGTGCGTGCATTCAGCTCTACCCCGAACGCATCTGCAATTCTCTTTTCACATCCTAAAAATCCGGCTGCAATCAGCACCAGCTCTGCCGGAAGAATCTGTTCGGTTCCTTCGATCTCCTTCATGACTCTTCTGCCGGTCTTCTTATCGACTTCACCATGCAGCCTGATGGTCTTCACTGCGGTCAGCTCGCCTTTTTCATTCCTGATAAATTCCTTGACTGTGGTTTCATAAATACGGGGATCCTTACCAAACTGGTCAATCGCTTCCTCCTGGCCGTAATCCACCTTGCACACCCGCGGCCATTCGGGCCATGGATTGGATTCGGTTCTTTTATCCGGTGCTTTAGGCATCATTTCAATCTGGATCACATTCTTGGCGCCCTGACGGATGGCCGTTCCCACACAGTCATTTCCGGTATCACCGCCACCGATAATGACTACATTTTTATCCCTGGCACTGATCCAGTTTTTCGCTGCCTTACGGATCTCCATGTTGGCATCCAGTAAGGATTTCGTTGCGGATTTCAGATAATCTACCGCAAAGTAAATGCCGGATGCATCTCTTCCCGGTACATCAATATTTCTGGCATTGGCAGATCCACAGGCAAGAACCACACGGTCAAACTTCTCCATGATTCTGGAGGCTGCATATTCCGGATTCTCTCCACCTACCTCTGCATTTGTCACAAAGGTGATTCCCTCCTGCTTCATGACATCGATCTTCCGCTCTACGAAGCGTTTTTCCAGCTTCATGTTCGGAATACCATACATCAATAGTCCGCCGGGACGGTCGGAACGCTCAAAGACCGTAACCGAATGTCCTCTCTTATTTAACTGGTCTGCGGTTGCAAGTCCACTTGGGCCTGAGCCGATGACTGCAACCTTTTTACCGGTTCTGGTTCTTGGCGGCTTCGGATCTGCATAGCCGTTCTGATACGCATATTCAATAATCGATAACTCATTTTCCTTGGTGCAGACCGGATCTCCGTGCAGACCGCAGGTGCATGCTGCCTCGCACAGTGCCGGGCACACTCTTCCGGTAAATTCCGGGAAATTATTGGTCTTTTTCAGACGGTTATACGCCTGCTTCCAGTTGCCGGTATACACAAGATCGTTCCATTCCGGCACCAGGTTATGAAGGGGACATCCGCTTGTCATCCCCATTAAGGTCATACCCGACTGGCAGAACGGCACACCGCATTCCATACATCTGGCTGCCTGCTCCTGCTGATGATCTCTCGATAACGGAGTATGAAATTCATTGAAGTTCTTAATTCTCTCATGAGGCTTCACTGCTTTGGAAACCTCTCTGTCATATTCTAAAAATCCAGTTGGTTTTCCCATTATAATGTACCTCCTAAGGCTTCATATTCTTTCGGAATAATCTTTTTAAACTTCGGTATATATTCTTCAAAGTGTGCTAAGATCTCTTTTCCCTTCGGGGAATCGGTTGCATTCACATGTTCCTCAAGCAGCGTCTTTAATTCTGCAATGTCCTTTTCCTTCTGAAGCTCACCAAAGTTAATCAGTTCCTTATTCAGTCTGGTATATAAATCAAAGTCCTCATCGAGTACATAAGCGATACCGCCGCTCATTCCGGCTGCGAAGTTCTTGCCGGTTTTGCCTAAGACAACCACACGTCCGCCGGTCATGTATTCGCATCCATGATCGCCGACACCTTCTACAACAGCGCGTGCGCCGGAGTTACGGACACAGAACCTCTCTCCTGCCACACCGTTGATGAACGCCTTACCACTGGTTGCACCATAGAGCGCCACATTTCCGACAATGATATTTTCATCTGCTGCAAAGTGTGCATCCTTCGGAGGATAAACAATAATTTTACCACCGGAAAGCCCCTTGCCAAGATAATCGTTGCTGTCACCGCAAAGTGTAAGCGTCAGTCCCTTCGGGATAAAGGCACCAAAGCTCTGACCGCCTGCGCCCTGACATTTTATTACATAGCTGTCTTCAGCAAGGCTGTTCTTATACTGTCTGGTGATTTCCGCACCAAACAGAGTACCAAAGGTACGGTTGACGTTGCTGACCTGAACCTCGATGGATTTCTTCTTTCCTTCCTTAAGTGCAGATCCGAGCTTCTTAAGCAGCACCTTCTCATCCAGCGTCTTATCAAGGTCAAAGGAATAAATCTGCTTCTTATCAAAGACTGCTCCTGCATGGTCTGAGACATAAGGATTGTCAAGGATGTTGGAAACATCGATATGCTCTGCCAGTCCCTCCAGATGCTCCTTTTTCTTAAGGAGATCGGAACGTCCCACAAGCTCATCCACACTGCGGACACCGAGCTTACTCATATATTCACGCAGCTCCTGCGCAATAAATCTCATAAAGTTAATGACATATTCCGGCTTTCCGGCAAAACGCTTACGAAGCTCCGGATTCTGGGTTGCAATACCAACCGGGCAGGTATCCAGATTGCAGACACGCATCATGACACATCCCATGGTTACAAGCGGAGCGGTTGCAAAACCGAATTCTTCCGCACCAAGGATGGCTGCGATGGCAACATCACGGCCGCTCATCAATTTTCCGTCTGTCTCGATCCGGACCTTGTTACGAAGGCCGTTCATAATTAAGGTCTGGTGGGTTTCTGCAAGACCAAGCTCCCACGGAAGACCGGCATTGTGAATGGAGGTCTTCGGAGCAGCACCCGTACCACCGTCATAACCGGAAATCAGGATGACCTGGGCACCGGCCTTGGCAACACCTGCTGCGACCGTACCTACACCTGCTTCGGATACCAGCTTTACCGAAATTCCGGCATTCTTATTCGCATTCTTTAAGTCATAAATCAATTGTGCCAGGTCCTCAATCGAATAGATATCGTGATGAGGCGGCGGGGAAATCAGGCTTACTCCCGGAGTGGAATGTCTGGTCTGTGCAATCCACGGATAAACCTTTTTACCCGGAAGATGTCCACCTTCACCGGGCTTTGCTCCCTGTGCCATCTTGATCTGGATTTCCTTCGCACTTACCAGATACTCACTGGTTACTCCGAATCGTCCGGATGCCACCTGTTTAATTGCAGAACACTTATTTAATCCATCCTTGCCAATTGTCAGACGGTCAATGCTCTCACCGCCTTCACCGGAATTGGATTTTCCATGAAGGGTATTCATGGCAATTGCCAGTGTCTCATGTGCTTCCTTGGAAATGGAACCATAGGACATCGCACCGGTTTTAAACCGGGTTACGATAGAATCCACATCCTCGACTTCGTCGATCGGAACCGGCTCTGCTGCATAATTGAAATCAAGCAGTCCACGTAAGTTCCGTACCTTGTCCTCTTCATTGACAAGGGAGGTATACTGTTTAAATAAGGAATAATCTCCTCGCTTCGTGGATTCCTGAAGAAGATGAATCGTCTGCGGATTGTACAGATGCTCTTCTGCTCCGGAACGCATCTTATGTCTGCCCGGGCTGTCTAAAGTCAGGTCATTTTCAAGTCCTAACGGATCGAAGGCTTCGGTATGCAGCTCTTCCACCTGCTTCTGAATATCCTTCAGGGTAAGGCCTCCCACACGGCAGACCGTATTCGTGAAATACTTGTCAATCACGGAGGAATCAATACCGATTGCTTCAAAGTTCTTGGAGCCCTCATAGGACTGGATCGTGGAAATACCCATCTTGGAAGCAATCTTTACGATACCATGTAACACAGCGGAATTATAATCATCCACGGCTGCATAGTAATCCTTGTTGAGCATGTTGTTTTCGATCAGTTCCTTTACGGTATCGAGCGCCAGATACGGGTTGATTGCACACGCACCGTAGCCTAACAGCGTTGCAAAATGATGTACCTCTCTTGGCTCGCCGGACTCTAAGATCATGGCAACGCTCGTTCTCTTCTTCGTTGCAACAAGGTATTGCTGCAATGCGGAAACCGCAAGCAGGGAAGGGATTGCCATGTGGTTTTCATCCACGCCACGGTCTGACAGGATCAGGATATTGGCACCCTCTTTGTACGCACGGTCCACCTCGATAAACAGATGGTCGATTGCTTTTTCCAGGCTCATGCTCTTATAGTAAATGATCGGAACCACTTCCACATGGAAGCCGTCCTCCTTCATATTTTTAATCTTAAGAAGGTCGGTATTGGTCAAAATTGGGTTATTGACACGTAATACCTTACAATTGCCTGCCTTTTCCTCTAACAGGTTACCATCCTCACCAATGAATACCGTGGTGGAGGTAACAATTTCCTCACGGATGGCGTCAATCGGTGGATTGGTTACCTGGGCAAACAGCTGCTTAAAATAATGGAACAGTGGCTGATGGTGTTTGGAAAGTACGGCAAGCGGAGTATCAATACCCATGGCTGCAATGGCTTCCTGTCCGTTTCTTGCCATCTGTAAAATACTGTTGCGGTAATCCTCGTAGGTATAACCAAACGCCTTCTGCAGACGCTGACGCTCTTCATAGGTATATTCCGGAACCTTTTCGTTCGGAATATGCAGATTCTTCAACTCTACCAGATTGCTGTCAAGCCATTCTCCGTAAGGCTGTCTGGAAGCGTACTGCTCCTTTAAGGCATCATCATCAATCATCTCACCCTTTATGGTATCGACAAGCAGCATCTTACCGGGACGGAGACGATCCTTTCTTAAGATATGCTCCGGAGCAACCGGAAGCACACCGACCTCGGAGGAAAGGATGAGCTGATGATCATCGGTAATATAATAACGGGAAGGCCGAAGTCCGTTACGGTCAAGCACCGCTCCCATAATATCGCCATCGCTGAACAGAATGGACGCCGGACCATCCCACGGCTCCATCATCGTTGCATAATAATTATAGAAATCTTTCTTTTTCTGGGACATGGTACGGTTATTGACCCACGGCTCCGGAATGGTAATCATCACGGCCAGCGGGAGCGGCATACCACTCATGACCAGAAATTCCAGCGTGTTATCCAGCATTGCGGAATCGGAACCGGAAGAATTAATCACAGGAAGTACCTTATATAATTCTCCCTTTAAGTACTCAGATTCCATCGTTTCTTCTCTTGCGAGCATCTTGTCCGCATTACCGCGGATGGTATTGATCTCACCATTGTGCACGATGAACCGGTTCGGATGAGCCCTTTCCCAGCTCGGATTCGTGTTGGTAGAGAATCGTGAATGTACCAGCGCGATTGCGGAACAGTAATCCTCGCTCTGCAGATCCGGATAAAAGGTACGAAGCTGTTTTACCAGGAACATTCCTTTATAAGCAATCGTTCGGGAGGAAAGCGTTACTACATAGGTATTCTCTGTACTTTGTTCAAAAATTCTTCTTATGATATACAGCTTTCGGTCAAAATCAATGCCCTTTTCTGTCTCTGCCGGTTTCCTGACGAATCCCTGCATAATATATGGCATACAGTCGATTGCTCTTTGTCCGAGTACATCCGGTACGGTCGGAACCACACGCCATCCCAGGAATTCAAGTCCTTCCTTTTCTACGATGATTTCAAACATCTTCTTGCTTTGGTTTCTCTTTAATTCATCCTGCGGGAAGAAGAACATTCCCACACCGTACTCCCGTTCCTTCGGAAGTACAATTCCGGCTTCCCTGCAGGCCTTTACAAAGAACTTGTGGCTGATCTGCAATAAGATACCGACACCGTCACCTGTTTTACCCTCCGCATCCTTACCTGCACGGTGCTCCAGGTTTTCTACGATGCTCAACGCATCGGATACTGTTTTGTGCGTTTTTCTTCCTTTCATATCTACAATTGCACCGATACCGCAGTTATCATGTTCAAATGAAGACCGGTACAAAGCAGGCTGTGGAAGATCTTTCTTCGTGTCAAACATAATTGTTCTCCTTTCATTTCACCCTTATATATAAAATAAACCTAACTCTATTTTTGTCCCTCTCACTAAATTCATGCTTCGCTTTCGCTTGCATTCATTAAGTGTTCCGGACTGGTTCGCACTAAGTTCAAGCTTCATCTTACGATTTGCTTTCACTAAGTGCTCTACACAAATAATTAAGAGTTTGCTTGCAAACTCTTTGCGCGCGAGCGGTGTTGCAAAGCAACTAATTTCTTCTCCGCGAGCTGCGCATCCACGTTCTTCATTTTGTTTTATAAAACAAAATGAGGAGCCTGATAAGGGCACTTATCCCTCAACAGACTCCTTTGTCTTTTCCTGTATACAATAATGCAATTTTTATCTAAGCGCCATTTTAAACGGTTTCTACAGTGATGTCAATAGAAATTTGACATTTTTCTCAATTCTGCATTACTTCCTAATTAATGCGTTTTTCCGTATGCCGTTTATCGGAAAATTTTTTCTGATTTTTTTAAAAAACCTATTGACAACCGGAAATTTTAGGTCTAAAATCCGAACTATCATAAGCAAAGGCGCTATGAGGTTTATCCTTGTGGCGTCTTTTTTTATGTGGAAATTGTTTTCCTTAAAGCGCTGCACAAGACGCGCATCTTGTGCAGCCACCCTCAAAACAGAATTGGTTTTGAGCTATCACAACAATTTTAAAGGAGGCCATTTATGAGAAGTAATGTACCAGAAATTTTCGGAAGTATGGTATTCAACGATGCCATAATGAGAGATAAACTTCCTAAAGACATTTACAAATCCTTAAAAAAGACCATCGAGGATGGCAAAGATTTAGATATTACTGTAGCCAATGTGGTTGCCATTGCCATGAAGGACTGGGCAATCGAAAAAGGAGCTACCCATTATACACACTGGTTCCAGCCGATGACCGGGATCACCGCTGAAAAGCATGACAGCTTCATTTCTCCACAGAATGACGGACGCATCATCATGGAGTTCTCCGGTAAAGAGCTGATCAAAGGCGAACCGGATGCATCCAGCTTTCCTTCCGGCGGCTTACGTGCCACCTTTGAAGCAAGAGGCTATACCGCATGGGATCCTACCTCTTACGCTTTCGTAAAGGACGGAGTGCTTTGTATTCCTACCGCATTCTGCTCCTACGGCGGGGGGGGAGCGG
>FR902945.1:30908-32620 GCA_000438155.1 Firmicutes bacterium CAG:95
GGTGAAGCACTGGATAAGAAGACACCTCTTCTCCGCTCCATGGAAGCCCTTGGCGAACAGGCCGTCCGTGTATTACGTCTCTTCGGTAACACCGATGCAAAGCGTGTCATCACAACGGTTGGTCCCGAGCAGGAATACTTCCTTGTAGATAAGGACTTATACGAGCAGAGAAAAGACCTTGTTTACTGCGGGCGTACCTTATTTGGTGCGATGGCACCGAAGGGTCAGGAAATGGAGGATCACTACTTTGGAGCGATCAAGCCAAGAATTTCCGCTTTCATGAAGGAATTAAACGAAGAATTATGGAAGCTGGGTATTTTAGCGAAAACCGAACATAACGAAGTATCGCCTGCACAGCATGAGCTGGCACCGATCTTCTCTACTACCAATATTGCAACCGACCACAACCAGATCACCATGGAAATCATGAAGAATGTAGCAAAGAGACATAATCTGGTCTGCCTGCTTCATGAAAAGCCGTTCAAGGGTGTGAACGGAAGTGGTAAGCATAACAACTGGTCTTTGACAACCGACACCGGTGTCAACCTGTTAGAGCCCGGTAAATCTCCTTATGAAAATGCACAGTTCCTCTTATTCTTATCCGCAGTCATCAAAGCGGTGGATGAATATCAGGATCTGATGAGAGTTTCCGTTGCATCTGCTGAAAATGATCATCGTCTGGGCGCTAACGAAGCACCTCCGGCTATCATTTCCATGTTCCTTGGAGATGATCTGGAAGCTATCCTGGAAGCCATCGAAAGCGGTAAGCCATATAACGGAAGCGGTATTGAAAAGATGGAAATCGGTGTTCATGTACTTCCTTCCTTCCCGAAGGATACGACAGACCGTAACCGTACTTCACCGTTTGCCTTTACCGGTAACAAGTTCGAGTTCCGGAGCCTTGGTTCTTCCCAGTCGATCTCCGGACCGAACATCATTCTCAATACCATTGTTGCAGAGGAATTAAAGCAGTTTGCGGATGAGCTCGAGGGTGCGGAGGACTTCACCGAAAAGCTCAACGAACTCATTAAAAAGACCATTAAGGAGCATAAGAGAATTATCTTTAACGGTGACGGATATTCGGATGAGTGGAAAGCAGAGGCCAAAAAGAGAGGTCTTCTGAACTTAAAGACTACCGTAGATGCCCTTCCTACCTTCCTTGCACCGAAGAATGTAGAACTCTTCACCAAGCATAAAATCTTTACCGAAAAGGAAATGGAATCCAGATACGAGATCTTACTGGAAACCTACAGCAAGGTTATCAACATTGAAGGTCTTACCATGGTTGACATGGCAAAGAAACAGATTCTGCCTGCTGTAAATTCCTATATCGGAAACCTCGCTTCCACTGCAAAGAAGAAGCTGTCGGTTACCGAAGGTTTATCCTGCAGGATGGAAAAAGATCTGCTTGAAAAGCTTTCTGTACTGGAAGATTCTGCTTATGACAAAGCAAATAAACTGGCTGCTCTCCTTGAAGAAGGCGGAAAGATTTCCGATGGCCTTGCTCAGGCAACCTTCTATAAGGATCAGATCCTTCCTGCTATGGAAGCATTAAGAAGCGACTGTGATGCACTCGAAGTAGATACTGCAGAAAGCTCCTGGCCGTTCCCGCAGTATGGTGATCTGCTGTTCCATATCTGATGATAGATAAAAAATTAAATAATGACGATAACTATTCAGAACCCATTCGTAAAACCGTTGCTAACGCAACG
>FR902946.1 GCA_000438155.1 Firmicutes bacterium CAG:95
ACGGACAAACCTTTGAGGTCAGTAAGGAGCTTGACGAGGCTCGACGAGGCTTATTACAAAGGGCAGCGTAAGGAGAAATACTTTACCCATGATTTGAAGCAGGAACATACAAAGGTGGATAAGGAAACTGGAGAGATGATTGTCATTCCCAGCAGGGAAGATTTCTACGAGCGGCTTTTGGAGGCAGAAAAGCAGTTTGCAGAGAAAGCGGAGGATGTAGAGGATGTGGCAGTTCGGGCGGTCATGCTGGAGAAACTGAACGAAGCCTTACATACACTTACAGACGAGGAGACAGCTATCATTCATGCTCTGTTCTATCAGGAAATCAGTGAGGTGGAACTGGCGAAGAAATTAGGAATAGCCAGAACAACCTTACAGTCAAGAAAATATAAGATATTAGAGAAACTTAGAAAATTATTGTAAACTATTGCCCCTTCATTTATTGGTTAAGTGGATGAAGGGGCGATAATCAGTTATATAACTAATAAGCAGATTCTTGATGGTAATTCAATTATAAAGACAATTACCATGCTGAAAATATAAAGAATATGGTAACTAAAAATGTGTGATTGCAGATATATATGCTAAATATTACCATATGTCTTATATACAAAATAAACCAGGAGGTTTTTGCAATGCTTTTAAAAGAAGAAATCAATAAATATTTGAACTATTGTAAATTCCAAAAGGAACTTAATGATAAGACGATAAAGGCATATAAGGCGGATTTGGAACAATTTATTACAGTGATAGGAGAGAATAATCCAGATAAAGAAACGTTGAATTCATAAATATAGATTCTGATAGTCCATCTAAATATATGTTAGATCAGGATGAAAAGGCAATTATTAAAGAGCATAGAATATATCTTTACCGAGATGGCATTAGAGTAATGCCGTATGGTGATCCAGAAGATGACTGGTTAAGAATTGATATGGCAAGAGGAACAATAAGTGCAGGTGCTTTTTTGAGTAATGATCAAGTCGTTGGTTGTGTTTATATAACACAAAATGGAAATCCAAAGCTAAGAGATAAGACAAATCGGGAGGGATTAATTGAAGAAGGAAAGGCATTGGAGGATTTTATTAATGTTCTGCAGTTAATTCTAAAATATTTACGAAAGAAAACTTTTGCGCAGTATTTAATTGAGAAGAAACGTAAGGCGGACATTGATCGTGTGAAAAAGGGAAAGCCGTTAGAACTTATTGAAAATGCAAAAAAACAATATGCAAATGATGAAAATGCTTTAAAGTTTATTTCTAATTTTGAAACTAGCTATAAACAGGAACAGAAGGTTTTACATGAGCGAATAGATAAGACGGAAAGTTTGGCGGCAGTAGGTCTTTCTATTGAAACAGCATCGCATGATATTATGTTGTTTATAAAGAAAACGATTGAAAATGAAGATGCCTTAATAAAAGATATTATGATTGGAGGAGATATAAACCGAGATGAGCTGTTAGCAAAATTAACGCTCGTAAGAGGAAATTTGTCGATGATTGAAACGCAAATGAAAGATATTCAATTATTGTTTCCATCGACGAAAACTCGAACCAAAAATATTGATGTAAAAGAAATAGTAGAAAAAGTGCATCGGTTATATATGCGTGCATTTGCAGAGAATAATATTAGCTTTCAGATGGAAACGATAAATTCACCTTTAATCGTTAAGACAACAGACGCGGTCTTATTGCAGGTCATGATTAATCTATTTGACAATGCTTTGTATTGGCTAAAAACAATTTCAAATAAACGAGAAATTTTAGTTTTGGTTGATGGGAATCGGCAAAGAATGATCTTTTCTGATAGTGGACCAGGAATCAAAGAAGATGATATTCCATATGTGTTCGAAGCATTTTATTCAGGTAAAGGAGAAGAAGGGAGAGGTCTAGGATTATATATAGCGAAGCAATTACTTGATAAATATGATTACACTATTGATATGGCAGAATTTTCAAAAGATAAACTGTTAACGGGTGCTAATTTTGTTTTAGAGTTTATCAGGGAGGTACAGTAAAAATGGAAGTGGAGAGTTTATTCAAAGGTATTGCAGTAATTATTGATGATGAAATTAATAAGTCAGGAACTTCTATTTATGGAATAAAGAAATTGATTGAAGAAAAGAATATACCTGTACTTGCATATTCATATATTCCTCAGATAGGGATAGTAGAAGCATTAACAAATATTTCATTTATTATTTTGGATTGGGAATATTTAGAAAATCCTATACAACAAAATGTCGAAGAACGTATTTTGCTTCCAGATACCTTGCATGATGATACAGAAGGAAAACTTATAGAATTCATAAGGAGTATTTTGACTCAGGTTTTTGTTCCAACTTTTATTTTTAC
>FR902947.1:0-4033 GCA_000438155.1 Firmicutes bacterium CAG:95
AGTCAGAGTCTTTTGATGGTTCTTGTGATGCTGCCGGTATCAGTGCTGGGGTGCTTCTTCGTATTCAAGGGGAAAACGATTTATGAAGTTTTAAGGCACACCGGATATCTGTATTGTGTTGCATTCTTTCTGGGCGGAGGTTTGCTGTTTTTGCAAAGACAAATCCCGTTCCTGCAGCAGATGAAAAGCTCTGCCATTCTGATTCTGGTTTGTGCAGGAGTGATGTACGAGGGAGGAAGAGTACTGATACGGTTTTTACAGAAAAGAAAGGAAAATCCGTTTTGTACCGTAATCCTTCAGGGAGAATCTGAAGAGCTTCAGATAACTGCCTTGATTGATACGGGAAACGGACTGCGGGAACCGGTGTCCGGAAGGAGTGTTTCCATTCTGGAAGAAGAGGTTTTCCGGAAAATGAAGGACCGGCTGCTTCCGGAAAAGCTGAAGGTCATTCCCTATCATAGTATGGGAAAGACGCACGGGATCATGATGGGAATGGAAGTATCCAATATTAAGATCAGAACCGATGACGGGGAAAAGGAGCTGCCGGAGGGAATTCTTGCCATATATCAGGGAAGGCTGTCAGAAAGCGGAAGCTATCAGATGATTCTGTCCCCTGAATGGATTTCATAGAACAAAAAGGGAAAATTGGAAAAGTTATGTGTAGGAGGAGAAAAAATGGTATTTAAAGTTGCAATTCCGGGGAAAATACAATTTAAAATGTATCGGAAGGAGCCTGGATTTTTCCTGACAAGACAGGGAGATATTCATTATATCGGAGGCTCGGAGGTGCTTCCGCCACCGTTGGAAACGGAGAAAGAAAATGCGGTGATCAGTGATCTGGGAACCGAGTATGAGGAAGAGGCAAAGTCAATCCTGATTGAACATAATCTGCGGCTGGTAGTGTATATTGCCAAGAAGTTTGACAACACTGGAGTGGGCGTGGAGGATCTGATTTCGATCGGAACGATCGGTCTTATCAAGTCCATCAACACGTTTGATCCTGATAAAAATATCAAGCTGGCAACCTATGCGTCGCGCTGCATTGAGAATGAAATTCTCATGTACTTAAGAAGAAATAACAAGACCAAGATGGAGGTATCCATTGACGAGCCCTTGAATGTGGACTGGGATGGTAATGAACTGCTGCTCTCGGATATCCTTGGAACCGATGAGGATATTATTTATAAGGACATTGAGGATGAGGTGGAACGCAAGCTTCTTCTTAAGGCGGTTGATAAGCTTTCGGAACGGGAAAAGACGATTATCAATCTGCGTTTTGGATTAGGCAGCAGCAACGGAGAGGAGCTGACACAGAAGGAGGTCGCAGAACTTCTTGGCATCTCCCAGTCGTATATTTCAAGACTTGAGAAAAAGATTATGAAGCGCTTAAAAAGGGAGATGATGAGGGAAATCTAAGCACTGTCAGCTCGCAAAACGGTGCCTTATTAACAGCCATATTAACACTTGATGTCTACAATAATGATATCGGGACCGATTTGTCTGATATCCTTATAGGGAATACAGTAGTCCGGTTCGCAACACAGGAAGTTCAGGAACTTATTTCCGTTTGGAACAAACAGCTTGCGGATCTGACCACTGCATTCGTCAAATTCAAGGTCTGATACCTTTCCGAGTTTCTGACAGTTCCGTAAGTTTATAACGTCCTTGCACTTTAATTCAGAAAATAACATGAGAATCACCCTGAAGGTCTTCTTACTGATTATGATATGCAGCCGGCAGGAGGAAGGAACGTTACGGATTCCACAAAATAAGAAGTGGTCTGTATAAAAATTTAAAATGTGGTGAATGATTTCTAATATCAGTGCTTTTGCGCAAAGCAGAGAGTACGGGAAAGGAGTCATACACATGGTGCAGGGAAAGGTGGAGATCTGTGGTGTCAATACATCCAAGCTTCCGGTAGTAAAAAGTACGCAGCAGGATCAGTTCTTTGAACGGATCAAGCAGGGGGATGAACAGGCAAGGCAGGAATATATTGAAGGAAATCTGCGGCTTGTCTTAAGTGTGATCAAGCGTTTTGCAGGGAGTAACGAAAATGTGGATGACCTGTTCCAGATCGGCTGTATCGGTCTGATTAAGGCAATCGATAACTTTGATACCACGCTGAATGTGAAGTTCAGTACGTATGCAGTGCCTATGATTATCGGTGAGATCCGGCGTTTTTTACGGGATAACAGCAGTATCCGTGTCAGCAGATCCTTAAAGGATACCGCCTATAAAGCCATATATGCCAAAGAAACCATGATGAAACAGGGGATGAGGGAGCCGACCCTGCAGGAGATTGCCACGGAAATCGGTATTCCCAAGGAGGATATTGTGTATGCACTCGATGCCATACAGAATCCGATGAGCCTGTATGAACCGGTGTTTTCAGATAATGGAGATACACTTTACGTCATGGACCAGATCAGCGATAAGAAGAACCGCGAGGACCGGTGGGTAGAAGAAATTTCATTAAGCGAAGCCATGAAAAGGCTTGGCGTGCGGGAATATGAGATTATCTCTTTACGGTTTTTTGAAGGGAAAACACAGATGGAGGTGGCAGACCTCATTGGAATTTCCCAGGCACAGGTATCGCGTCTTGAAAAGAATGCGCTACGGATTATGAAAAATTATCTGATTGCATAGCGGCATGGCGGATTTTACGAGAATTTTACTTGTAAGATTTGACTGAAGATGGTATCCTTGATTAAGTCGAAGGTTAGTCGAAGGCAGCATCCGGATGCATAAGAGGAAGCTGCATTAAGAATAACCGGAAAGAACTGGATATAGGGGAGTAGTCAGTACAGAGCCTTCTGTATGATTAAATCAACAGCAAGTCTGCAGTGTTCAGATATACTGTCACAGCATTCTGGTTTAATTTGAAATGACGAGACTTATATCTCTCAAAATGAGAGATATAGGTCTCTTTTTTGCTGTAAACCAGTCCGGAACACTTAATGAATGCGAGTCATAGACGAAGCATGAATTTAGTGAGAGGGACAAAGCTGGTGTCTTGATTAGTCCCCAAGAAAAAGGAGGTCATTATGGATTATTTAGTTTCAGGTCTGCTGTCCATCACCTGGCAGCAATGGGTTATGTATGTGGTGGGAGCTGTGCTCATCTATCTGGCAATAAAAAAGGAATTCGAACCTTCGCTGCTTCTGCCAATGGGCTTTGGAGCCATCCTGGTCAATCTGCCGTCTTCCGGTGTGCTTAATCAGACTATGGCAGGGATCGGAGAGACAAACGGCATTATCGAATGGTTGTTTCAGATTGGAATTGAGGCATCGGAAGCGCTTCCGATTATTCTGTTTATCGGAATCGGTGCCATGATTGATTTTGGTCCTCTCCTGGCACAGCCGGTATTGTTTTTGTTTGGAGCAGCGGCACAGTTTGGAATTTTCTTTGCCATCTGTATTGCAGCCCTGATGGGCTTTGATTTAAGAGATGCGGCTTCCATCGGAATTATCGGGGCGGCGGACGGTCCGACCTCTATTCTGGTTTCCCAGATCTTCGGATCGAAATATGTGGGAGCGATTGCCGTGGCAGCCTATTCCTATATGGCACTTGTTCCGATCATCCAGCCGTTTGCCATCAGGCTTGTAACAACGAAGAAGGAACGCTGCATTAAGATGCCGTATAATCCAAAGTCGGTATCCAGGACGACAAGAATCCTGTTTCCGATCATTGTCACCTTTATTGCCGGACTGGTTGCACCGATGAGTGTTTCCTTAGTAGGATTCCTGATGTTTGGAAATCTGATCAGGGAGTGTGGAGTATTACAGAGTCTTTCCGAAACGGCACAGAGCCAGCTTGCAAACCTTATTACCCTGCTGCTTGGAATTACAATTTCCTTCAGTATGCGGGCAGAGCAGTTCGTCAGTGTAAATACCATTATGATCATGGCCATCGGACTTGTAGCGTTTATCTTTGATACCATTGGTGGCGTGCTGTTTGCAAAGCTGTTAAATCTGTTCCGCAGACAGAAGATCAATCCGATGATTGGGGCAGCCGGAATTTCGGCATTCCCGAT
>FR902947.1:4049-18281 GCA_000438155.1 Firmicutes bacterium CAG:95
CATTCCCGATGTCTTCCCGTGTGGTGCAGAAGATGGCACTTAAGGAAGATCCGGGTAATATTCTGATTATGCATGCAGCAGGGGCAAATGTATCCGGTCAGATTGCTTCGGTGGTAGCCGGTGGCATGGTGATGAGCCTTCTGGCAAATTATTTATAGTTTATTCAGAAACATGCTGTGGTTTTATGAAAGTGCTTCTGAACAGATTATATCAATAAAGAGGCAAATATTCTGATTTAAAAAGGAGAAAGCTATGGAAAATTTTTGGATAGCCCTGGAATTAATGGGAAAAGGAATGCTTGGAATCTTTACGGTCATTATCATAATCATGCTGATTGTAATGTTACTTTCGAAGATTACTAAATAAAAGTGGTTACCATAATTCGGTTGACATAATGAAAAAATTGTCCTATACTATAATAAGTAAATCAGAGGGGGAATCATTGTATGAAATGTCCGTTTTGTGGTCACGAGAATACCAGAGTCATTGATTCAAGACCTGCCGAGGAAAATAATTCCATCCGCAGACGTCGTGTTTGTGATGAATGTGATAAGCGCTTTACCACATATGAGAAGATTGAGACGATACCGCTTATTGTAGTGAAGAAGGATAATAACCGTGAGGCATATGACCGTACCAAGATTGAGGCCGGGGTATTGCGTGCCTGTCATAAGCGCCCGATCAGTGCTGATCAGATCAAGACTCTTGTGGATGAAGTGGAAACCGAGATTTTCAGCATGGAAGAGAAGGAAGTGCCGAGCCGTGTGATCGGAGAGCTGGTCATGAATAAGCTGAAGGATTTAGAGGCTGTTGCCTATGTTCGTTTCGCTTCCGTCTATCGGGAATTCAAGGACATTAATACCTTTATGGATGAGCTTAAAAAGGTATTGGAATAAGGAAATGGAATCAATAGTGTATTTATTTTTGTACACTATTGATTTTTTTTATCTTTTTGTATAGAATGTAAGAGCGTTAAAATTTTAACGTACCCATTAAAACTAAATATGGAAAGTGAGAAAGGAATGAAAGACATGAAGAAGAGAAGCTTTAAGGCAGTTCTTTTACTGTTCGTGTTGACGACACTTACTATTGCACTGGGCGGATGCTCAGGTGATAAGAAAGGAGACATTTCCTCTCAAATCACGATCGGAATACCTCAGGACTTAGAGGACAGTCTTGACCCTCACAAGATGGTGACGGCAGGAACAAGAGAGGTATTATTCAACATTTTTGAAGGACTTGTAAAGGTTACAAGCGATGGTGATTTTGTCCCTGCAGTAGCAAGCTCGTATGAAGAAACCGAAGGAGGTAAGGTCTATACCTTTACCTTAAGAGACAATGTGAAGTTCCATGATGGAAGCACGGTAACCGCAGAGGATGTGAAATTTTCCCTTGATAAATGCGCCGATACCAGTGCCGGAGAACCCCTGGTAGCGGCGTTTTCTAATATTGACAGTGTCAATATTTTAGATGACAAGACCGTACAGGTGGTTTTAAAGGAAGCTGATACCGAGTTCCTTGCCTATATGACAACGGCAATCATCCCGGCATCGAATGCGGATCCTGACACCAACCCGATCGGAACAGGACCTTATAAGTTTGTATCCCGGTCTCCGCAAGAGAACTTCGTGATGGAACGCTTTGACGATTACTGGGGCGAACCTGCTTATATTAAGGATGTAACTTTCAAGATCTGTGCCAATGCAGACACTATCGTGATGGATTTAGAGGGGGGCTCCATTGATATGTTTGCAAGAGTAACCTCTACCCAGGCAGCCGAGTTATCCGATAACTTTAACGTGCTCGAGGGAACCATGAATCTCGTACAGGCATTGTACCTCAACAATGCAGAGGCTCCGTTTGATAATGAAAAGGTCCGTCAGGCTCTCTGCTATGCAATTGATCCGCAGGAAATTATGATGATGGTTTCCGATGGAAAGGGTACCGAGGTGGGAAGCAGTATGTTCCCTTCATTTGGCAAGTACTTTATGCCGGAGTTAAATGATACCTATAACACTGATATTGAGAAAGCCAGGGAGCTCTTAAAAGAGGCAGGCTTTGAAGATGGATTTTCATTTACGATTACCGTACCTTCCAATTATCAGCCACACATTGATACCGCACAGGTACTGAAAGAGGAATTCAAGAAAATCGGTGTGGATGCACAGATCCAGTTAATTGAGTGGGATAGCTGGGTAAGTGATGTTTACCAGAACAGACAGTTCCAGTCTACCCTTGTTGGCGTTGATGCGTCGAACATTACCGGCTCTGCCATGTTACAGAGATTTACCTCCGATAATGCAAAGAACTTTATTAATTACAGTAATGCTGATTATGATGCAGCTTTTGAAAAAGCAATCAGCAGCACCAACGATGATGAAAAGACCACCTATTATAAGGAATGTGAGCGGATTCTGTCGGAAAATGCAGCCAACGTTTATATTCAGGACTTACCGGAGTTTGTGGCATTAAATAAGAAGTATACCGGATATGAGTTCTATCCGCTTTATATTCAGGATATTGCGAAGATACGTCTTGCAGATGAGTAAAGAATAGAAGCCGGGAGTCTGTACAATCCGCAGCTTGTTTCGAAGCTTCGGACAGATTTGTAAAAGAGAAAGGAAGGCAGGAATATGAAATATGTAGTTCGTAAAATACTGACAATGATACTGACGCTGCTTGCGGTGACGTTTTTTGTGTTCCTGTCCTTCCATGTTATTTCCGGAGATCCGGCGACCTCCATGCTCGGTACGGAAGCAACACCGCAGAAGGTAGCTGCACTGAGGGAAGAGCTTGGATTAAATGATCCGGTGCTTGTCCAGTATGGAAGATGGGCAGCAGGACTTCTTCATGGAGACATGGGAACCTCTTACAGCTACCGGATGCCGGTTACCGGAATGGTTGCCAATAAGATTCCGGTGACGATTACACTGACCCTGATGGCGTTTGTACTGATGGTGGTGATTTCAATTCCGCTTGGTATTTATACGGCAAAGCATGAGGGCGGTGTCGTGGATCGGATAATTTATATCATTAATCAGATCATTATGGCGATTCCGCCGTTCTTTTCGGGAATTCTGATTACGTTAATATTTGGAAGAATCTTTAAGCTGTTTACGCCGGGAGGCTATGTATCCTATGAAAAGGATTTTGCCGGCTTTATCGGTTATCTCTTTTTCCCGGCAGCAGCGATTGCACTTCCGAAAGCGGCGATGGCAGTGAAGCTTCTTCGAAGCTCTGTAATTAAGGAAGCAAAGCTGGATTATGTGCGTACGGCATATAGCCGCGGAAACCGGACGAATGATGTCTTATATAAGCATGTATTGAAGAATGCATTGATTCCAGTGGTGACCTTCTTGGGAATGGCTCTTGCCGATATGATTGCAGGAAGTATTATTATTGAGCAGGTTTTCAGCATTCCGGGACTTGGAAGAATTCTGCTGACCTCGATTTCGAACAGAGAC
The DNA here is from genome assembly GCA_000438155.1 of Firmicutes bacterium CAG:95. Taxonomy (GTDB): domain Bacteria; phylum Bacillota; class Clostridia; order Lachnospirales; family Lachnospiraceae; genus Suilimivivens. The sequence goes on from FR902947.1 coordinate 7,514, forward strand.
TATCCGGTTGTCATGGCTGTGATTGTCTGCATAGCAGTTCTGGTACTTGTGGTGAATATGGCGGTCGATCTGATCTATGGACTGATTGATCCCAGAATTACAGCAGAGTAGGGTGAAGGAATGAAAAATGTAAAGAAAAATTACAATTTAATTCTTGGCGGAGCAATCACCGCAGTGATGCTTCTTCTGATTCTGACCGGCTTTTTCTGGACGCCTTATGATCCGGAAAGCATGGAGGCTGCGAATAAGTTTGCAGGGATTTCCCTGGCACATCCCCTGGGATGTGATAATTTTGGAAGAGATATTTTGAGCAGGGTGATGAAGGGTGCTGGAACCACATTTCTTGTTGCACTTGGAACCGTGCTGATTGGAACTGCGTTTGGTGTCCTGATCGGGGCATTTACAGGCTATTTTGGAGGAACCATCGATGAAATCCTGATGCGGATCATCGATGCTGTTTTTGCGTTTCCGAGTATTTTACTGGCATTGGTATTTATTTCGCTTCTCGGACCGGGAACCTATCAGGTGGTGATTGCGCTTGGTATCGCCTTTATTCCAAGCTTTTCGAGAATTGTACGAAGTGAATTCCTGAAATATAAAAATATGGATTATGTTAAGAATGCGCGTCTGCAGGGGGCATCCCATCTGAGGATTATGTTTGTGCATATCCTGCCGAATACGGTAAGCGTGCTGTTATCTTCGATTATGATTGGGTTTAATAACGCCGTTCTGGCAGAGGCCGGAATGAGCTTTTTGGGAATTGGCGTACAGCCGCCGGCACCGAGTCTTGGGCGCATGCTTTCCGAGGCGCAGAGCTTTCTGTTCCGTGTGCCGAACTATGCACTGGGACCGGGATGTGCCATTATTCTGATGGTACTTGGATTCAGTCTGTTGAGCGATGGATTGAAGAAGGAGTAGGGAATGGCAGAGCCTTTATTATTGGAAGTAAAAAATTTAAATATTGAATTTCACGACCATCTGATTCCGGAAACGGTAGTATATGATTTTGATCTGGAACTGAAAGCAGGAGAGATTGTCGGTCTGGTGGGAGAATCCGGCTCCGGCAAGTCCATGAGTGCCCTTGCGATTGCAGGACTGCTAAGCCGCAGGGACATGCATAAGAGGGGACAGATTCTGTTTGACGGACTGGATCTGCTGACCTGTGAGCGTTCAAAGCTTCGCAAAATTCAGGGAAATGAAATCAGCATGATTTTTCAGGAACCGATGACTTCCTTAAACCCGGTGAAGCGAATTGGATGGCAGATTGAAGAATCCCTGCGGATTCATACGGAGCTTAACAAAGAAGAACGTTATCAGAAAGCAATTGAGATGATGAAGGAAGTGGAACTTCCGGATCCGGAACGGCTTTACCGTCAGTATCCGCATGAATTATCCGGTGGTATGCGGCAAAGAGTAATGATTGCAGCAGCCATGATTTGCAATCCGCGGATTCTGATTGCAGATGAGCCAACGACTGCACTGGATGTAACAATCCAGGCACAGATTGTAGAGCTGTTAAAGCGGATGAACCGGGAGAAGCAGACGTCGATCCTGTTTATCTCCCACGATTTAAGTCTGGTAAAACAGCTTTGCGAACGGGTACTGGTGATGAAGGGCGGTTATGTTGTGGAGACCGGGCTGACACAGGAGGTCTTTGCACACCCTAAGGAAGAATATACGCAGCGTCTGATTGCAGCAATACCAAAGGTGAAAAGAAATGGAAAATAATATTCTGACAGTCAGGAACGTGAATGTGTCCTACAAAAATCAGAAAAAAAATATATTCAGTAAAACAACGTACCAGCATGTCCTTAAGGATGTTTCCTTTGAGATGAGGGAGGGCGAAATCCTGGGACTGGTCGGGAGAGCGGCTGTGGAAAGTCAACGCTTGCCAAGGCAATCCTGGGGCTTGTTCCTTATACCGGAGAAATTATCCATGCATCGAAATTTCCGCAGATGGTTTTTCAGGATCCTTACGGATCGCTAAATCCATCTAAGACCATCGGCTGGATTATGGAAGAGCCTTTGCGCCTGCGTGGACCACAGGGGGGAGGGCTTTTAAAACCGGAGGAACGCAGGGAACGGGTAATTGCCATGCTGCATCGGGTAGGTCTTGATGAAAAGCTGATCGACCGTTATCCGAATCAGTTGTCCGGCGGACAGCGGCAGAGAATCTGTATCGGTACGGCGCTGATGCAGGAACCAAAGCTTCTGATTGCGGATGAACCGGTATCTGCCCTTGATGTAACCATTCAGGCCCAGGTACTTGAACTTCTGAAACAGCTGAAAGAAGAGATGGGCTTATCCATTTTATTCATTTCCCATGATCTCAGGGTTGTTTATCAGATGTGTAATCATGTCATGATTATGCAGAAGGGACAGTTTGTGGAAATGGGAGTGCCGGAAGAAATTTATTTTGCACCGAAGGATCCCTATACGAAGAAATTACTTGAATCTGCCGGAATTGAATAATATTTAGGAAGAATTGTTGCAAATCAGAGGTTATCGTAGTAATATATTAAGATAACATTGTTTTGGAAGGTGGTGAGAGTAATGGGCATACAGATCTATCAGGGAATGGGAAGCCTTTCAACCTGTTCGAATTATCAAAGACCGGAGATTAAGCTGGTAAGCGGCGAGGAAGTAAGACGCCAGGATCAGGAACAGCAGCAGGCAGCCCTGCAGCAGAGTACCCCGGATTATTCCCGTATGACAGACTTCGCAGCGCAGGATCGCAGAGCGAAGGCAGCTGATCTTGAGAACATTTCTCTTACTTTTAATAAAACAGACAGCTTTGACTATCTGGGAAGCGAGAGCGGACTGGAGAATCTCGATGTTATGAAGGCTGTCTCCGATATGCGTAAAGATGAAGTGTTACAGGAATACCAGTATTTTGTTGGAAGCTCACAGAATTTTGCCTTCCAGTCAGAAGATGGTGTTGTGATTCCCAGGTTTTAAGGGAAGGAAACACTTTTGAATCCGTAAAGAATCATACCCCTTGCGCCATGTAAGGGGTATTTATATTTAATCTCAGAGGAGAATTCTCATGCTTCAATGTTTTTATCCGGATAAATACATCGTATCCACTTACCAGATCAATTTTGACCGGCTTTATGAGCAGGGCTATCGCGGAATAATCTTTGACATTGATAATACACTGGTGGAGCATGGCGCACCTGCGGATGAGCGGAGCATCGCACTTTTCCGGCACTTGAAGGAGCTTGGGTTTCGTATCATGCTGCTTTCGAATAATAAGGAGCCGAGGGTGAAGATGTTTAACGATGCGGTACAGGTGCAATACCTGTTTAAAGCAGGAAAGCCCGGGAAGGCCGGATATGAGCGGGCCATGAAAAAGCTTGGATGCAATACAGGGAACACGTTGTTTGTCGGCGACCAGCTGTTTACGGATGGCTGGGGAGCCAGACGGTGCGGAATTTATTCGATTCTCGTACAGCCGATTGCCAGGCATGAAGAGATTCAGATTGTATTGAAACGATATCTGGAAAAGATTGTACTTGCTTCCTATAAGAGAACCTGCAGGAAGCAGGGGAGAATCTTTTTATATAAGGAGGACAAGGATGCAGATTGATGGACATACGAAGCTGTGCGGACTCATTGGAAATCCGGTCGCACATACGTTATCGCCGCTGATTCACAATACCCTTGCAGAACTGACCGGGATTTCGCTGGTCTATGGATCGTTCCTGGTGGATCAGGGGAAGTTAGCAGAGGCAGTGCCGGGGGCGTTTGCCTTACATATTCATGGAATGAATGTAACCGTTCCTTATAAGAGTGACGTAATACCGCTTCTTTCAGAGATTGATGAACTGGCAGAGAAAATTGGCGCAGTGAATACACTGGTGCGCACGGAGGACGGATTTAAGGGCTATAATACGGACATGCCGGGGCTTTACCGTGCGATGTGCAGTGACGGCATGGAGATTGCCAATCGTGAGGTTCTGATTTTAGGGGCCGGAGGTGCGGCACGGGCGGTTGCCTTTCTATGTGCTTCGAAAGGCGCTTCCCATGTGTATCTTTTAAACCGCACGGTTTCCAAAGCGCAGGCGATTGTACAGGAGATTGCAGAGAAGACCGGATACACGCAGATGACGGCGATGGAGCTTTCGGGCTATCAGACACTGCCGGGGAAGGATTATCTGGTGATCCAGTCTACAAGTGTAGGCCTGGCACCCCACGATCATGAGGCAGTCATCGAAGATCCTGCCTTTTATGAAAAGATTTCGAAGGGCTACGATCTTGTGTACCGGCCGGCCGATACCCGTTTTATGCAGCTTGTGAGAGTGCATGGCGGAGAGGCTTATAATGGACTCAAAATGCTTCTCTATCAGGGAATTATTGCGTTTGAATTATGGAATCAGGTGGAGATTACAGAAGACCAGGCTGCCATTGTCTATGAGAAGCTTAAGGAGGCATGCTATGGCAAAGAATAAGGTGATTCTCACCGGTTTTATGGGATGCGGAAAGAGCACCATCGGAAGAATCCTGGCAGAAAAGCGTGGACAGGAGCTTCTGGATACCGACTATTATATCGAGCAGAAGCAGGGCAGGAGCATATCCGATATTTTTGCCACACAGGGCGAGGAGGTATTCCGGGATATGGAAACAGAAGCTTTGCGCGAACTGATCCAAAAACAGGAGCCCATGGTGATTGCACTTGGAGGAGGCCTTCCGATCGGAGGAAATCTTTATGGAGATGAACCGGTGCGGCAGCGAGCTCTTCTTCGGGGCGAACGGAACCGGGAACTGTTAGCAGAATTAGGATATGTGTTTTATCTGAAAATCACACCAGAGGAGGTTTACCGGCGGTTAAAGGGAGATACGACAAGGCCTCTTTTACAGACGGAGGATCCTTACGCAAGGATTACGGAGCTTCTGCAGCAGCGTGATGTGTGGTATGAAAAATGCGCGGATGAGATCATCACCGTCGAGGGTAAGAATAAATGGCTCATTGCGGATGAAATTATCCGTAAACTATCTCGAATAGAGTTGAACAGACAGAGCAGAACAGGAGAAAGAAAATGAAAATTTTAGTGATTAACGGTCCTAACTTAAATTTCCTTGGAATCCGGGAAAAGGGAGTTTACGGAACGCAGAATTATGATGATCTTTTGAAGATGATTTCCGACAAAGCAAAGGAGCTTGGTGCTACGGCGGAGGTATTCCAGAGTAATCACGAGGGAGCCATTATTGACAGGATCCAGGATGCCTATTTTGACGGAACAGAGGGCATCGTGATCAATCCGGGGGCATTTACCCATTATAGCTATGCGATCAGGGATGCACTTGCCAGTGTTACCATGCCGAAGATGGAGATCCATATTTCGGATATTACGCAGCGTGAGGAATTCCGCAAAATTTCCGTAACAGCTCCGGTCTGCAACGGGCAGATTTACGGACGTGGGCTTGCAGGATACCTCGAAGCAATGGAAAAAGTTGCGAATCTGATAAGAAAGGGTTGAAAAATCTTCTTTTTTATATTAAACTGTAAAAGAATTATAACGTGAATTTATTTAGGAGGAATATTTTTATGATTTCTGCAGGTGATTTCAGAAATGGTATTACGATTGAGCTGGATAATAACGTTTACCAGATTATCGAGTTTCAGCATGTTAAACCTGGTAAAGGAGCAGCTTTTGTCAGAACCAAGCTGAAAAACATCAAGAGCGGCGGCGTAGTGGAGAAGACTTTCAGACCTACTGAAAAGTGTCCACAGGCACGTATTGATAGAAAAGATATGCAGTATTTATACTCCGATGGAGATCTGTATAACTTTATGGATGTTGAAACATATGATCAGATTGCATTAAATGCTGAAACCGTAGGTGATGCATTAAAGTTCGTGAAAGAGAACGAAATGGTTAAGGTTTGTTCCCATAACGGCAGTGTATTTGCAATTGAGCCCCCTCTGTTTGTAGAACTTCAGATTACAGATACAGAGCCCGGATTCAAGGGCGATACCGCTACAGGTGCAACCAAACCGGCTACTGTTGAAACAGGAGCAGTTGTTAACGTACCTCTCTTTGTAGATATGAACGATGTAATCAAGATCGATACCAGAACAGGAGAATATCTCTCCAGAGTATAGAATGTGTTTTTAATATCAAAGGACAAGCCAGAGACAATGATGAATTTCATTGTCTCTTTTGTTTTTATTTGAGTAGAGCACTTAGCGAGGTTATTTCGAGCTTAGTGCGAACCATACAAGTTCACTTGGCAAACCGAAGGTGAGTCTGGTGAAGCTTGTTCGCAGCTGTTCAGTATCCTTACAGCTTTGATGCAGAATTCGTCTCCAATTGGCTTCACCGATGGGATTTTGCGTTACAGGATCATATTTTAAGGACTTGACAGCAAGAGCTTGGACTGTACTGAATAGTTACTTTTTTACACTACACAAATCCTTTCCGGCGTCTGCCGGAAAACCATTTTTTTATCGAAAGGAAATTCTATCTATGAATATCACATCATTTACCAATCAGGCTGTTTTGCTCTTACAGGAGCAGTTTGGTGACAGCTATCACGTTTTTTCCCGCAGGGTAACAAAGAACAATGGAGTTACTTTAACCGGAATTGTGGCGCGCCGTGAGAATGTTAACTCCTTCCCGACCATATATGTTGACGACTATTACCGGGAGGATATGAGTGAAAAGGAATTACGGATTACCGTATCCGAAATGGCAGACCGGCTCCGGCAGGCCGATTTAAAGCGTCCGGTAGATTTAAGTGATTTTACGGACTTTTCCAGGGCAAAACGAAAGCTTTCCTTTAAGCTGATTAATACGGAAAAGAACCGGAAAATGCTTGGGGATGTTCCCAACCGTCCGTTTTTTAATTTGTCAATTGTTTATTTTTATCTGATTGAAAATGCGCCTTTCAGCGGAAAAGCAACGGTTCTTATCAGAAAAAGTCATATGGATACCTGGAATGTCACGGAGGAAGAGCTTTATGAGGCAGCATATCTGAATGCACCACGGCTCCTCCCGCCTAAAATCGAAAATATGAATGAAGTTTTGGACGGAATCTTTCCAGCAGAATTATTTGAAGACATGATTCCCATGTATGTCCTCACGAATGAACAGAAGCTGTTTGGTGCAGCCTGTATTCTGTATCGGGATCAGTTGAAATCCTTTGCAGAAAAGAAAAACGCCGATCTGTATATACTGCCAAGCTCTGTACATGAAACCATTCTGATTCCCGGTATACCAAGCCTTAATCAGGAAGCCTTCCTGGATATTGTTTCGGAGATTAACAGAAGCCAGGTGGAGGAGGAAGAGGTATTGGCAGATTCTGTATTTTTTTATAATAAAAAGGAAGATGCACTTTATTTACTAGACAAGCGCTAAGAGTTGTGATAATATATTCAAGGTGATGTAACAATTTTGTAATATTATAACACACATGCACCCGTAGTCTAACGGATAGAACGAAGGCCTCCGACGCCTTTAATGCAGGTTCGATTCCTGTCGGGTGCATTTGCATCACCTTGGATATGTGTGTGACAATTTTAAAGGATGGTAAATATGAATCAAAACAATCAGAGCAGACTTGAGGGGGTCAAGGATAAGCTTCTGACGGTTAAGGATTGGATACTGGATCATAGAAAGATCGTGATGCCGGCAATCCTTATTGTGTGTGTTTTCATAACGGTATTAGTTGCTGTAAATGCAAATCAAAGAGATAAGTTAGAAAAAGAAGCAGAAGCTGCCTCACTGGCTGCTGAGCAGCAGATGGAAGAGGAAGTTCAGGATATGCCGGCATATGATCTGGAGGAGAACGCATATCCGGAGGTCAACAATGTCGTAAGAGCGTATTATGATGCACAGGCATCAGGAGATATGGAGACAATTTCAGGTCTCAATACCTATTTGAATGACATTCAGAAGATTAAAGTCGAAGAGTTAAGTAAGTATATTGAATCCTACCCACAGCTGGACGTTTACACTAAGCCAGGACTTACGGACAATACCTATGTAGCTTATGTATGTTCCGAAGTGAAGTTCTATGATCTGGAAACCACAATTCCGGGAATGCAGACATACTACATCGGACAGGATGAGAACGGAAACTATTACATCAATAATGGCACGTATGATGATACGGTAAGCAGCTATATTAAAGAGGTTACGCTGCAGGATGATGTGGTAGATCTGAATAATAAAGTTGTAGTGGCGTACAATGATCTGCTTGCAGAGGATGAAAATTTGAGTGAATTCCTTGCATATATGAAGGAAAAGATTAACGAAGATGTCGGAGAGATTCTGGCACAGGCGGAGCAGCCGGAGCAGACGGAAGAAGAGACTGGCGAGACAACGGATGAGACTGCAGAAGAGACCGCTCCAGTTGCGATCAAGGCTCGTGCCACGGACGTTGTAAATATTCGAGTTTCGGACAGTGAGCAGGCTGATAAGCTTGGTAAAGCTCAGGTGGATCAGGAGTTTACTGTTTTAGAACAGAAGGAGAACGGCTGGAGTAAGATTGAATATGAAGGGAAAGACGCTTATATTAAGAGCGATTACCTGGAAGTGATTTCTGAAGAACCGGCTGAAGCAGATATTACACAGGAAGATAATACAGATAGTACTGATAATGCCCAGAATACTACAGGAGATGCTTCCACTGATACGGAGAATACGGGCAGCACGGCGTCAATAGGCAAGGCACCTGGCGATCAGGTGAAGGTTAAGGAAACGGTTCGTGTCAGGAAGAGTGCAAGTACGGATTCTGATGTCTTGGGAACCGCTTACGTTGGAGATACCTTTGAACTTGTCATGGAACAGGCAGATGGCTGGTCCAAGGTTAAATACAAGGGCAGCAATGCCTTTATTAAAAGCGAATATCTTGAGTAACCGTTCCAAATGCAGACGTGATCGGATAAATGTGTCTGAGAGCAGGAATGAGTAACAACAGGAGCAGACAGTCTTTACTGATTGACATTGGTAAGGACTGTTTTTTTCGTTGGAAATTTGGTACAATATAGAAACAGTGTAACTGTGGAGGGACTGAACAGTTATGGAGCTCATTGGAATAAAGTAACCGGCTGCAAAGGAGGAACAGAAATGTTTGGAAATTTTAATATTGGAATTATGGGAAGCGGTAATATCGCAGGAATCATGGCAGGAACGATAAATAAAATGAAAAATGTCCGGGTTTATGCAGTGGCGTCCAGGCAACAGGTTCATGCAGATGTTTTTGCAGGAAAGTATGGTTGTAAGAAAGCTTATGGATCCTATGCGGATCTGGCAGCGGATAAGAAGGTGGATCTTATTTATGTCGCAACCCCTCATTCCGAGCATTATGAGAACGTGAAGATGTGTCTGGAAGCAGGAAAACCGGTTTTGTGTGAAAAGGCATTTACCCTGAATGCAACGCAGGCGGAGGAACTGGTGCGCATTGCAGCAGAGCACAAGGTGTTTCTTGCAGAGGCAATGTGGACAAGATATATGCCGATGCTGACAACGATTCGTGAAGTGATTGGAAGTGGAATTATTGGTGAGCCGAAGACCTTAACAGCAAATCTGGGATATGTGATTGGAAGTAAGGAACGTTTAACGAACCTGGCATTGGGGGGCGGTGCACTTCTGGATGTTGGTGTTTACACCATTAATTTTGCATTGATGATTTTTGGACATAATATCAGTAAGATTGCATCCTGCTGCACTTTTACGGAGACTGGAGTGGATGAGCAGAATGCAATCTGTCTCCAATATTATGATGGCAAGGTAGCGAACTTAAACAGCTCCATGGTGTCTTTAAGTGACCGTCAGGGCATTATTTACGGAACGAAGGGCTTTGCGGTTGTTGAAAATATCAACAATTTTGAAAGTATTGCCGTATATGATAAGCAGTATAAGAAAGTGGCATCTTATAAATGTCCGAAGCAGATTTCCGGTTATGAATATGAGGTGGCAGCCTGTATCGACGCAATTAAGTGTGGTCAGATCGAATGTGCACAGATGCCACATAGTGAAACTTTGCGCGTGATGCGGATTATGGATGAAATTCGGTCCCAGTGGGGCATGAAATATCCATGTGAAGCGCAGGAAGAGGAGGGAAAGCATTTGGTTGAATTGGCTGATCAGCCTCAGACAGCAGAAACCGCAGAAGCTACAGTAACAGCAGATGTTGCAGAAGCTATAGAAGCTACAGAAGCTACAGAAGCTGCGGGAGCTATTGATGCTACAGTAACAGCAGAAGCTTTGGAAACTGCTAAGATTACAGTAACAGCAGGAAGTGCAGAGGCTGCAGAGGTTACAGGAACAGCAGAAAACACAGAAGTTTCAAAAACAGCAGAAGACATAGCATAGGTACTATGGAAGTTGCAGGAACTACAGAAGCAGAGTAGATGGCGCAGATACTATAGAAGCTGCAGAGGTTGCAGAAGTTGCAGAAGTAGTATAGGCTGTAGGTGACACAGCAGCTACAGAAGCTGCGGAAACGACAGAGGATCGGTAAAAGCCGTAGTAGTCACGGAGGTCAGCCAATAGTTGCGATGTAGAAGTTATGGAGGTCAGCCAATAATGGCTGTAGATGTTACGGAACTCTGAGAGAGAAAGTTTCTGGGGATGAAAAGAGGAAAAGGGACAGCGAACTTCACAATTCCGGTTGGTTTGCAGACATTATAGAAGAATCACAAGTTGAATTGGACATAAAGGAGTGAGAGAAGCAGAAAAAGTCCAAAAGAGAAGAAAGCAAAGAGAGAAAAGCAGGAAAACAGGGCCTAAATTGGACATAAAGGAGTGAGAGAAGCAGA
>FR902948.1 GCA_000438155.1 Firmicutes bacterium CAG:95
TAAGCCATCGGTACATACCTATAAATTCTTTTTTATTGATTAGATATAGGTTTTCATCTAAATAGCTTTTCCTTTCTTAATATTTTTCTTTTTGCTACTTGGTTTTTGTAGACTTCTACCATTACTCAATCATTACCATCAAGGTTCTACCCTATAGTTAACAAGACTATTTCAACTTGTACTGGCTTATCTTTCCTATGATTTCAGCGGTTTTAAGTTACCAACTAATACTCTGGTTTTTGAGCATCTTTGAGTACATTGACTCACATTTAATCATGTTTTTAGTTACTTATATTTTCTCCTTTGTCCCGAAAAAATGATGTTATATATAAGAAACCTGCCGGGATTACCAAGCAGGTAAAATATTCGCTCTTAAGGTTAAAAACCCAGTAGTCCCATGTACCACTGAATCATGGTATTTCCCCACAAAACTGCAAGGAGTACTCCCAACGAAAGGTATGGTCCCATCGCCAGAACCCGGTCGGCGCCAAATGCCTTCATCCGGATAATATGAATGACTGATCCTAAAATGCATCCTAAAAAGAATGCCAGCAAAACCAGCTTCCAGCCAAGCACCAGTCCGCAGACGGCCATGAGCTTCACATCGCCTCCACCGATTGCTCTTCCTTTGGAGGCATAATACAGAATGGCGAGCACAACGCTCACACTTAGGAATCCGATCACGTAGTCCAACACACAGGTAAAGTCTGTTGCTACGCGGACGATTCCGAGAATCAGAATAAAAATATTGATTCCAAGGGGAATCTCAAAGGTTCTGAAATCAATGACACTGATTACCAGAAGTGCAGAAACCAGCAGGCAATATAATATAGAAGTAATTGTCATTCCATGAATCCACACGATCATTACATAAAGAATGCCGTTCGCTGCTTCAATCAGCGGATACTGTACGGAAAGCTTCGCATGGCATTTCCGGCATCTGCCCCGCAGAAACAGATAACTGAATACCGGAAACATGTCATACCACTTGAGCTGATAACCACAGGACATGCAGTGTGACCGTGTTTTCACGATATCTTCATGCTTCGGTATGCGGTAAATGCAGACATTTAAAAAACTGCCGATCACGATTCCGAAAAGAAATATGAAGATATAAAAAATAATTTCTGCGAGCATAGGGAATATCCTTATCCATAAATGTTGATTGTATTAAAACCGTTAGTACATATTTTTCAATCTTTTTCGAGCTTTGTTACTCTTCTTAAACCCACAATTCTCCTGCGGCATATACCGCAGGAGTCCTAGTGGCACTTCCATCCATTCTGATCACAGAATCGCGGGCTCTCGCTTCATAAAGGTCGTAGGGTACACGAGCGATCAAGGGATCGTCGAAACCGACGACCTTAAGGCTCTGCTGTGACGAGAGGGGAAGAAGGAGTTTTTTGTTTTGAGTGTCCATATCGGATGTATGCTATGGATAACAGAACTCACTTATTCTGTGGTAGTTGTGCCTTTCTTTCCAGCCATTGCATCAGCAAAAGCAGTTGCACCCTTTCCACCTTCATTTGAGTATGAGAATTCCAACCCACCATTTTTTGATGTTGCAGTAATTGTATAAGATGTCCATGTAGTCTTACTCTGACATCTCATAGTTAAGTCTCCAGAAGCATTAGCCAAACCAGCATCTTTTAATGCTGCCACTGCAAAATCACCTGTTACAGTTGCTGTATCATTGGTATCAACTTTAACCGTAACAGAAGATCCCTCAGCCGGAATTGCTTCAGTTGCTTCTGGGTCAGAACCGTAAACCTGAAGTGCTGTTACGATCTCAGTTGCATTCTGTAAATCTGTTGAGTTTCTGGATCTCTCAACATACTTTAAGTACTGAGGTGCGAGAACCACAATAAGTACTGCCATAATGGCAATAACGATGATTAACTCAACAAGTGAAAAACCTTTGTCATTCATTTTTTCCTTTTTCATGAAAATTCTCCTTTGTTTGTTGTTTTTATTTAAAAATGACTGTCCCTACGTTGCAGTCACTTTTATTCAAGTTGTATGTATTATTGGAAATTTTAGTGAAATTCTTCACATGTTTTTTACATTTCTCTCACTGATAACACCAGTGCGAAGCCTCCATTCATAAGGCTTAACTGTTCATACTTGTAATTACAGCTTCGCCGCGCCCCACTAACATTCATAAGGCACGGTTGCTTCGCAACCTCCCGCCGTTTCACGGCTCAGCCTTATTTCATATAGGGGCGCTCCGCTCATATCCTTCGAAGTAACAGGATCTGTGTGCAAGCACCCATCCTGTTACTTCTCGGCTATGGCAAAGCTGGTGTTATAAGTTGTCAAGTGCCGCATACATATTAACCATGGGAAGCATGACGGCGGCGAGAAGGATGCCGACGATGCCGGCGAGGATGATGATAATCATCGGTTCCATGGCGGCCATTAAGGACTGGACAGCCATTTCCACTTCTTCTTCATAGTAGTCTGCCAGTTTGTTCAGCATTTCTTCTGTGGAGCCGGCTTCTTCACCGATTCGTACCATATGATATACCATCGGTGGGAAGAGTCCGCAGGTCTGTAACGGCTGGGATAAAGGGACGCCGACCAGTAGCTGCTCGAGCGCTTCCTTTAAGGCTTCCTTATACCAGATATTTCCCATGGTATCCGCTACAATATCCACTGCTTCCGTGAGTGGAACACCTGCGGTAAGCAGCGTGCTTAAGGTGCGGGCCATCTGGGAAGAAGCACTCTTTATTACCAGGTTTTTCGTCATTGGAAATTTGAGTGCCAGTTTTCCTAAAACATGCTTGCCGGATAAGGTCTTTTTCCACATATGAAAGGCTACCGCAATCGCAATTACTACCGGAACGATAATAAACCAGTAATTTTTAATAAAGTTGCTGAGTCCTACAACGGCAAGTGTAATTGCAGGAAGCTCGGCATCAAGCTCTTCAAACATATCCGTATATCGTGGAATAACGAATACCAGCATGACTACAACAACGCCTACAGCTACGCAGGCAACCACAATCGGGTAGATCATGGCTTTCTTAACCAAGGCCTGTGTCTTCGCGGACTTTTCAAACTGGATTGCCATACGTTCCATGGAGATTTCCAGACTGCCGGATGCCTCTCCGGCTCTCGCCATCTGGATCAAAAGCTCCGGAAATGCCCTGGGATGCTTTGCCATGGAATCTGCGAAGCTCTCCCCCTTTTCCACATCGGCACGGACTGCCATGAGGGATTTCTGTAAAAGCTTATTCTCTGTCTGCTCTGCCAACATATTCAGAGCTTCAATGATGCTGACACCGGCACGCACGATGCTGGCAAACTGCCGGCAGAACACGGCGAGATCTCTGGCTGCCGGCTTTTTATCAAAGCTGATGTTGATATCCCGTGTTAAGGTATTCTGCTGCTTTACCTCCAGAACGATGAGTCCCTGCTGCTTCAGATCTCTCGTTAAGGCTTCCTGTGTATCGGCGTCCCTGCTGCCTTTGATTTCTTTTCCTGTTTTATCTATCGCCACATAGCCCCAATTGGCCATTGTCGTTCCTCCCATTCTACAAGTCGAAAGATACTCTCATCATTTCCTGTACGGATGTCGTTCCATCCAGGACGAGCTCGGTCGCACTCATACGCAGGGTATGCATGCCGTCCTTCAGCGCCTGTGCTTTGATGGCTTCCACTTCTCCACCTTTACTGATGATATGCTTCAGCTGCGGAGTCACTTCCATGATTTCATACACACCGATTCGTCCGCGAAAGCCTGTGCCGTCGCATTTTGCACAGCCGCATGGCTCATAAATTGTCAGATCTTCCTCCGGCTTACGCATCAGCATTTCAAGGTCTTCGGCATCGGCTTTCTTTGCCCTCTTACAATCCGGACAAAGGCGGCGCACCAGTCGCTGTGCAATAACACCAACCGTAGCGTCTGCAATCAGGTAAGGTTCAATTCCCATATCCACCAGACGGGTAATCGTGCTGGCTGCGGAGTTCGTATGCAGCGTGGATACCACAAGGTGACCTGTGATGGATGCCTGTACAGCGATGGATGCCGTCTCCTGATCACGGATTTCTCCGATCATAATGATGTCCGGATCCTGTCGCAGGATGGAACGCAATGCCGATGCAAAGGTCAGATCTGCTTTATTGTTGACCTGCACCTGGTTGATTCCGTCAATATTTGCTTCCACCGGATCTTCTACGGTGATGATGTTTACATCTTCTTTATTTAACTCACTAAGCGCGGTATAGAGCGTTGTAGACTTACCGCTTCCGGTAGGTCCTGTCACAAGCAGAATACCATGCGGATTTTTCAAAATATGGTCAAATTTCTGTAAGTCATGCGGCTTTAAGCCCAATTGGCTCTTTTCCCTCGATAAGGCGTTCTTGGACGTAAGTCGCATAACGATCTTCTCGCCATATACCGTAGGCAGAATGGATACACGGATATCAAATTCGCGCCGGTCCACCACCTGCGTGATCCTGCCGTCCTGCGGCTTACGCTTCTCAGAAATATCCATGCCGCCAATGATCTTGATACGTGCAACCAGTGCCGGTAAAAGGCTGATGTTGTAGGTTGCCTTCTCATACAGGGCACCGTCAATACGGTAACGCACCCGGACCTGCTTCTCCATCGGTTCGATATGAATATCGGATGCACGCTGGCGTACAGCCTGTTCGATCATCGTTTTTACCAGCTGTACAATCGGGGAGTTGTTGATGTCGTCGCTGTAGATATCCTCCTGCTCCGCCATCTGGCTCGTCTTTTCTTTTACGTACTCTTCGAGTGCGGAGTTTACCTCTGCCTGTCCATAATAGCGGTCGAGTGCCAGCATCACATCCCGCGGTGTTGCCACGACCGGCTCCACCTGCAGGTTCGTAATAATATTGATATCGTCCATGGCAGCCATGTTCATGGGATCTGACATTGCCACACGCAGAACATTCATCCCCGTCCTGGAATATTCAAACGGGATCATCTTATGCTTCTTTAAAATGTTCGGGGGTACCAGATTGAGGATTTCTTCATCAATGGAGATATCCTGCAGATCAACCATTTCGTAGCCCAGCTGGCTGCTCAATGCTTTCGCAATATTCTCTTCTGTGGTAATTCCTTCGTCAACAAGAGTTTCTCCCAATTTACGGCCAGAGCCCTTCTGCAGTTCAAGACCCTTCTGCAGCTGTTCAGCCGTTATAACGCCACTGTTCACCAGTACGTCACCCAGACGAAGTTTTTTTCTGTTAAAATCCATAGCGTATTCGTTCCCAGAGTAATTTATGATTTTCATATCCCAGCCGGCGGTATCTGACAGCCCACGGAGATCTATATTTAAGAATGTGTGACCAATGTACTATTGTCTACGGACAATATTCTACACTCTTCGACATGAGATTGCAACCCAAAACGGGCAGATATCAAAGAAAAAATAGGAAATTGGTATTACTTTTCAATCAGTTGATTTTCTGTCTGAAGCGCCTGCCTGTATTCCGCTTTGGTATACCCTGCTTTCATAATCATTTTAAAGTTAAATCCACGTTCTTTCATGCGCCGGATTGCTTCCATTCTTTCCTCGCGTTTTCCCTCTTTGTATTTCTCCCTCTGTAACATTTCAAATGTCATATACTCTGTCCTCCATTCCTCATGTTTTCTGGCTTTCCAGACTTCCTCATCAATAGGAAATTGGTATTTCTCTCCAGTCAGTTGATTTTTTCGGTTCGAAGTGCCTTCTCATATTCAGTCCTGGTATAACCCATATCCATAATCTCTTCCATGCTCAATCCTTTTCTCTGCATGCGCCGGATTGCATCCAGTTTACCCAGTCCTATGCCTCTCTTTTCTCCTCGCTTTTCTCCACGTCTTTCGCCTAATTTCTTACCGTATTCCACTCCCTCTTTATACTTCTCCCTCTGTAACATTTCAAATGTCATATACTCTGTCCTCCATTCCTCATGTTTTCTGGCTTTCCGGACTTCCTCCTCAATTTTGGCAACCAGTTTTCCATGTATCCTACGTCCTGCAACATAATCCAGGAAATCCCTTAATTCCGGGGTCAGCTTCGATGTATCTCCCTCGGCATTTAAGAATACCTTCATCGTTCCATCATCAAGACATAATCCTCCCACTTCGCGGCACCGGTTCTCGAAGGTATACACACAGGCATTCTTTCCAAAGAGATCATAGGTACAAATAAAAATCACATAGGATTCCTTCAGTTCCTCATAATCTGCTCCGCGCTCAATCAGATTCAAATCAATCATTCCCTGATAATATCTCGATCTTTTCGGAAGATTCTTCTTACGGGCTGCCTGCATTTCCAGATCATATACGGTATGTCCATCTTCCAGATAGACATCCAGCCGCACTCCCTTTCCTTCCGCTGTCATTTCGATCTGCTTCTGCCAGTCGTGATATACTATTTTCCTGATCTTCTTTCCGAGAATCACTTCCAACAGTTCCTTACAAAGTGGTTCGTTATTATACAAAATCTTACAGAAAATGAAATCATCTGTAAAATCAAGCTCCTCATATCTTTTGCTCATTCATAATCCTTTCTCTGTGGTATCAGAGAAAGCTGAGGATTAATTATATTATACCTCACGGCATCGTATGCGTGCAACCATATTTTGTTTTATGGCATGCCGTTTATACATGATATAATCCGCCTCCATCAGATTTCTCTAATACATCTCTCTATCCTTTCACCATTCCATTATTTCACAAATTAATCTATTGAGTATTTATTAGTGTATCTAACCTCATTTATAAAATTGCTGTAATGCAGTTGGTCCTTGGGCTGCAAAATAATTTCCGCTCACCTGTGTTGCAGTGCCTTCCATGCAAAGCTCCATTAGCATACACAGGATTTCCGGTGTAGTCGCCGCAGCTTTGGTTTTCCTTTCATATGCAGTCCGGATTTCTTCCACGCTTTTCGGAAGAAAATCCAGTATTTCAAGGAGAATCTGCAGTCTATCATCCGTATTCCAGGCACCTTCCACATTCCCGATATTTTCCATGCTTCCGATAGCTTCCATGCTTCTAACATCTCCCATGCTTCTGGTATCTCCCATACTTTTGGCATCTTCCATACTTCTGACATCATTCATGCTTCTGACATCATTCATGCTTCTAGTATCTTCTATGCCTCTAGTATCTTCTATGCTTCTAGTATCTTCTATGCTTCCGGCATCTTCCACATCCCTTATATTTTCTATTGCCTTCTGAGGATTTTCCAAAGGAAGTTCCATCTGTCCCGGTGAAAGATGCTGCAGTAAATCCTTCGGAGACACGGCAATAAGTGCTCCCTGCTGTAACAGTAGATTGCAGCCATCACTCAGCCGATCCGTCAGTCTCCCCGGAATGGCATAAACCTCTCTCCCCTGCTCCAACGCCATATCTACCGTAATAAAGGTGCCGCTTTTCTGCCTTGCTTCTACGACCAGAATCACATCGGCAAGACCCGACACAATCCGGTTTCGTTCCGGGAAAAGTCGTTTTATCGGTTCTGTCCCCGGTGGAAAGGTCGACAGAATTCCTCCCTGTTCCAGGATCTGCTCATACAATCTGCGCGAGGATTTCGGATAGCAGATATCCACTCCACAGCCCAGAACCGCATAGGTTCTGCCGCCGGCCTGCAATGCTGCTTCCTGTGAAATGCTGTCAATTCCTCTTGCCATGCCGCTGATTACCGGTATCCCATGTGCCCCTAACTCCTTCGCAAAATTCTTTGCCACATAAATTCCATATTCCGAACATTCGCGCGCACCAATCATTGCTACCGCCGGCAGATTCTCCGGCGGCAGCTTCCCCAGCACATACAATGCATAAGGTGCTGACGGAATTTTACGCAGCCTCTGTGGATAGTCTTCATCCTCAGCAGTGAGGAAACGGATTCCTTTTTTCAGCAGTTCTTCATATTCCCGATTCAGGTCATAAGATCTCGTATACTCCGCTGCTTCGTCCATCCTTGTCTCCGTAAGCACCTCAAGAACCCCTTTGCTCCTTCTCCTCACCGCCCCATAAACCTCGAATGGAGTATGATACCTCCTTAAAAGCTCCCGGATCGTTCTGTTTCCGGCTTCCGGCATCTGGTGAAGCCAGTATTCATATTTCTTATTTTCCATATCTGATTCCTTTTCATTCTTGCTTTGTAGCTGTTCAGTACCTTCACAGTTACGATGCAAAATCCATTCCAAATCGGCTTCGCCGATGGGATTTTGCATTACTGAATCATTTTCTTACGGTCTCAGCAGTAAATGCCTCGACCTGTACTGAATAGTTATCTTTCTTTTTACTTATACTTACTTTCCGTTCCTGTCTTTCATTTAAACTTTTCTCTTTATGATTCTTCTCTTTATAATTCTTCTCTTTATAATTCTTCTCTTCATGGTACTTTTATAATATGTTTTCCCTGTTTCATTCCTTAGTGCTCTCAAATTCCTGATTTATTTTCTGCCCATCACCTTGCCTGTATATCTCTCAACGTTCCGGCTCCATATTCCGGTAGCTCATCGCTTCTGCCAGATGGGGCAGCCGGATTTCTTCGCTCCCCTCCAGATCCGCAATCGTCCGTGCCACCTTAAGCAGGTGGTGATACCCTCTTGCGCTCAACTGCATTTTCTTCGAAAGCCGTTCCGTATAGCTTTGCTCCTGCTTTCCGAGACAGCAATATTTTTCGCAATCTTTCATAGTTAAATCAGAATTAAATTTTATATCCGTTCCCTTATAACGGCTCTCCTGCAATTCTCGGGCACGATTTACCATCTCCCGCATTTCTGCACTGGATAATCCACTCTTTTTCTTCTGAAGCTGCCCTATTTCCACCTTTTCTGCTTCCAGGCACAAATCCATCCTGTCCAGTATCGGTCCCGACAGGCGGCTCCTGTATAGATGTCGTTCAAAGGGCGTACACTTACAGCGGTTGCGGTCCGGATAATAGCCGCACGGACAGGGATTCATTGCCCCGACCAGCATAAAATCCGCCGGATAAGTAAACGCCCCGGTACTTCTTGCAATGTGAATTTCCTTATCCTCTAATGGCTGCCGCAGCAGATCAATGGTCTGTCTTTGGAACTCCGGGAGCTCGTCCAGGAACAGCACACCGCGATGTGCCAGGCTGACAAGACCGGGCTGTGGAATTCTGCCTCCCCCTGCAAGTGCATGAATTGTAACAGAATGATGTGGATTTAAAAACGGTCGTTTTTTAATCAGATTCTGTCCCTTGGGAAGCCGTCCGGCAATGCTGTAGATGGAAGTCACCTCCATGCTTTCCTCAAAGCTCAGTTCCGGCAGGATCGACGGAATTCTCTTTGCAATCATCGTCTTACCGGCTCCGGGCGGCCCGACAATCAGCATATGGTGAAAACCGGCAGCTGCAATCAGGGCTCCCCGTTTCAGATTCTCCTGCCCGTGAACCTCTGCAAAGTCCAGTGCTTTTTCTTCCTGTCGATGGTCTCTTTTCTTCCATTCCCTTTGGGCTTCTGCCTCCTGTCTTCTCTGCTTAAGTTCCTCTTTAATCTGTTCTTCTTCCGTTAATTGCAGATAGTCACATGCTTCCTGAATGCTTCCTACACCTGCTACGCGGATTCCTTCTATTACGGAAGCCTCCGCATAATTATCCCTTGGCACAAGACACTGCTTTTTCCCCTGTCGAAAGGCCTCCCACACAAGTGGCAGAACTCCCTTCACTCCTTTAATCTCTCCGCTAAGTCCCAGTTCTCCAATCACGAACACATCCGCAAGCACTTTAGCATCCAGAATTTCTGTCGCTGTCAGGATTCCTAATGCGATCGCAAGATCAAATCCGGTTCCGGATTTATGAATATCTGCCGGTGACAGATTAACAGAAATATGGGATGGTGGAATATCCATTCCTGAATTCTTAAGTGCAACCTTCACTCTCTCCTGTGATTCCCGCACTTCACTCCCCAGACTTCCCACCATAACAAGACATGGCAAGCCCCTGGAGACATCCACCTCTACCTGGATCAGGTGGCTTTGGAGACCATAGATTGTCCCCGAGCATATTGAACTAAACAAAGCTCCTCCCTTCTCCTTCTCTCCTCTGCTCTGCTTTGTTCGCATTGGCACTCAAATTATTGAATAATGCCGCGATATACGGTCTTAGAAAAATGAACTGCATGATATGATGTCATGCTCTTAGAAGCTATATCACAGTAACTTCAGACGGTCACTGCTCTATAAAATCTTATTTTATTGTGATTATACACAATTTTATTTTTGACTGCAAGATTATATTTGTTAATTTTCACTATATCAACTCACATTGTACAGAATATCACATAACTTATTTTTAAGCTTTATTTTTCCACGACTGACTTCCTACTTTTGGACATATTAAATGATATTTTCTCAATCATGTCCAAACTACTTCCCCTTTCTCTTAAGTTCACTGCCTCTTAAGCTGCATTTTGGACATTTTCCCCTCTTTTTCTCATTTTATATCCAACTTTCCGTTCCATTTCATGTCTTCCTTCTCCGAGCGC
>FR902949.1:0-3013 GCA_000438155.1 Firmicutes bacterium CAG:95
AAACAACACAGAACAACATAAAACAACATAGAACAACACACAAGGAGGATGAGACATGAGATTCTTTAAAGAAAACAACAGTTTATGCTTCAAGCATCAGTATGAAACCATGATGATTACCCCATGGGGAAAGAATGCGTTACGCGTGCGTGCGACAAAGTACCCACAGTTTACGCAGCATGACTGGGCACTGGAGGAAGTGGTTCCTGATACATCCAAAGAAGTTTCCATTGAAATCAATGAGGACAACACTGCATCCATTCAGAACGGGAGACTTAGCCTCAAAATTGATGCATCCGGTATTCTGACCTATTACCGCGATGGTAAGAAATTCTTAAAGGAATATCACAGAGACTACGATCAGCCGTCCTGTCCCGAAAGCCGGTGTTTAAAGATCCGTGGCAGAGAGTACAAGGCAATCATCGGTGGAGACTATACCTTAAAGGTTCGTTTTGAAAGCAACAACGGAGAGAAAATTTATGGAATGGGACAGTACCAGCAGGAATATCTGGATTTGAAGGGCTGTACACTGGAGCTGGCACAGCGCAATTCCCAGGTAAGTATTCCGTTTGCCGTATCCAGTCTCGGTTATGGCTTCCTGTGGAATCATCCGGGCGTAGGAACGGCTACGTTTGGTAAGAATTACACGGAATGGGAAGCAAAAGCAACGAAGCAGATGGATTACTGGATTACCGTAGATGACAATCCGGCAAAGATTATGGAGAATTATACCGAAGTAACAGGAAGAACACCGATGTTTCCGGAAGAACTGCTTGGTTTATGGCAGTGCAAGCTTCGTTACCGGACACAGGAGGAGGTGTTGGGAGTTGCCCGTAAATACAAGGAGCTGGGTATCCATATTGATGTGATCGTGATCGACTTTTTCCACTGGACCAGACAGGGAGACTGGCAGTTTGATAAGAAATACTGGCCGGATCCCAAGGCAATGTGTGAAGAACTTCATGCAATGGGAACCAAAGTGGTTGTTTCTGTATGGCCGACCGTGGACAAAAAAAGTATTCATTTTGCAGAAATGCAGGAGCGCGGCCTGCTGATCCGGACAGAGCATGGCGGCAACCAGACTTATGATT
Source organism: Firmicutes bacterium CAG:95 (assembly GCA_000438155.1). Taxonomy (GTDB): domain Bacteria; phylum Bacillota; class Clostridia; order Lachnospirales; family Lachnospiraceae; genus Suilimivivens. The sequence continues at coordinate 1,092 of FR902949.1, forward strand.
TCCAGGGGGACTGTCTGGAAATCGATGTAACCAATCCGGAAGCGGCAGAGTATATCTGGGAGAAGTGCAAGGAAAGCTATTACGATTATGGAATTGATCTATTCTGGCTGGACAATTCCGAACCGGATTATAACGTATATGATTATGACAATTACCGTTATTATATGGGAACAGCACTGGAAGTAACCAATGTATATCCAAAGCTTCTTGCCAAGGCATTTACCGATGGAATGAAAAAGGAAGCAAAGACGGACAGGATTCTTCATCTGATCCGTTCTACCTGGGCAGGCGGACAGAAGTATGGTGTTCTTTTGTGGTCCGGTGATGTGCCGAGTACCTTCGAGTCCTTAAGGGATCAGATCAATGCAGGCCTCAATGCCGGACTTGCCGGAATTCCCTGGTGGACAACAGATATCGGTGGCTTTATGACCGACGATTGTCAGGATGAAGCCTTCCGTGAACTGCTATTGCGCTGGTATGAGTTTGCAGTATTCAGTCCGGTTCTGCGTATGCATGGTGACCGTGGACCGCACGATATTGAGCCGTTGGATGAAAGGGAATGGGGTGGAGGAAGCCTTTATACCGGACATGATAATGAGCTTTGGAGCTATGGCGAGGAAGCTTTTACCATTATGAAAAAGCAGCTGGATCTGCGTCTTTCCCTGAAGCCTTATATTGAAAAGCTGATGAAGGAAGCTGCACAGACTGGTGCGCCCCTGCTTCGTACTTTATTCTATGAATTCCCGCTTGATCCGATGTGTTGGGAGATTGAAGACCAGTATATGTTCGGCGACAGGTATCTGGTAGCCCCGGTTCTGGAGCTTGGATGCAGGGAGCGTCAGGTTTATCTTCCGGAAGGAACCTGGAAGAATCTGGTAGACGGTAAGGAATATTTAGGTGGCTCTTACGTAATGAGCGAGGCTCCGCTTGAGGCTATTCCGGTATTTGAAAGAGTGTAGGACGGGTGCGGAGCACTTTATGAGAATTATTTTTTGAATTATTTTGTAAATGTTTTTTGTAAAAGATTTTTTGAAAAGATTTTGAACAGTGTTTTGAATAACGGTTTGTGAAATGCGGTTTGTAAATACGAGACGGTTCTTGCAATTACAGGAAAGATTCGTTAAACTGGGAATGTATGTGAATACATTCCCAGTTTGCAATTGTTTGTAAATGCGTAAAATGGCAGTACTTTTGCAAATAGTATTCGAAATAGTTATACCTTTTTAAATATTTAAATATAAAATATCAGGAGGAGAAGAATACAAATGAAAGCACTGATCAAAGAATTTAAGGAATTTATTTCAAGAGGAAACGTGATGGATATGGCCGTCGGTGTCATCATCGGTGGTGCATTTACTGCAATTGTGAATTCACTGGTAAATGATATGCTGATGCCGTTGCTTTCCCTTTTAACCGGTGGATTTGATTTTTCCGGACTCAGCATTGCGCTCGGAGAAGGAGAGAATGCAGCAACGATCAATTATGGTTCCTTTATTTCTGCCATCATTAATTTTCTGTTGATTGCACTGGTGATCTTCCTGATCATTAAGGCGATCAATAAGGTTTCCCGTAAGAAGAAAGAAGAAACTCCGGCACCGACCACGAAGGAATGCCCGTATTGTAAGGAACAGATTGCTATTGATGCGACGAGATGTCCTCATTGTACTTCAGAGCTTGAGTAACCACTAATCACACGGAAATAAATTCAAGAGTGATCTGTGAAAATCTGTTTTGACAGTATAGAATGGAAGCGAAGAGCTTAAGCCGGATATCAGCAGATTGGAAGAACTGTGTCTATGCCAGGTGCCCGTAAAAAGAGATCAGCGCCTGAAGTCAGAGAATGAAAGTAAAGCCTGAAAGCAGAGACTCGAAACAGAGAATAGAAACATAGAACAGCAGCGGGAAATGAGAAGCAGGAATGG
>FR902949.1:3058-11733 GCA_000438155.1 Firmicutes bacterium CAG:95
ATCATGGAACAGAACATTGAGAATACACAATCGATAGCAGAACCGATGAGCCGGCAGAAGAAGGTCGCAGCCATCAATGATCTGACCGGATACGGGCGGTGTGCACTGACCGTTTCCCTTCCGGTGATTTCCCATATGAAGCTGCAATGCTGTCCGGTTCCGACGTCAATTTTATCCAATCATACCGGGTATCCGGAGTATTATTTTGATGATTATACTGACCGCCTGCCGGAATATCTTGCTATGTGGAAGAAGCTGAATCTGTCCTTTGACGGAATCATGTCCGGATTCTTAGGCTCTGCAGAGCAGATCGGTATGGTGGAGAGTTTTATTAAAACCTTTCGTAAGGAGCATACCATTGTGGTCGTAGATCCGGTGATGGGAGATCATGGATCAATCAGCAGCGTCTATACAGAAGAAATGTGTCTGTTAATGCGCAGGCTGGTATCTCTTGCAGATATTGTAACACCGAATCTGACCGAAGGCTGCAGGTTGACGGATGTGCCCTACCGGGATCATGGCTGGACGCGGAAGGAGTTACTCCGGATGGCAGAACATCTGACGGATTATGGACCGCAGAAGGTGGTGATTACCGGAATTCCACAGGGAGAGTTTATTGCAAACTTCATGTATGAAAAGGACAGGGAACCCCGGATGATTCGGACGCACCGTGTTTTTGAGGAACGCTGTGGAACCGGAGATCTGTTTGCCTCCATTATCACTGCGGATGCTGTGAATGGCGTGGAATTTGAGCAGTCCGTGCGTAAGGCATGCCGTTTTATTAAGAAATGCATGATCAAGACTGCCGAGATGCATATTGAACCGAAGAACGGTGTATGCTTCGAGGAAATATTGCATTTACTGTAGTAGTTATATGTGGTTCAACAAAAGGGACATCCGGTCAACGGATGTCCCTTTCTACATAACCCTTTCTACATAACCCCATAATTTTCTCTAAACTGTTTATTCTGTCAGTAAGAATTAACCCATGGTAACAACAACGTCGTAGGTTTCCTTGCCCTTTACATAAGGGATTACACATCCGTCGATTGCCTTGCCGTCTACGGTGATGCTCTTAATTCCCTTTTCAACCTTGTCAGGGTTTTGAACCTTGATGTTGTAGGTTCCTTCACGGAATTTACGTGTTAATTCAAAGTCACCGAAATCCTTCGGTACACAAGGATCAATGCTTAATCCGTTGTGGGTCGGATATACACCTAAGATGTACTGGGAAACATTGACAAAGGTCCATGCAGCAGTACCGGTTAACCAGCTGTTCTTTGCTTCACCATGGAACTTCGCATCACGGCCGGCAACCATCTGGGAGTATACATAAGGCTCTGTTCTGTGAATCTCACTGAACTCTTCGCAGTAAGCAGGACAGGTCTTCTGGTAAATTTCAAACGCTCTGTCGCCACGTCCGATTACAGTTTCAGCGATGGAAACCCAGGGGTTATTGTGGCAGAAGATACCGGCATTCTCTTTATATCCGGGCGGATAAGAAGAGATTTCTCCAAGCTCTAAGTGATATCTGGTATAAGCAGGCTGGAGAATCATAACACCATATTTGGTATCCAGCTTTTCTTTTACAGAATCAAGAGCTTTCTTAGCAAGACCTTCCTTTACGCCGATACCTGCTAAAGAGCAGAAGCCGTTGGACTCAATATAAATCTGACCTTCTTCACACTCCCTGGAACCGATCTTCTGACCGTAAGCATCGTATGCACGAACGAACCAGTCACCATCCCAGCCATCCTTAAGAACAGCGTCATACATTTTGGCAACTTCTTCTCTGGCATAATCTGCTTCCTTCCGGTCACCCATCAGTTCACAGAGCTGTGCATATTCTTCACCGTACTTAACGAACATACCTGCGATGAATACGGACTCTGCAACAGGTCCTTCGGAAGGACCGAAGGTCTGGAAAGATTCACCCGGATGTTCGGAGAAGCAGTTCAGGTTCAGACAGTCATTCCAGTCGGCACGCCCGATCAGAGGAAGATTGTGAGGACCCTTGTGATTTACGGTGTAATCAAAGCTTCTCTTTAAGTGTCCCATCAAAGGAGTAGCTACGGACATATCATTATCATAAGGAACCATCTCGGTTAAAATGGTGGTATCGCCGGTCTCGCGGACATAGGCGGATGTACCTGCGATCAGCCATAACGGATCATCATTAAATCCGGAACCAATGTCGGAGTTACCCTTCTTGGTAAGCGGCTGATACTGATGATATGCACTGCCATCCTGGAACTGGGTAGATGCGATATCAATGATTCTTTCTCTTGCACGGTCCGGAATCAGATGTACGAAGCCGAGCAGATCCTGACAGGAGTCGCGGAATCCCATTCCACGGCCGATGCCGGATTCGTAATAGGAAGCAGAACGTGACATGTTAAAGGTAACCATACACTGATACTGATTCCAGATGTTAACCATACGGTCAACCTTATCGTTAGAGGACTTCACGGTGTACTTGGAAAGAAGTCCGTTCCAGTATTCGTTCAGCTCTGCAAATGCCTTATCTACATCTGCGTCTGTTTTATAACGGTCAAGCATTTCATAAGCACGCTTCTTATTTACAACACCCTTGGATTCCCATTTTTCATCTTCAGGATTCTCTATGTAGCCCAGTACGAAAACAAAGGACCTGGTTTCACCGGGATTTAAGGTGATGTTGATCTGATGGGAAGCGATCGGCTGCCATCCGCTTGCTACGGAGTTGGTGCAGGCACCATTCTTAACAGCGGTCGGATCATCTGTTCCATTGTATGCGCCAAGGAATTCATCGCGGATGGTATCAAAGCCATCGATCTTCGCATTTACAGAGTAAACAGCATAGTGATTACGACGCTCTCTGTACTCGGTTTTGTGGAAAATCGTGGAATCTACGATTTCAACTTCGCCGGTACTGAAGTTACGCTGGAAGTTCTTCATATCATCATCCGCATTCCATAAGCACCATTCTACATAGGAGAATAAGGACAGTGTCTTGCTGGAAGATGAGTTGTTGGTCAGCTTCACCTGGTTGATTTCACAGGTATCGTTCATCGGAACAAAAGCGAGAACGGAAGCCTGTACATCATTCTTGCTTGAGATAAAGCGGCTGTAACCGATACCGTGACGGCACTCGTAAGAGTCAAGCTCAGTCTTTGTGGGCTTCCACCCGGGATTCCAAATGGTATCTCCATCTTTAATATAGAAGTATTTACCATTCACATCATTGGGGGTATCGTTGTAACGATAACGGGTTAAACGAAGTAACTTCGCATCCTTATAAAAGGAATAGCCACCGCAGGTGTTGGATATCAGACTGAAGAAATCATTACAGCCAAGATAGTTGATCCAGGGAAGCGGTGTTTTGGGAGTGGTGATCACGTACTCACGGTTCGCGTCATCAAAATAACCAAATTTCATAGCACTTTCTCCTTACCTTATTAATTATTTTTAATTGTATTAATAGTTACCTATAATATAAAGTAAACGATTGCTGATATTGATAAACATACAGAAAACGTTTAAGTAACTTCTTAATTAGAATTATACATAAAAGGATATACTATTGCAACAACAAAATTGTGCATATTAGAGCGATTTCGAATAGAGAAAAATAATTTCTAGTGCAAAAATATTATTTTGAAGGCTAATAAAATTAAAATTACTTAAGATTAGCTTATGAACAAATGCTAATAGCGAAAATTTAAGTTGTCAATAGTAAAATCCTTGTTAAAAATAGTAGAAATATATTTGTTCTTTCTGTGAAATCTGCTAAAAATATCATTTTTGCATAAAAAAATAATAAAAAGCATTGCGAAGTTATAAAAAATGATGTACGATAATAATACGAAAACGATTAAGAAATCAATGAGCAGTGAAGGGATTACAGCTATGGTTTCGATGAAGGATATTTCAGCAGCCTGCGGGGTATCGATAGCAACCGTCAGCAAGGCCCTGAACGATCACAAGGATATAGGAAAAGAAACAAAGGAACATATCAGACAGGTTGCCAAGGAAATGGGATATTCCCCAAACTCTGCGGCCAAGGCATTAAAAACAAACTGCACCAGAAATCTTGGAGTCCTCTTTGTAGATGATGCCAACAGCGGTCTGAAGCATGATTATTTTACATATGTACTGGACAGCTTCAAAAGTACTGCAGAAGAGAAGGGATACGATATCACTTTTATTAACAGCAACCGATCCGGTGGAAACAAGATGTCCTATTTAGAGCATAGCCGGTATCGCGGATTTGACGGTGTGATGATTGCCTGTGTGGACTTCTATGATCCGGAAGTTGAAGAACTGGTACGGAGTGATATCCCGGTAGTCACCATTGATCATCTTTTTAATAACCGATGCGCCATTATCTCAGATAACGTATCCGGCATGAGAGATCTTGTACAATATGTTTATTCCATGGGACACCGCAGGATTGCATACATTCATGGAGCATCTTCGGCGGTTACACAGAACCGGTTATCTTCCTTCTATAAGACCTGTGAGGAGCTTGGTATTGATGTTCCGGCAGAGTACATAGGAGAAGCGCCTTACCGTGATACGAACGGTGCCTACCTGGAAACGAAGAGACTCCTGGGACTTAAGGAGATTCCGACCTGCATCCTTTATCCGGATGATTTCTCCTGCTTTGGAGGAATTAATGCCATCAATGAACTGGAACTTAAGATTCCTGATGATATTTCTATAGCAGGTTATGATGGATTAAGAATTGCAAGACATTTTGAACCGAAGCTTACGACCATTATCCAGGATACCGGGAGACTTGGAAGAGAAGCAGCACTGAAACTCATCAGTCTCATTGAAAATCCAAAGTCAACAATTACCGAACAGATTGTCGTTCCGGGGGTGCTTTTTGAGGGTAATTCGGTGAAGCATTTATAATACAGGAAACAAAGCATACAATCTTACCGGTTGTACATAAAATGAGATATATAAGAAGAACGGCAGTGAACGGTAATGATGCGTTTCTTCTATATATAAAGAAAAGCAAATCTAACGGAAAAAGGAGAGATGACTATGAAAAGCTTCTTGCATAACACGTGGAAGCACAGAGCGCACGTTGTAATGGCGTTGCCGGCATTCCTGATTTTATTCTTTATCATGTATGTCCCTATGGCTGGTCTTGTAATGGCGTTTAAGAATTTTGACTACACACTGGGTATTTGGAAGAGCCCGTGGAACGGAATTGATAACTTCAAATTCCTTCTTGCTTCCAAAGCAACCTTCATGACAATGACGAGAAATACCCTGTTGTATTACATTGTGTTTACGGCGCTGGGAACCTTCCTCAATGTAGTACTGGCAATCGCTATTGATCAGTTCATATTTAAAAAAATGGCTAAGACAATGCAGACCATTATGATCATCCCGGTATTTATTTCTTATGCAGCAGTACAGTTTATTGTATATGCATTTATCAGTACCGATACCGGTATCATCAATCATGCAATGGATGCCAATATACGATTTTACTCAACAGCTTCTTACTGGCCGGTGATCTTAACCATCGTAAAAATGTGGAACAGTGTAGGTTATGGTTCTGTGTTGTATATGTCCGTATTAGCCGGTATTGATACCGAGTTATACGAAGCAGCAGAAATCGATGGCGCAAACAAGTGGCAGAAGATCTGGAACATTACCATCCCGGCACTGATTCCGATGATTACTGTTATGCTGTTATTATCCGTTGGTAGCATTATGAAGTCTGATACCGGTTTGTTCTATCAGGTAACCAGAAACAGTGGTGTGCTTTATCCGACAACACAGGTTATTGACTCTTATGTATTGAATGCGATCTTTAAAAACTCTAACTTTGGATTTACGGCTGCAACCAGCTTCTTCCAGTCTGTGGTAGGCTTGCTGATGATGCTATTTGCGAATGGAATGGTTCGTAAGATTGCACCCGATAATGCATTGTTCTAAGGGAAAGGAGAATAGAAGATGAGCAAGAAAAAAGGTAATGCTGCCGATTTGGCACCATCCAGAAAAGAGAAAAAAGGAATCGGTCAGTATGTTCTCGGATTTTTCCTTTTACTGTATACGCTGTTTTGCTTCCTTCCGGTATTGCTGGTATTTATCGCAGCTTTCACAGATGAAGGTGCAATTCTGAATAATGGTTTCAGCTACTTCCCGGAGAAGTGGTCCTTAGCAGGTGTACAATCCGTTTTGAAATATGGTCATCAGTTATTGACCTCTTATGCAGTTACTATTTTTGTTACGGTATTCGGTACCTTCTTAGGCCTGATGGTAATGAGTATGTTTGCTTATTCCATTAGCAGAAAGGGCTTCCGGTTATCCAAGTTTTTATCCATTTACCTTTTGATCCCTATGCTGTTCAATGGTGGTCAGCTTTCCGGATATATTATCTTCACAAGCTACTATCACTTAAAAGACAGCTTATGGTTATTAATCCTTCCGTTGTGTGTATCTACGATGAACGTTATCATCTTAAGAACATACATCGCTAACAGTATTCCGAATGAATTGATGGAAGCAGCCAAGATTGACGGTGCCGGTGAATACAGAACATTCTTCCAGATCACCCTTCCGCTTCTTAAGCCTTCCATGGCAGCTGTAGGCTTTATGATGGCTACCGCTTACTGGAATGACTGGCAGAACGCTTTGCTTTACATTACCTCCGATAATAAGAAGCCGTTACAGCTCCTGCTCGTAAGTATTCAGAAGAGTATTGAATTCCTGTTGAATAACACCAATGTACCTGCGGCAGCGAGAGCAGCTATGGGTGGTAATATTCCGCAGTACTCTTCCACAATGGCAACGGTATTGATCGTTATCGGACCGATCATGGTGGTATATCCGTTCTTCCAGAAATATTTCATTAAGGGCTTGACAGTAGGATCTGTTAAGGGTTAATATAGTGACTGATACGCTTTAAAAGGTATCGTAAAACAACATACTTATTTTGGTATTCCGGGTGATTCCAATTCCGGCATCACCTTTGAGAATATAATTAAAAAGGGAGGTTTTTATCAAATGAAGAAAAAACTTTTATCAGCTCTGCTGGTAGCAGCTATGGCAGTCAGCACTCTTGCTGGATGCGGAAGCAGCACCACAGAAACACCTGCAGCTGACACAACAACAGAAGCAGCAGACACAACAGAAGCAGCAGACACAACAGATGATGCTGCAGCAGCAGACACAACAGAAGCAGCTAGTGGAGATGTGGTTAACATCAACATCTACAGAGCAAGCTACAACGTAGCACAGCCTGACAGCGCAGAAGTAAAGGCAGTTCAGGACGCTATCAACGAGTACATCGCTGACAAGATCAATGTACAGGTTACTATCAATGATATTCCTTCAGGTGAATATGCAGATAAGGCAAACCTTGCATTAGCAAACAACGAAATCAACTTACTTTGGACCGCAAGCTGGATGGGAACCATCGGAACCAACGATCTGTACAAGGCTAACGCAGCTTATGACATCACAGATCTTTTACCTGGAACAACCCTTTACAGCGCTATGCCGGAATCCATCTGGACCGCTTCCCGTTATGATGGAAAAGATTTATTCGTTCCTGTTTACAAGGAAGCATACGAAGGTTATGACTTAAAGTTCCCTGAAGGATATGCTACCGAGTTTGGTCTTGATACCGCTTCCATTAAGGAACTTAAGGATCTTGAGCCGTACCTTGAGTGGTGTAAGACAGAGAAGGGACTTAAGTATCCTTACCTTGCAGGTAAGACACCTATGTTCTTCAGATATTACATTGACAAGTACGACTTCTTCGATGGAGCTAACTCCTTATTCGCAGTTGATCGTGCTACCGATACTGTAGTTAACCCTACATTAACTCAGGATTACATTGATTTCTGTACTTTAATGTGCGAATGGGGTGAGAAGGGTTACATCTCTGAAGATGAAGTAACCAAGACCACTTCCGATAGTGAAGCACAGTCTCAGAACTGGGGCGTTAACTGGTGGACATGTGTACCTGGTGACGAGTCCAACTCCGAAAGCCGTGATATGCAGGAAGAAGTATTCGTAGAAGGCTTTACCGGTAAGTATGCTCATTCTACCACTACTCTTGGATCCTGTTTCGCAATTACAGCTAACTCTACTGAAGAGCAGGCTAAGGCTTGTATCGACTTCTTAGGCTTACTGTACACAGATAACACTGTAGCTAACCTTTATACCTATGGTATTCAGGATGTAGATTATACCTTAGATGCTGATGGTAAGGTAGTTCAGAACAACGAGAAGTATGGTCACTCCGCTTGGGAATCCACTTCTGTAGTTCCTCTTACCCTTTGCGCTGGCGAACCTGATGATAAGGTTCAGATCTATCAGGATATGAACGGACAGGCTAAGGCTTCCTGTGCAGCAGGATTCAGATTTAACGTAGCACCTGTTGAAGCTCAGTACGCTGCATGTACAAACGTATTCGATCAGTACGGATTCGTTCTTGAGCTTGGTGGATATGCTGCAGCAGATGTTGAATCCATCATCACTGAGTACAACGCAGCACTTGATGAAGCTGGATACCAGGATGTACTTGCTGAGTTCTCTAAGCAGTATGAAGATTGGAAAGCTTCCAAGTAATTAAATAAAACCTGAAACTTTAGGGGCATTGCGAAAGCAATGTCCCTTTTGTTGTGTAGAGCACTTAATGAAAGCAAACCGAAGGTGCAGCT
>FR902950.1:0-7460 GCA_000438155.1 Firmicutes bacterium CAG:95
AAGGATTAAAAAGAGATATCGAAAATTTAGATTATTCTTATGATTGTGTTATACTTTTTGGTATAGATAAAAATCTGGTTAACGCTGTACGAATTGAAAAGGTTGCAGAAAAAGAAACCAAAGAGTATTCATTATTAAATTTAGAAGATCTATCTGCACAATTAAATGCTGTTGGCATATCTAATTTTTTATCTGATATGCCAACACATTATTTGTGTAACGCCGCATACTGGTATTTATTGCGTAAATTCAATGGAAATGCTGTGCTTGTTCATATCCCCTCAATCAAAAATATTGACGAAAATCTTATGAAAGGTCTTAAAATGGTATTTAGTTAAATTTCTTTCAAATACTCTTCCCCATTTCATAAGCCTGCTGGATATATTCCGTTCCTTTAACATCTGTCGGTACGTTCATTCCGCACGCCATCACATATCCTCCATCTTCGTTTCCTTCAAAGCAGAAAATATATTGACGATAAGAATCGAGCATGATCTGCATATATTGTTCCTCCGGTGCAGCTCCTGCGGAAAGAAGGAAAATTTCTTGTTGTGTAACAAAGACTGTAATGCAAATGTCCGGTCCAGTGTGCGCTTCATCAAAGAAATCCAGGTGTAGTAATACACAGGGGAAGCCAGAACGATAACATCCGCTTCCAGTATCTCCTGATAAATTGTTGCCATATCATCTTTCTGTACACAGTTTCCACCATTGATCTGACATGCTCCACATCCGGCGCAATCCTTTATGGTCTTCTCTCTCAGTTCTACTTTCGTAACATGATGTCCTGCATCCTTCGCACCACAGGCAAATTCATCTGCCAGTTGTCCTGTTACTCCGTTTACTCTACAACTTCCATGTAAAATCAATACGTTTTTCTTCTTAATTCCTCCATAATTCTATAAATTTATTCACCAATACTTCGTCTTCCCTGTTGCGACAGTTTTCCTTCAGTTCTTCTATATCTTCCTCTATCCCCTATCCTTTGTCAAAGAAGAAAAACGCCTGAGCAATTAAGCTCAGGCTGAACTTTTCTTTAAATATAATTCAGGGAGCATGTCCTATGTTACTCCATAGGCAGAGAGCTTCTTTGTATTTCTATTGCCCGCAAAGTCGGGACGGGTAGCTCCTCTCTATCGCCGCAAAAGCACTTAAACTTTTCATTATTAATAAATTAACACAGAAAGAAAATGTTATCAACTGAATTTTCACTTTTTACAAATACTTTTTTGTTAAAATATTTTTATTGCTTCACAATTTTTGCAATCAATTTCTCCCTCTAGAAACAGTCAAAAAAACTAATTAAAACTCTAGAGGCTTAATTCTAAACATTTATTTTTTTAATAAGCTTTGCCAATCCACTTTGTTATACAAAACTCTGATTATGTACACTACATCACTTTGCAAATCATAATAATAGAAAATGTTGTAGCTATCAAAATGTGTCATTCGTAGACCAACACTTCTTAAAAGTTCATCGTCTATCAATGGATGAGCTGTTGGATATTCACTTAGCTTTTCAGCAGCATCTAATATGCCATCGGATATTCTTTGAGCTGCTTGAGGATTGCAAAGGTCAACGAAGATATAGTATTCTATGTCCAACAGATCATATTCTGCCGGTTCAGTAAATACTACATTAGCCACGTTCATCTCTCCTGTTTTTCAATTTTTCTCTTACTTCATCGATTGTACTGGTTCTGCCATCCTGCATTGCCTTATAGCCTTCGCCAATCAAACGATAAAATTCCAACTTTGCAGTGTCAGTTGGTTCAACTACATGCTGTGCATTTGTTGCTAACATACAATCACTCCCTTTCTTGATTTTAAATATATCATATTTCTTCACCCTCAACAATCACGTATTACTCAAATTCATTTTAACTTATTATATGCTGTGGAACCACAAAGCACTCATCCAACTGCTTATGTAAAAAGGAAATTGTTGTTAAAATATCAATTGCATCTTGTTCATTTACAACCCATTTGACTTTTAGTTCATGTGCTGTTACATTTCGTACCATATGCGTAACACCATTCAACATTTCTTTCAATCCATTTTGCAAATTCTTTTCAGTAGATGTCTGTAATGAATTTAATGCCAATCTTGGATTATTTACTGAAAAAACAGTATTAAAAAGTGTGGATCCATCCTCCTGAAGTCCTGTTTTTTCTCTTACTTTTTCAGATAAACTTTTCGCAGCTTCAAACACCGCATGGAAATAATTTTCTTGAAGATACTCCTCTTTGCAACACTTCACTACATCCGCATGGATATGTCTCTTTTGCAATTCACTTACCAAACTCCGTGTTCTTCTCTCCACTTCAGAAATAGTAGTTGCAACAACAGTCTTTATTAACTTTCCTTCATTAGTCATCTCTAAGCCCATTAATAATAACGGTTTATTAATTTCTGCCAAAATTGCCTCATGATCACCGTTTTTCCCTGACACAAATCTTACCGGATTTAAACTTTTCTTTATAAAATTCAGAAAAGCATTAGACGAACCATCAATCTCCTGTTTCGCCTGGAAAGTATAAAATATCCTTTTCCATTTTGTACTTTCACTACTTGTATCTCTTACTCCACACTCATGAAAAATACTATCCATTTGGGTGCCGGTCATACATTCTCCGACAATCTTGGCTAATACTTCTATTTCTGAATTACTTAGTTTTCTTATTTTTTCTGCCATACCTCGCCGCCCTTTTAATACCAATCTGCATATTGTGCCATTTCAGTTTGCATATCTGATTCCCACTCTGCAACAACTTCAAATTCACTGTCACATCCATCACAAAAGTTGAATATTCCCTGCATAAATTCATACACATTTTTCAAGTCTATATCTATATTGTCAAAACGATACTCCAAACTGTATGAAGTAGGATACCTAAAAATATCACCATTTTTATCTATGTTCCCTAATTCTTGAATTTGACTCTCCACAATATCAATTATTTCTAAATCCTGCCCCTGCACTTTTGCGTAATATTCAATCATTGGACGTACATTCTTCCATAATTCTCTGTAGAGCAAATGGCTTCTTCTCTTGCTAAAAAAAAATTTCTTGGCACACCATGTTCTATCAATTTATAAAGCATCCTTTTTAAACCTAATTCTATGAGATTTCTCAGTAAAAATAAAATTGCAAATGTCTTGTCCTGCTGCAAAATTTCATTACATTCATAAAACAAGAATTCAGTTGCCAAACTATATCCTAGAACCTGCTTGTGAAAACCATCGCCAGAAAGTGACTCCCATAAAGAACAATTACCCAATCCATAACTCGTAAACTGCAAAAAATCCGAAGAACGAGTCGGATCAAATCCATCTATTCTTGCGCTTTCCGGAATTTGCAAACATTTCTGTATAATTCCATAGGCTTGTAACATGCTATTTGCCATATCAGCAACATCTAAAAACTCATCTCTATAAATAAACAGACAAAAAATCATCCTCAAAGGGAAAACGAAACAAATCTGACTTGACTTAGCATCTACTTTTTCCAAAGAAAACAAATACTTCTTAATCCAATTATATTCATCTAAAGTGAGAACAAGCGTAGTTTCTGCTTCATATGCTTCAAACAACATGTATAAATCGTGTTTACATCCAAGGAATATTTGCTGAATTTTATTCTTACTTACACCTACATCACAAATAAGAGCCTTTATACCCAATTCCATTCCTTGTCTGAATAAGTACATACTTGGCAAGAACCACATATCAGATTTAATATTGTCATGCCCACTATCTACTATCTTCTCACATATCTTATATCCACAAATAAAAAAATTTTCTGATAGTCTCTGATAATCACTTTTTAGATTTCTACTCCATTTAATATGTATCAAATAACTCTGATTATCTATATCAAAAAACTCTTTCCTCTAATTGGCCATAATTCGTGTGCGTAACTCAATATATCCCTTCTTCCGCAGTAATAATATCATCTAAATTCACTCATAGTTTTTCTTTGTCCCCCCGTTTGACAATATAATTATAACATACCAAATGTTTATTGTAAATATTTTTCGAACATTTGTTCTATTTCTTTTGAACCATGATACCGCATCTGACAACTCTGTTCCACTACCCTTTTCCATTAAACACAAAAAAGTAACCAATTTTTGCGTTGGTTACTTTCTCAACTCAATATTGTTCCGCAATTCTCGCAGCCAGTTCTTCCAGATACATCCACCGGTCCATCTTTTCTTCCAGCAACTTTTCGGTTTCCTCTTTTTCGGCTGTCAGTTGATTCAGTTTTACGAAGTCTGTGGATACGGCAGCCATTTCTCCATTGAACTTCTCAATCTTTTCTCCCAGTGCTGCAATATCCGATGGTTTCATAATCTTTCTGCTCCTGATAGGTAAATTTTAACTTCTGCGGTCCGCGGGTACGCTGTCCCTTCTGCCCGGTCTGAGGATCCGGTTTTGCGCCGTTTCCATTTCCTGTTTTTCTGGTCTGTGCCGCTTCCTCTGCCGCCTTTTCTTCCTTCTCAGCGAGTTTTTTCAGGTAATAATCGGTATAGCACCCTCGTATTGTCTGAGTTTCCCATCCTCTTCAAAGGCAAAAATCCGCTTCATCGTCCGGTCAAGGAAATACCGGTCATGCGATACCGTAACAACAATGCCCTCATACCGGTCCAGATAGTCCTCCAGGATCATCAGTGTGGCAATATCAAGATTATTGGTCGGCTCGTCCATAAAATTTCGCAATCACGCAGAGCCCTTATTTTACAAGGCATTCAACACAAAACACACTTTTAACTATTCTTTCGCTTCGATTTTGCATTTTCTGCTTGAAGGCTTTCATTCTCCCTAAGCAACTCTTTTATTTTCTTCTCATAATATTCAACTTGACGTTCCAAACTCATCCTTTTTACCTCTTCTTTAATCGCAATAAAATTTTTCTCTCTTTGTTGCTCCGTTGAGGCATCCAATACAGTTCTTACATCTTCGTTTTTATAAAAGAATGCTTTTGACAAGCCCGTATTTTTAGATAGTTCGGAAACAGAAATCTTTTTCCCTTCCGTCTCCATCTTTTTTATTTCCGTTATTGCCAGTTCAACTTTTTTCCTGTTTTCCGCTTGGTTACATTCCTTCATTTTATCATATTTTGTCACAGGTAATACACCTCCCAAAACATTGTCCATCTTTTGAAAGAATAACTCAGATGCCCTTATTACTTCTTCATCACTAATACCTAAATTCTTTTTAACTGTTTCATCAGATGTATATCCCATATAGTCTCTAATGGCTTGAGTGGATACACCTGCTTTATAAAGCCACTTACAAAACTCTATTTGATATCCATTTCCCCTAAAAACATATTCGTTATCCAGAATTCCTCGCAGAGGACATTGCCCCATTATCGCCTTCCTAAAAGACTGATATGTATACTTCTTCCCATTGTTGTCATAAAAAAGATAACTATCTATAGGAATATGTTGCATCGCAGCGAACTTCAAAACCATTAAATGTAATCCTTCCGGAATTGGAATGCTCCTATTTGTTTCTGGAATTCTCAACCAACTTTCCTCATTTTGTATATAAAAATGGGAATCCTTCAACTGAAATAATTTTCCTTATCTATTCCCGTATATAGCAAAATACAACTCATAACGCAAAGCGTTTTGGGAAAGTCATAGATATATTCAGAAAAATACTCTAGTTGCTCTTCTAAACTTGGGTATCTTTTAACTACCGAATATACTTTCTTCCCAAATAGATCAACATGTATCGGAAATGAATCCATAATCTGAACACGTTGTAAATACACCAAGAAATCTGTAACTGCTCTTATTTTATTGTTATAACTCTGCGGACTTATTTCCTCTAAAAGAAGCGTTGAAAAATATTGATTTACAGTTTCTTGATTAATATCTGAAATTACCATTGATTGTTCTTCCAAATATCTTAGAAACGCTTTCGCATGACAACAAAAAATCTTTACCGTTCCGATATTTAGGGAAGTCAACGTTAATAAGTATTTAATATATTTTTGTAAAGTAGCTCGGTTTTCAATATTTATCACATCACAGAAATTAAAACTTTTAATATTATTCCCCTGACTTTGTCTGCTAGGGTCGATATTCAGTTTATCTACATACCTAACATTTGCAGACCAATCAATTTCTTTGTTCCCCATAAAAAGTATTTCTCTACAAAACGTGATAAACCTTCTTTGACTTCCACAACTTTTCCCCATACTAGCCTTCAAGAAAGCTGTATACTCTTCCTCCTGTGATAGTTCCATTTTTAACAGATCCTGCAATCCACTTTCTTCCGCATATTGTAGTAAATATTTTAAAGGCAACAAATAGTTATTAAGGCTCTTTTCTCTATCTTTGATAGTTTTTAGAATATACGTTAACAGATTTTTAATCTGTAACTTTACTGTCTCACTAACATTTTTAGTAAAATCCCAATATAGAATTTCCGGTGTTTTTTCTTTTTGTAACAGTTGGGAATACTTATCGGTGTAGTATTCTGAATATTCCGGTCTTGGTGTCCGTGCTGTCCGGTGGTTAGGAAACCGATTGGCAATTATTTAGAATACAAGAAATCTCACCAATATAAAGCCGGCTAACGCCCCGCAAAGCGGCTCTGGGCTTGACATTGGCTCAATTTCTTATGAATGGTAGTTAAGCCAATCAAAGGCGGTTTCCGTATCCGGAATGTAGGTTTCCACTGCGCCGGAAGCACGGTTTCTTGATGCAAGAATATTCATATTCCGGTAAGTATATGCTTCTTGGTTTTCATTTGTAAATTTGATTATTCCAGAGTCTCGAAATAATGAATATAATAATGCAAGTAAAGTTGTCTTTCCAGCCCCATTCTCCCCTTGTATTATATTTATACCTTTATCAAATTTTAAAAATATATTTTCCCATAATCCTAAATTCGAAATTTCTACTGTATCTATTATCATCTTAAGTGTCCTCTACATAGTATTTAACTCTCATACAAAAATTTTACTTTCATAGATTTATATCTAGACAAAAATCAATCGCTTTTCAATCACAGCATTTTGTAATCATTCCCAACTTTTTTCCAACACAACTTATTGAGTTTATACTGCATCATTATTACACACTCACCCTGCCATTAGTACACAATACAAAGGCACAACCTTCTATCTAACATCATTTTGTTGTACTCTATTATTTCTATATACCCATTTTTCCTTTTTCTTCTTCGTTGGAAAACTATTTCTCTTTCTTTTAAAGTTTTTTCCAATAATATATGGTGTGCTTCTGCAATTTCATTTATATTATCATTAAAAACTTTTGCAAATTTTATATTGTCATCTACCAACGGTAATTTTTGAATAAATTTTTCATCTTTCTTTAAAATTTCATAATACTCCAGAAATATATCGTTACATTCAACTTCAATATAATATGTATTTGCATGATTTACCACTAAACAAGCCCTCAATTGTCTAATTATT
>FR902950.1:7554-59697 GCA_000438155.1 Firmicutes bacterium CAG:95
AACCGCCTTGCTAGAGTATCAAGTTCTATTTCCAAGTTCATATCAAATTGAGAACTATCACTTCTATATGTAAACCAACACGAACCCCCTACTCCCATCAAAAAGCTTATTAACATTGGAATTACTACAAGTTCAATCCATGTCTTCATTTCATATGTACACTTAGTAATCCCAAGCACTCCAACAGAACACACTATTGTAAATATTGTCATCCATGCTTTCCATTGAATACATTTCAGTTTTATTATGATTCTTTGAATTTTATTCATATCTCTTTTCCTGCTCTCTACGTTAATTTGTCGGGTGTCTTCATATGCTTTTCGTATCTACTTGTAATTCTTTATATTTTCTAAAGCTGAATTTGTTAAGTATTTTTTACTATTTGTTTTTTTGCAAATTGGCTTACCTATTGTAAGCCAATTTACTCAAATAAACATCTTTATTTCCCAACCATTCTCTATTTAAGAATCTCCCATGTACCTGCTTTTGTAGAACCCACTCGTTGAATTTCGCCGTTTTTCTTCATTGCTCGTATATGGTATCTTACTTTTGTAGCAGAAACATTTAACTCCTCTGCTAAATCCTCCGCATTAACAAAAGGATTCTCTTTCATAATGTTTTTTATTTCTTTCGCAATTTCTTTTGTCATTTCTTTTGCGTTTTCTTTTGCGTTTTCTTTTGTAAAATCAGATTTTTTCTGTTCTTCCTCGCGGATAGCAGCAAATTCTTCATTAATCATAACAACCGCCATTGTATAATCATCGGTATCATTATCCGGCAAAAACTGCAATTCCGGTGAATGATTCTCTTTTAATGCCTCCTTCGCGCGTCGAATTCCCGAACCGTATGACTCTATCAAATCCAGTGCAAAAAACATTTCTTTTAGCTCCGGATTCAAATACTGCCGATCATCAAATCGGGTTTCTTTATTCATTGCCTCAATTGTAACAGGAGGCACAGGACGATTGTGGTTCACAAATGTTATTCTATCATTATAAATATAAATACCGATATAATTAGGTGATTCATACTGTTTATGCAAAATACAATTTGTCGCCAATTCCTCAAAAGCCGTCAATGGCCAGTTATACACGATCCTATGCTCTATCGTCTCACTATCCCTGACAGTATAAGAAGCCATAATGTTATCCTTAAAATATCGGCTGACCTGCTTTGCCTGTAACCAAATTGGACCATCAAATACCTTGGCTTCCATTTTATCAGTTCCAATAGCTTCCCTGATTATTTCCACATGTGCATACGGAATGAATTTATCTGGTCTCTCTGCAAACATTAATACTGCAAAATTTTTCGCACGATACCCACCATATTCACTTTCGCTAATTAAGCCCATACTTTTGGCCATATCCAATTTTGACTGATTTCTGATATCTTCTCTGGCATTTGTAGCAATCAGGTACTCCTTTATATATTCGTAGTTCAAATCATCAAGAGTTGCTGTCTCATTCAAATTGGAACTGAATACATCATGTGCAAATTTGCGTAGCAATTCATATTCCTCTTTAAAATTTGGCAAACGGCTATCTCTTCTCACTCTGATGTATCTGCCTGCTTTTAATGAAATATCCTTATCATTTTCTGCCTTATCACTTGTCTGATATGGTCCTGAAGTTCCCGGTTCTACGGCTACAATAATGTAGTTCCTATCATCAATAATATCTGTAATCAAATGGTAACTTACTTTTGGATGAATATTCGCTAATAATTGTTTCAACGAATTTTCTGTACTTTCTATGAGTGACTCTTCTACACCACAAATAGGTCTTTGGGGTATCGCTTTTTCTTCCGTCTTTGGATCATTTACTTCCTCTACTCCAATAAACAGCAGACCAATCTCCCTGTTCATGTAATTATTGGCAAATGCACATACTGTCTTTAATATCTTATTTTTAAAAGTTGCAGACTTTTTATATTCAATATAATCATTCTCTATACTGCCTTTTTCCAGAATGTCATGAGCCATTCTTTGAATATTTTCAATTCGCATTTGCTTCTACCTGCCTTCTAAATTAACTACTTATAATTTTTATAAATATCCATCATGGCACTTCCCAACAGTCCCTTCTTCCCCACTACTGTTCCGCAATTCTCGCAGCCAGTTCCTCCAGGTACATCCACCGATCCATCTTTTCTTCCAGCAGTTTTTCGGTTTCCTCTTTTTCGGCTGTCAGTTGATTCAGTTTTACGAAGTCTGTGGATACGGCGGCCATTTCCTCATCGAGCTTCCCGATCTTTTCCTCCAGTGCTGCTATATCCGCCTCTATGGTTTCATAATCCTTCTGCTCCTGATAAGTAAATTTTAACTTCTGCGGTCCACGGGTACGCTGTCCCTTCTGCCCGGTCTGGGGATCCGTTTTTGCGCAGTTCCCATTTCCTGTTTTTCCGGTCTGTGCTGCTTCCTCTGCCGCCTTTTCTTCCCTCTCAGCGAGTTTTTTCAGGGAATAATCAGTATAGCCGCCTTCGTACTGTCTGAGTTTTCCATCCTCTTCAAAGGCAAAAATCCGCTTCATCGTCCGGTCAAGGAAATACCGGTCATGCGATACGGTAACAACAATGCCTTCATACCGGTCCAGATAGTCCTCCAGGATCGTCAGCGTGGCAATATCAAGATTGTTGGTCGGCTCATCCAGCAAAATGAAGTTCGGGGACGTTGCCAGAACCCGAAGCAGATTCAGCCGCTTCTTTTCCCCACCGGACAATTTCCCGATCAGACTGTACTGCTTCTCCGGAGGAAATAAAAAACGGTCCAGCATAACGGAGGCCGACACTGGTCCATCCACCGTCTGGATATATTCTGCCCGCTCTTTCACATAATCAATCGCTCTCTGGTTAGGATCCATGTAGGACAGGTCAATTTCCTTCCCATCTGCTGAGTTTTCCGAAGCAATCTCCTGCGCATAATATCCCATTTTCACGGTCTGACCGATCATGATCGTTCCGGAATCCGGAGGGATAAGTCCTGCAATCATTTTCATCAGCGTCGATTTTCCGCAGCCGTTAGGTCCGATAAATCCAACCCTGTCTCCCTTCAAAAAGATATAGGAAAAATCATCAATCAGTTTTCTTTCTCCATAGGACTTGCAGATATGCTGAAGCTCCACGGTCGTTTTCCCCATTCTTGTGGAAATGGAACTTAATTCTACCTGGAAGTCCTGTGTTGGTGCCTGCCGGTCCCGCAGTTCTTCATAACGCTGGATATGTGCTTTCTGCTTGGTAGAACGTGCCCTGGCTCCCCTGCGTATCCATTGAAGTTCCACACGCAGAATTGATTGACGCTTCCGTTCACTGGCTGCTTCCATATCCTGCCGCTCCGTTTTCAATTCCAGGAAGCCCGAATAATTGGTCTGATAGCTGTAAATTTTCCCTTTATCAATCTCGATGATCCGGTTGCATACGCTGTCCAGAAAATACCGGTCATGGGTGACCATGAGGAACGCGCCTTTCCACTTTTTCAGATAATCCTCCAGCCAGTCTGCCATGTCGTTATCCAGGTGGTTGGTCGGCTCATCCAAAAGCAGAATATCGGCCGGCGAAAGAAGCGCCGAAATCAGTGCAAGCCGCTTCCTTTGTCCTCCGGATAACTGGCCTGCCGGCTGCGTAAAATCCTGAATTCCAAGCCGGGTCATCATCGTTTTGGCTTCGCTCTCTATGGACCAGCGGTTTTCTTCCGTGACATTTCCCTGCAATACACATTCCAGGCTGCTTTTGTCCGCTGCAAATTCCGGATGCTGCGGAAGATAACGCATTACCACATGATTTGCAATCGTAATGTTACCTTCTTCCGGCTCCTCTGTTCCCATAATCATCTTCAGCAACGTTGTCTTTCCGGTTCCGTTAATGCCGATGACGCCAACCTTTTCTCCCTCCTGCAGGGAAAAGGAAGCATCCTCAAACAGCTTTCTTTCCGTATAGGATTTCGTCACATTTTCTATATTAATCAGATTCATGCTCCTGCCTCTTTCTGTTGTCCTTTTTCACTTTTATCCAGGGATTCCGTCTACCAATACCATTCCGTCCGCCGTAAATTAGTATATGGCCTGCTGTTTCGTATCCGTCCTGCTTCTTCCAGATCCGCATATAAAATCTGTGCTTACCCAAAAACTCCCGGCACCTGTAAGATTCATTGTATCGAACAAGTGCCGGGAGATCAAGCTGATCTTGTATTTCATATTAAGTTCATGTTACAGTTCAGCCCTGCTCATTCATAAGCTGCCGGATTGTACAGATTGGCTAACAAATATACGTGTTTTCCGGCAGCTTATTCCAGCATGATGCTTTTTACGGACTGCCGTTCAATCTTCCCGGAATAAACATACAGAATCAGTTCGTAAGCAAGGAGAAAGGTTACAAGGGAAACCAGCATGGCCTTCCAGTTAAAATGGAATTCCGGCATTGTCTCCCAGTCTGCAAATATCACATCTACCATGATCCGCAGCAGCACGTACTGATACAGCGTCCCGATCAGAAAGCCGACATAGGAAACCGGACGGTAACCGCCGAAAACAGATCGGCTGCACTCAGTTTTCGAATAGCCGAATACCTTCATCATTGCAATCGTTTGGGTATTGGCATTTAAAACACTGGTTAAAGACATCAGAAGCGTCATAAAGGCAAGTATCAACCCAATGGAAAGCATAATCCACGCCATCTGTTCACTGGCCAAATCGTCCATCGCCATAGACATCTGTGTCATGGCAGAAAAGCAAAAAGCAGAAAAGCCAACAAAAAATACCAGTATTTTCCGGCTGTGCAGCGTACTTTTCCTTAATCCTGAAAGGAAAGAATCCTCCTCCTTATCCCTGGTAAAGTGCTTCCCTTTGCTATGCTTCCTTTCCTTAAGCAGATCAAGCACCGGGCAGTTCAGATCAAGGTACGCATAGAATACCGCAAGAAGCATAAAGAACAATGTCGGCAAAACCACAAGGAAAAGAACCAGGTTTCCATGAAACTGCGGCTCCAGATCCGGAAGAATCTTCTCCTTATTCATAACCCGGTAAAAGGTTGGCAGGTAAAGCCATGCAGCCCCAAATCCGATCCCTGCTCCTGCAAGCACACTGAAGCCAAACACCCAGAAGCTTTTTGCAATATGTAACCGGGAATAGCCAAGCGCCTTCAGAATTCCAAGCTCTTTTCCATGTGTATCAATATAATTCTTAATATAAAAGACCAACAGAATTACTGTGGTAATGATCAGACAACCGCCGCTCACCCCAACAACAACCTTAGCGGTTCCCATCTGTGCCTCATAAAACACAATTTCCTGATATGCGGTGATTATTTCCCTGATTGCCGGCAGATCCATTTTGTAGTTTAAAAAGATAGTGCATACAAACGCAGCACAAAGAGTTACCACCGTGATTGCAGCCAGCTTACCCAGATCTTTCATTCCAATCATCCAGACTCACCATCCTATCTCATATGCGGTTTTCTGTGTCTGCGTCGTATAGACCTCCGACACCTTCCCATTGTTCATCCGGATCACAGTTTTCGCCATTTCCGCAATATTCAGATTATGCGTTACCATGATAATCGTGAATCCGTATTCCTTCTGCAATTCACTGATATACTGCAGAACCTGCCGTCCGGTATCTTCATCCAGGGCACCCGTAGGTTCGTCCAAAAATAAAACCTCCGGTCTTTTGGCAAGTGCTCTGGCAACCGATACACGCTGCTGTTCCCCACCCGACAATTCGCTGGGGAATTTGTAAAGCTTGTTTTCCAGTCCAACTTCTTTAAGAATGGCTTTATAATCGCTGTTTACGGCAAGATCTGCTCCCATCTTCACATTTTTGCCTACATTCATGTTCTGCAGGAGATAATACTGCTGAAAAATAAAACCGATCTTCTTTCTCCGGAAGGCCGTCAGCTCCTTGTCCGTAAGTCCTGTGATTTCGGTATCATCATAAAAAATCTGACCGCTTTCTGCCCGTTCGAGTCCCGATAATACATTCAGTAATGTGGACTTGCCGGATCCCGATGCTCCCAGAATCACAACGAAATCTCCATCCTCAATCGTCAGACTGATATTTTTCAAAACCTGAAAGCGGCTTTCCCCACTTCCATAAAATTTATTGATTTCTCTGGCTTTAATCATGCTTTTCCCCCTTTAATTCCTGAATGAGCAGTCCCCTAAAGACCTCTGCCATCATCTGTTCAATTTCTTCTTTCGTAAACCGGCACATCTTCGTTGCACACAATGCGGCAATTCCATGTGAATAAATCCATAAATGCCGGTAAATTCTCTCTGCCACCGCTTCCTCAAGCTGATATCCCTCCATCAGGGAAGAAAGTATTTTTTCATAATTGTCATCGATCACAGGAAGTACATGCCGGACATCCAGAATCTCCCCCTGCTCCTTCATAAAGAGAATCTGAAACAGCTTCGGCTCTCGGATGGCAAAGAGAATATACTGTGTACCAACGCCACGGAATGCAGGTGTTTCCCTAAGTCCTCTCTCCACATATTCTGCATACAGCCTCTTCGCTGCCCCAATCACTTCCTCCTGCACCTCTTCCATACTGGTAAAGATACTGAAAATTGGTTTCGGCGAGGAACCGAGCCTTCCCCCAAGTGCTCTTGCCGTAAGCTCGGAAAACCCTTCTGTCCGCACCATTTCGAATGCGGCCTGTATGATTTCTTCTTTCGTAAATTTACATTTCGGTGGCATCTCCCATTCTCCCTTCGGTTTGGAAACATTCCCATTTTGAAATTTTTATTAAGAAACATTTGTTTCGCAACATCTGTTTCCTATTATACAGAAACATTCACATCATGTCAAGGACCATTCATAAAAAATTATCCTGTGCTCCTGTAAAAGCAATATTTACAGACAAAAAAACAGGCAGCCTTTGTTATAAGACAAACTGCCTGTAAGCCCTCTTCTGTATGGTTCGCACTCAGCTCGAAATAACCTTGCTGAGTGCATTTTACCGTGATCCCGGCAGCCGGTGCCGGAACAGTACACGTGACAGTGCTCTTCCGTTAAAGGGAAACAAAGGATACATATAGCTCTTTTTTGCAATGGTCTGGTTGGAAAATAATACAACCACACAGAAGATTACGGCTGTGATATATCCAAAGACACCAAAGATAGCTGTCATAACAAGATTAATCATTCTCATAAATTTCACTGCATAGCCAAGCTCATAGCTGGCCTGGGAATAGCTTGCAATCGCAACAAATGCCATATAAAGCATGACCTCGGAATTAAACCAGCCGCTGTTTACCGAGAACTCCCCCAGGACAAGCGCCGCCATCACACTTAAGGGCGTGCTTAACATATTGGGAGTATTTACGGCTGCAAGCCGCAGTCCGTCAATCGCCAGCTCCAGCATCAGGAACTGCCAGATCAGAGGAATATTAATATCTCCCTGTACTGCAATAAATTCAAATCCGTGAGGAATCCACTGTGGATACTGCATCAGCAGTAAAAAGGTCGGTGTCCAGAAATACGTCAAAATGGCAATAATCATTCTGGCAATCCGAAGATACGTTCCGGTAATCGGTGGGAAATAATAATCATCAGCCTCTTCTATTACATCAAATACGGATGTTGGAGTAATCATGGCTGATGGTGAATTGTCCACCAGTATGACCACATCCCCTTCCAGAATCTGTGCCGCCGCAGTATCCGGCCGTTCGGTAAATTTGAATTTAGGAAACGGATTGATCCACCGCTTTTTATATAAGCATTCCGCAAGGCTTTCCTGATTCATCGTTAAGGCATCCGCATGAATGTGACTGATTTTATTCTTGATATCATTTAAAAAATCATGATCCACCCGGTCGTTCATATAGCACAGGACAATGTCCGTCTGCGAGCTTTTCCCGGCCTTCATAATTTCCATGCGAAGATCTGTGCTCCGTATTCTTCTACGGATCAGTGCAGTGTTAAAAACAACGGTTTCCACGAACCCGTCTTTGGAGCCCCGGAGCGTTTTGTCCTTTTCCGGTTCTGATACACTTCGCGCCGGATAGCTTCTGGAATCAATTAAAAGGCATTCCTCATAGCCATCAATAAATAAAGCAAATACTCCGGAAAGAATAAAATAGATAATCTCCTTCCATTCTGAATTCAGATCAACCTCCACATAGGGAATCTTCTTTTTTGACATTTCATGTGCATTTTCCGGCAGATCCTCTTCCTTCATATCCATAAAATACTGAAGCATTTTCTGCATCAGTTCATCCTTGCAAAAGCCATCAATAAAGTACATACAGGCTTCTCTTTCTCCAATACGGATTACCCTGTATACCACGTCAAAATTCTGATTGACTTTCAATTGATCATTCAGATAATTCATATTTTCTGAAAGAACCGCACTCATTTTTTCACACATAAAAAACTCCTTCCACGCTCATTCCGGTTTAGTACCATTATGAGGTAAAAGGAGTTATTTTATGCGTAACCATTCAAAGCCATACAAAATTGCCTTTTGTGAATGCCCGTCCGTGTTTCCAAAGCCGCTTAAGTCTACTGCTTTCCGGTGCTTCCAAAGCTGCTTGCGTTTACTGCTTTCCGGTGCTTCCGAAGCCACCGCGATCCGTACTGCTTAAGGATACTACTTCATCAAAAGCTATCTTCGGCTGGTTCTCCATGATACGGAACTGGCAGATCCGGTCGTTAAAGGAAATATGCGTATCCCGGACAGCCAGGGCCGGCATAAACCACTGATCGTTATCTCCGCAGTAAGAACAGTCTACCACACCCTGATGATTGGTCTGGATAATTCCAAAATTCTTAAAGGTTGAGCTTCTTGGAACAATATGTGCTTCATATCCTTTCGGAAGCTGCATGGCAACTCCTAACGGTATCAGCTTGAATTCACCCTGTTTAAGATCCACATCCTCGGCGGCACGCAGATCAATCCAGTCCGATTTTCCATCTATATAGGCGAGTTTTTCCAGCTTGTCATTAAAATATTTGATTTTGATTGTTTCCATGGATTTATTTCCTTTTCGCTTTCATATATCTTGCTGTGCCATTCATACGACGACACTTTTTCATCTTACAGCCAGGTTTCTTTATACCCATATATTGCTTAGCTTCAAATGCAGCTTTTGTACTTATGCATAATCTCTGCAGTGCAAAACCGGTATCATCGGATCCGTCTGCTTCAGGGACTTCTGTACATCAATCACACGCTGGTTGCTGCTTCCTTTCCACAGGAGCTTGACATCCTTTTTATCTACCTGAAATTCTCCATCTACCAAAACATCCACATACTGCATAATCGCATAGTGAAGAATATTCTCCCAGGAATCCCCTGTATATAACCAGATCGTTTTATCCGGATATTTCTCCTTGATTTCTGCCATCAGGTTGCGCACATCCAGACGGTTTGCTGCATGAAGCGGATCCCCTCCGGAAAAGGTAATCCCGGAAATATAGGACTTATCCAGCTGATCAAAAATTTCCTGTTTGGCAGCATCATCAAACAACAGTCCGCCTGCCGGATCCCAGGTAACAGGATTCTGGCATTCCTTACAGCAGTGGGAACAGCCTGCAACCCACAAAACGACACGCAGTCCGTCACCGTTTAACATATCATCCTTGGTAATATTGTGATATCTCATCCCCTACATACTCTTCCTTTCTGCAATTTCTGCCATTTTTGCTTCATTCAGACGAGTATCTCCATGCACTCTGGAATAGGAAAGGTAACCATTCATACGTTCAATCTTGGTTAAGTTCCGGCTTCCACACTTCGGGCAGACATCCATTTCCAGTTCCTGATGCCCACAGTCATCACAGTAAGCTAAAGAAAGATTGACACCCTCATAGAATCCCATATCCATAGCACGGCGGATCAGAGTTTTAATTGCTTCGATATTATAATCAATCGGGTATTTTACATACTGGATTTTACCACCATTACTCAGCTCCCAGAAACGATATTCCAGATCCTGCTTCTCAATCGGTGTAATATCCTCGGATACATGACAGTGGAAGCTGTTGGAAACATACTCCCTGTCGGATACCCCTTCAATAATTCCGTATTTTGCACGGAACTGCTTTACCTGTAAGCCGCACAGGCTCTCTGCAGGTGTTCCATAAATTGCATAAAGATTGCCATCCTCTTCTTTATACTCATTGATCTTCTGGTTGATATGCTCGAGAACCTCTAATGCAAACTGTCCGTCCTCAACAAGGGACTTGCCGTTATATAATTCCTGCAATTCGTTAAATGCTGTAATACCAAAGCTGGCAGTTGCAGACTTTAAAATCGGCTTGATCTTATCCGTAAGCTTTAAATGTCCTCCCAGAAAACCACCCTCACAGTAAGCAAGCGGATTGGTGGAAGCACGCATTTCTCCAAGATATGCATAGGTACGGATATGAAGCTGACGGATCAGATTTAAATAATAATCCAGCACTTCATAGAAGTCCCTGCTTTCCTGTCTGGACTTTGCCAGAATCATGGGTAAATGAAGGGATACGGCACCAATGTTAAAACGTCCGACGAAAACAGGCTCATCCTGATCATCTGCCGGATGCATGCCGCCTCTTACATACCAGGGAGAAAGAAACGCACGGCATCCCATCGGGGAAATGACCTTGCCATATCTCTTATACATGCTCGCAATATAACCCTTTCCGGTGAGGGATAACCAGTCCGGATACATGGTCTTCGCGGAGCACTTTACTCCGGCCTCAAATACATCCTCAAGCTCCTTGCCGGGGCCATGCAGGTTTTCATCATATAAAAAAACAATCTTCGGGAACAGAACCGGCTTCTTGCAGTCCTTCTTACCCTGTCCCCTGCGTCGTACATTTAAAAGGGAAATCGTTGCAAGACGGGCGAAACGTCCGGTACCGATTCCTGCAGTAACTGTGATAAACGGGTAATCCCCACGGGAGCTTGCCACCGTATTGAACTTATACTCCCATCCCTGGAAGCCCTGCTCAAATTCCCGCTTCACATCAGCATACGCTTCTGCCTCTGCAGTCTGCTGGTCAATTCCAAGATTCAGATATTTCTTCAGACTCTTCTGATAGGTTTTCTCTGCATAGGGCTCTAAAATCTTATCTACCTCCGGCACAGTAAAACCGCCGTACTGCTGGCTTGCTGCGCTCAATACAATATCACCGATTACGTCAAAGGCAACATCCAGGGTCTTCGGCTCATTGTACCAGATATTTCCCATTTCAAAGCCGCCGGTCAGTACATTTGCCACGTCAAAAAGACAGCAGTTCATGGTATCGCGGCGTGCAGACATATCATGCACATAAATATAGCCGTCACGGCATGCCTGAATCTCCTCTGTGGTCATAAAAAACTTCTGATATAATTCCTTGTTAAACTGATTGAAAATCAGACTTCTCTTCGTGGAAACAAGGGCACTGTCGGTATTGGCATTTTCCTTGTCACCAACATACATAATGGACTGGCTCTTTTTATACACATCATCCATCATGCGGACAAAATCCTGCTTATAGTTCCGGTAATCACGATAGCTTTTGGCAACGATGGGCTTCACATCTTCAAGAGCGCTCTCCACAATATTATGCATAATCGGAATCGGGATCTGATCCTGCTCCAGCTCATTCACCTTATCAATGACATACTGACAGATATGCTTCTTTTCATCCTCTGTAAATTTAGTCAGAGCACGGTAAGCACTCTTTCCTACTGCATCAATGACCTTCTGTACATTAAAGCTTTCCAGGCTTCCATCCTTCTTGATTACCTTAACATCCCGCTCCGGTCTAAACTTCTCCCCATAGCCTGCAGCTTCTTTTTTCTCATCCATACTACTCATGACAACCCCTCCATCCATTTATTTGATACTGTTTCATAATATTACTCTTATGTTTCTTAACAAAACCGTAGCTGTTCAGATCCCCATTCGTAAAACCACAGTCTGATCGTTCCAGTACGGCTACCAATATCTAGTATTACTTTCGAATAGCGATATCAATATCTAGTATATTAAATTGTATCTTCCTTGTCAATGCAGGATATGAATTCTTCCACTTTAATTCAGAAGAACATCCATATTTCGTCAAGAACTATATTTCATACCGGTTCAGAATTTCACGTAAAAACTCCTGATACTGCCTTGTCACATCAGCTGGTGCGGTAATCTTAATCCGGCTTCCAAGCCCTGTGAGCCATCCAAAAAACTGGGGACTGACACAAACTGAAATTCTTGCTGAAATTTCATCCTCCGATATCTTCCGCACATCAATTTCCTTTCCAAACCGGTCAAAAAGGACACCGGACAGTGTATCGGACAGCTGCAGCGTAACCCACTGTGTCTCTCCTCCAAACATCCCGAATGACTGGTTCGTATACTCGGCAATATCGAACTTTCTGAATTCCTCCGAACCCTTTCTCACCTGACCTTCAAGCTCCCGGATCCGGTTCATCTTATCGACACGGAAATGCTTGATCTTCTCTTCTTCATCATCAAACGCAATAAGATAATAATTTTCTTCCTTCCAGGTCAGTGCCCAGGGACTCACCCGGTATTCCTTACCGTTATGCCGCGGGACAAATTCCTTCTTCGCATTCCATTCCATGTAGATAAAAGAAATCGGTACATTGTCCTGAATCGCATTATGAATGTGATCCACATTATAATAAATACTTTCGTTCTCCGTTTTAATGCGGCTTGCCACAAAGACCTGACGCTGCAGCTTCTTCGCTTCATAGGGACCGGCAAGCGTCTCGATCTTATGAATAAGCTCTCTTGACTTCTTCTGGGTGATAAAGCGTGAAGACTGCACTGCATCTACTAAAAGCTTTAATTCCGGCAGCTCAAATTCACGGCTCGCCAGGTAATAACCGCCTCCTGTTTTCGCCTTTTTATTCACAATGTCATATCCAAAATCCGTAAGACATTCGATGTCATTGTAAATGCTCTTACGCTCCGCGCTTACCTCATACTTCTGCAGCTCACCGATAAGCTCCTGCGCTGAAAGACAGTGGGATTCATCTGTTTTCTCCGACAGAATTTTGAGCAGATATAACATTTTCAGTTTCTGATTGCTACCCTTTGCCATTTTTTAATGAATTCCTTCTTTCACGTACTCTACATTACCTGCTGTACTAAATTCGGACTGCATCTTTGACTTGTCCTCATTAAGTACACAGGTATCGCTTTACATCAAAGAGTTGCCTGACAACTCTTTGCGCGCTGATGTGCGCAAGCTTTAGCTTGCATAATTCATCTGCACATCAGTCGCATCCTCGCGGAGCGTTTTGATTTGTAGGATTGCGCAGCATTCCTATAAATCAAAAAAGGCCCGCGTAAGCGGACCCTTCGTACTGTGTAACAGCTTATGATGCGTTATCCGTTGCTTCCTTCGCAGCTTCTGCTTCCTGCTTATCTTTACGTTTCCGTAAGGTCGTTCCAATAAAAATCGCAACCCCGCAGAGAGCCACAATAATCACCATCACAAGTAAATATGATAAAAATTCATTCACAAATGCAATCAGATTGTTCATATTCCTACCAAGACCTTTCTTCAAATACTGTATCATATTTTATCATTTCGCCTATTCTTAGTCAAGCATCTGCCAGTGGGAGTTTCGTACGAATTCCAATGCCATCTGCTCGGCTTTCTGAATGATATTCTCCTGATAACCCATGATGGATAACAGACGGATTGCATTTCTCGTCGTTGCCTTTCCGGGTAACAGCTGATAGCTGAAGGTAACATCTCCATCCGTAACCTCTTCCCTGAAATGATAATTCTCATACCGGTCTTCCAAAAGACTTGTCAGCTCAATATCATGGGTGGCCACAAAGCACATACTGTTTTCTGAATTCAGGCTTTTTAAGATCTGGGAAGAAGCGGCAATCCGTTCTACAGTATTTGTTCCGCGAAGCACCTCATCCACGAAGCACAACACCCTGTATTCCTTATGTGCTATGAGATCCAGTATTCTCTTAATGGACTTGATTTCCACCATATAGTAGCTTTCCCCATGCAGCACATCATCCTTTAAGGACATGGAAGAACAGATACGGAAAAAGCAGGTTTCAAATTCGCCCGCCAGACAGGTATGAATGCTCTGTGCCAGAAGGGCATTTATTGCAACCGTTTTTAAGAAGGTCGACTTACCGGAAGCATTCGAACCGGTAATCAGCATACCCTTTCTGGTCTCAAAAGTGTTTCTGACCGGGTCAGTCAGCATCGGATGATAACCATCCACCATCCGGATTCTTCTTTCCTCATGAAAGGAAGGAACACAGAAGTCTCCCAAATAAGCTCTGTACTCTCCGATCGCAATACAGCTTTCAATATAACCATAATGAGTAAGAAACGTATCCACTGCGTCCAGGTGCCTGCGCACTTCACCGAGCATCTGGTTAAATTTGATCAGATCGATATGAAATCCCATCCGAAAGAAATCCATAAGCATATCCAACGGACTTCCGCTTCCGCCTGCCCTCGTTCCGCTCATGACAATTCCGGAGCCTCGCTGAAATCTGTCCATCTGCCGAAACGCCAGTTCCATCTCCTCGAATTCTTCTCCCAAACACTCCGCCCTGTGCTTTTTGAACTCCGGATAAATATTAAGCAGCCGGAAGATATAAGCAAAGCTTGTAATATACGGTTCAATTTCCTTTTTCATGCCAAAGTACGTGACATTGTTATAGATCACGACTGCAAGCAAAGCAAGAATTCCCACTGAAAAGTTCACAACCATAATTCCGATTGAGATAAGCATCAGAAGCAAAGCCAGATAATGCTTCCGATTGCTCCGCTCTCCAAGATCATCGAGATAATCCAGATAATCATAAATGGAAAATTTGCCTATCTTGCCAAGCTTCGAAAAAATAAACTGCAGCTCTTCCCGTTCTTCCATATGGGTGTCAAAATAGCGGATCACCTCTTCCATATGAACAAGATATGTTTCCTCAAGCTGCGGATTACGCAGCAGATAATACAGATACTCCTCACCTGCGGAAGAATAGGTATAGTTCATCTGCTTAAACACCTCATCCATATTCAGATCGCACCAGGTAATTTCATCAATCGGAAATTCTCCGGCATGTTTATCCGAATAACGACAGATATGCGTAAACCACTCCGGTCTGTATTCCCGTTCCAGCTTCTTACCATAATCCGTATGCAGACGCTTTCGGAACCGTTTCTGTTCCTGACGGTAATCGTATAAGCCTTTTAAGAAAAGCAGAATCAGAATACCTAAAAGCGCTGCTGCAAAAATCACATATTCCATAACTTCCCTACTCCCAAATCTTCTGTAATGATTCCTAAGTAAAAAGCTGTGAAAAGCAATTCTTTCCACAGCTTTTATCAGGTTCGCTAATTCTTATGTTTCCATTCCGGCCTTAGTCCATAACAAAGACTTTGATATTCTCCTCGAGGTCATTCGCAATCACATTCAGATGCTTTGCTTCCTGCGCAACATTTCCAATCGTGTTTCCAACTTCTGCCGCAGATGCAGAGGTTTCTTCCGTACTTGCAGCATTTTCTTCTGCAATTGCCGTCAGGTTCTGGACAACATCCACGACCTTCACTCTTGCGCCATCCAGATCCTTTGTCTTTGCAGCAATGGTACGGATTCCATCAATGGACTTGGCAATGCCGTCATTGACATCACGGAAGGAGGATTCCGTATTAGATACATATTCATCCTGCTTTCCAATGACTTCCTTCACTTCCTCCATGGTCTCTACGGATTTTTCAGAATCAGAAATCAGTTCATCAATAATTAATGCAATCTGTCTTGCAGATTCATTGGACTGCTCCGCAAGCTTCTGGATCTGGGATGCGACAACTGCAAAGCCTCTTCCCTGTTCTCCCGCACGCGCTGCCTCAATCGAAGCATTTAAAGAAAGAAGGTTTGTTTCTTCTGCAATATCGGTAATGATATCGGTTGCTTCCTTAATCTTCATGGCAGAGGTATTCGTGGTATTAGTCTGTTCATAAATCACAGAGATTGCATCCTTGGTCTGCTGGTTGATTTTATTCAGTTCATCGAGAATCTTCATGGCATTCTCACCAGCAGAACGCATGGCTCTTGCACTGTTACGGAGATCTTCAATCTCATTATTGGTTTCTTCAATCATATTTCCCATCAGAATAACATTCTCGGTAGCGGTCTGTGTCTCCTGTGCCTGGGAGGTTGCTCCCTGTGCGATTTCAGAGATTGCCTTATCGACCTGCTCTACGGATTCTGCGGTCTGGGAAGCCAATTTGTTCATGGACTGCGCTGCATCATACAGTTCACCGCTTCCGGTACGAATCTTCTCAATGGTGGTTTTCATTTCCTTACGCATACGGATTAAGGCACGCGCCATAACACCGACTTCATCTTTCTTTTTTCCGAGAAGATTAAGAACACCGTCATCACGGAAGTCCATATCTGCCATTGCACCGACATTTCTAGAAATCCGGATAATCGGATCCACGAACATGGCAATCAGGAAATATGCCGCAATCAGAAATAAAAGTAATGCGGCAAACATATAGGCCTTGGGAATGGATGGGATCAGACAGATCACTGCTGTTAAAATGACAACTACAAATACAAGAAATACGATTTTGGTCTTAATAGAATTAAAAAAGCCAACCCGTTCTCTGTTTTTAATTCGTTCTTCAATCAACTGTCTGAATTCTTCTTTTGTCTCTTTTTTCATGGAATACCCCTCCGGTTTCATTATGCATATAATATCAATTCTGAATATCCTTGCATATTGTACCACAAATCGCTGCAAAATCAAAGATATTCTGTAATTATTCATATTCTGTATATCTATGTTAGTGATCACAAAGCTTACGGGTAATTTCCTCACATGTCTGATAAATTTTTCCAGCCTGCAGTTCTTCCGCAAAAACTCCGTTTTCATACAGAATCTTTCCATTTACCATTGTCATCTTTACATTAGCTTTGCTTCCACTGTATACAAGATTCTTGCAGATATTGTGAATCGGCTGCATATTGGGCTGTTTTAAGTCAATCCGGATCATATCGGCATATTTTCCTGCTGCTAACACATCACAATCCTTAAGTCCCATGGCATGCGCTCCATTTACCGTTGCCATTTTCAATACTTCTTTTGCATCTACCGCAGAAGCGTCCATTTCCCTGACCTTTGCAAGCCCGGTTACCAGAAACATCTCCCGGAACATATCAAGACAGTTATTGCTGGCAGGTCCATCTGTTCCGATTGCAACCGGAATTCCAAGCTTCAAATATTCTGTAACCGGTGCAATACCGCTTGCCAGCTTCAGATTGGATGCCGGATTCGTCACAATACAGAGTCCGCGTTTTTTCATAATCCGGAGATCTTCTTCCGTCATATGCACTCCATGATAAATTCCACCACCATAGTCAAACATATGAATGGAATCAAGAAAAGCAAGCGGGGTCATGCCATAACGCTCCTTACAGCCCTCCACTTCGGCTTCAGTTTCTGCAAGGTGGGTAAAGACCGGTGCCTGATATTTCTGTGCCAGGGAAGCCACCTGTTCCAGCAATTCCCGGCTGCAGGTATATTCCGCATGAAATCCCAGAAAATAAGAATTAAGGCTCCCGGGCTGATTCAGTTTCTGATACATTTCCTCCATCAGCTTAAGGGACTGGCTGAAATTATTCAGTGCGCTCACCTGTACGCATCGCATCCCCATATCTTCAAAGGACTTTGCAATACTCTCCGGTGTAAGATACATATCAAACACGGCTGTCACGCCACTTGTCAGATATTCCAGTATGGCAAGCCTGCTTAATTCATAAATATCCTCCGGCGTCATCTTTGCTTCCACCGGAAAGATCTGTTCATTGAGCCATTCATTAAGTGGCAGGTCATCGGCATAGGAACGCAGTGCCGTCATGCCGGAATGTGTATGGGCATTCTTAAAGCCCGGCATTAACAAATCTCCGTCACAGTCGATTTCACGGTTAAATTCGATGTCTTCTCTTTGCAGATTCCGACAGATTTCCTGCTTTGCGGCAGATGGTCCGGCATACAGAATCCGTGTTCCCTCTGTCCAGACCTCTCCCATCGTAATTTCCATTCCTTCCTCCATGGAAAGGATTCTTGCATTAAAAAAACGTAATTTCATCGAAACCCTCTTTTCTTAACTACTTTAAACAGATAACTGTTCGCCTCCAAAGCTCTCCGGAAGGAGCTGTTCTAAAGTAAAGACCTGATACTCCTCCACACTCTTTGCCACAATGATGAAAAAATCATTCGGCTTAACAAATTCGCGCATTACCTGCCTGCAGACACCACATGGATAAGAATACCGGGTAAGTGCCTCTCCCTTCGGACTTCCGGCAATAGCAATCGCCTTGAATTTCAAGCTTCCTTCACTGACTGCCTTACTGATCGCACATCGTTCTGCACAAATCCCCGGTGTAAATGCAGCATTCTCAATATTACAGCCGGTATAAATCCGCAGATCATTCGTAAGAAGTGCCGCTCCTACCATATAGCCCGAATACGGCGCATAGGCCTTCTTTCTTGCCTCCATGGCGGAAATAATCAGATCGGTAACAGGAATGCTCTCCAGATGAAACATAGCCCTTCCTCCTTTTCCCTAAAATGCTGCAATACTTTCGGTAACGAGCTGTTCAAACAACGGTGCTGCCTTGGCAGAGGCTTCCTGTACCTCCTCATGGGTCAGCGGCTGTTCATTCATTCCGGCTGCCGGATTGCAGACACAGGAAATTCCACAGATCTTCATCCCCATATGGTTTGCCACAATGGCTTCCACTACGGTACTCATGCCTACCGCATCCGCACCAAGCGTCCGCAGCATACGGATTTCTGCCGGAGATTCAAAGGAAGGCCCGGTAAGCTGGACATAAATGCCCTCTTTTAAATCAATCCTCTGTTCCTTTGCCTTATTGCGGATAATCGCCTGTAAATCTTCATCATAAACACTGGTCATATCCGGGAACCGTACCCCGAACTCGTCCGCATTCGGTCCGATCAGCGGATTCGGTGCAAAGCAGGATATGTGATCGGTAATCAGCATAAAGTCTCCTGCCCGGAAATCCCAATTGATTCCACCTGAAGCGTTTGTAAGAAATAAAACCTCTGCTCCCATCATTTTCATCAGACGGGTTGGCAGAACCACATCCGATATGGAATATCCTTCATAGTAATGAACCCGTCCCTTCATACATACCACAGGAACCCCCTTCACATAGCCGAAAATAAATTTACCGGCATGTCCCGGTACGGTAGACACCGGAAAATCTTTGATTTCCTTATAATCAATTTCTCCCTTTACTTCCATCGTGTCTGCATAATTACCTAGCCCTGACCCAAGCACTAATGCAACCCTTGGCGTAAACGGGATCTTGTCCTTAATACTTTCATAGCACCTTGTAACCTTCTCATATACCTGATTCATTGCATACCCTCTCTTTTTCAATTAATATCATTTCATAATTGCTTTTCAATTGATTGTGTTTCATAATTACGTTTCAATTGATTACTTTCCAGATCATGATAAATGGTGCAGGAAGTCCTGCACCATTCAAGTATATCAAAATTATGAGAAAATGAACAGAGGTAAGCTTCTGATTTCAGATAATTGATTTTAAATAATAATGCAAACCATACCTCCGTTGGATTCGTTCACAATCTTCTGCATGGTTTCCTGAAGCTTTAGCTGGCTTTCATTTCCGATCATGGCAATCTTGCTGTTGATCCCATCATATACCAGCTGCTCCACCGACTTCCCAAAGATATTGGTTTCCCAGATACCGTCTCCCTGACCGCTCTCTGTCTCAATAAATTTAATCAGATCATTCGCCTGGCTTTCGCTTCCGACAATCGGTGAAATCTCTGTTTCGATGTTGGCCTTAATCAGATGAATGCTCGGACTTTCCGCATGGATCCTGACCCCATACTTATTGCCATGCCGAATAACCTCCGGCTTATCCAGGCGGATCTCGGACCGCTCCGGAGATACCACGCCATAGCCGTTATTCCGCACCGCATCCATGGCATGAATGACCTTCCGGTATTCCTTTTTCATCTTTGCCATATCCTTAAGGGACGATAGCAGCTGATATTCATTCTGAATCGGTTCATCCACCATTTCACTGAGCATCTGATAATAGTAATTGTCTCCGATCTGTACCCAGATCCGCACACAGCCGCTGGCCAGATCAATTCCATCCATTTTGCTTGCGGTGACATATTCGCTCTCCAGATTGACCTCATTCTCCCTGGCGTCCTTAATGGTTTCATACTGATCCATAAGCTCCCTGATCTGATTAACAAGGTCTGCCTTAAGCGGATAATCCACAGGAAGCATGTTCACCCATTTAGGCAGATAAAATTCCATCGAGCTGATCGGGAATTCACAGAGCACCTTTTCAAAGATCTGCAAAATGTCTTCCTTGCCAAGCTGCTTACAGTTAACAGGAACAACCGTAACATGATACTTTTCAGCCAGCTCCTTCGACAGCTGCCTTACTTCCTCACCATAGGGTTTTACCGTGTTCATCAGAACCACGAACGGCTTCTTTAACTTTTTCAGTTCCTTAATGGTCTGTTCCTCTGCTTTTATGTAGTTTTCCCGTTCGATTTCACCAAAGCTTCCATCACAGGTCACGACAATTCCAATCGTGGAATGATCCTGAATGACCTTTCTGGTCCCGATCTCTGCCGCCTTGGTAAAAGGTATTTCTTCTTTGGCCCAGGGTGTTTTCACCATGCGCTCCGCACTGTCCTCCATGTGCCCTGCCGCGCCCTCTACCATATAACCGACACAGTCGATGAGGCGCACACTGGCCTCCATACCCTCCTGAATCTTGATTCTGGCAGCTTCTTTTGGAATAAACTTTGGTTCTGTCGTGGTTACGGTTTTTCCCCCGGCACTCTGTGGAAGTTCATCTACTGCACGCTCCTTTTCAAATTCATCGGACATATTCGGAAGCACCATTTCTTCCATAAACCGCTTGATAAATGTGGACTTTCCGGTGCGCACAGGACCGACCACTCCAATGTAAATCTCGCCCTTGCAGCGCTGCTTGATATCGTTGTATAAATCATATTCCCTGTTCGTATTCAATTCCATAAAAATACCTCTCGCACATTTAATAAAATGTATGTGGAGAGGTATTTTAAATATGACTACTTATTGTAAAATTATCCTCTGAAAGAGAACTATTCCCGACTTCCTTTTTACTTAAAAAGGATAAAGCTCGTAAATATGATCCTTTAACCATTTACGGTACTGCCTGTGTCCCGGACAGAGCCGCTCCACCAGCTTCCAATACTCCGGTGAGTGGTTCATTTCAAGCCTGTGACAGATCTCATGGATCACAATATAATCGCATACCGGCTCCGGTGCTAACAGGATACGCCAGTTAAAATTAATGTTTCCCTTCGAGCTGCAGCTTCCCCAGCAGCTTTTCTGATCCTTGATATAGATTTTGGTAAAAGAAACGCCATAAAACTTTGCGTACTCTTCCGCTTTCTCCGTGAGGACGGCAAGTGCCTCCTTCCGGAACCATTTGTCCAAAAGCCGGGCACGGAAAGAAACATCCGCCTCATAGGGAACGGTCATAATAAGCCGGTTCATCACACGCTTTATCCGCCCGCTCTTACGATCCTCACGCACCACGGTAAGTGTCAGCGTATCTCCCAGATACGGCAGGGTATCCCCTGTCAGGAGTTTCTTTTTCTCAGGCTTTCGGTTTTCCATATTTTACTCCAAAGGATCCGGTCGCAATATAGAATACATACGGCTCTCTGCTGTCGCCGTCCATACTGTTGATGTCTCCGAACTGCTGTGCATCGTTGTTCAGCTTCTCCCACGTCTTACCCTCATCAAAGGACCGGAAAAAGCCATACTGTTCCTCAATGATTCCGCAGATATAGAGTGCCTTGTTACCGGTGCGGTAATCCTGTCCCGGAAGTACCCCCAGTCCCATACGGAAGACGCTTTCTCCCTCTTTCGTCAGACGTGCAAACTGAATCTCCTTTGTTTCCGGATTCACCTTTAGGCGGTAAAGTCCGTACTTACCCATTGCACAGTAAAAGACACCTTCCTTGCCGGCATCCCCGCGGATCTCCGTTTTATTCGCACAGTCGATCAGCCCAAGCACGGTTCCTTCACAGAGCGGCCTGCTGATCTGGTAAAAATGATCGCCGCCATCGGTACTTAAGTAAATGGAAAATCCATCCGCAAATCCGTAAAAAACCAAAGGATTCACACGGTCTGCATAGATTTTCAGATGAATGGCTTCATTTGTCTGCTCCCTGTCGGCAATCCCATCTTTTCCATAGCCAAAGATCTGTGCCTTGTGGAAATGAGCCCCCTGATCATGGCTTACGAGGATCCCTTTCATATATAAATCAATTCCCTCTGCCACGCCATAGCAGATCGTTTCTGTATCCGACGCCATTGCCACCCATCCGGAATTTACATTCGGACATTCAATCTCCCGGAAGCGTTCATCTAGGTAGTCCGATATCCCAAACGGTAACGAGAGACGTTCAAAGGTCTTCCCGTAATCCTTCGAAAGGATCAGTCCGCCCTTTGTTTTGCCCTTCCAGTTACCCCGCGGTGTTACAATGACATATTCCGGATGTTCATCTGAAAAGTCCGCATTGATACAGGTAATATACCGGTTTCCGTCTGCATCCGCAAAGGAATTGGCACACGGCGTATCCGGATCTTCAAAAGCGAAGCCGCCAAGGTCTCCCAGAATATCCAGTACCTTAACCGGTCCATCCACCGGACTGTATACATTTAAATGAACCGTCTCTTCGATTCCGTCACAGCAGTCCTCAAAGCTTCTCTGCTCTGATGTAAAGTTATGGCAAACGAACACTCCTGTTCCGCTGTTAAACCATACCTCATCCGGGTCAAACGGATTAATCCTGATATCACTCAGCCAGTGCAGCAGGGATTCCTTTCCATTATATTCCGGCTTCATATAAGAAGTGTGAAAATGCAGATTTCCGATCTCAAGATCGTATAATACCACCTGCCAGGTAGAACCATGGTCTCTCGAAAGATAAACCATATCCCCCTCTTCACGGCAAAGCGTACTTAATGCCAGCAGTCCCGGTTCCTTCGGGCAGCTTGAAATCCCGCCAAAACCATACGTTAACACGGTTCCAGGCGCATACGTCCCACGCTCTGTCTTTAACGCATATTCCATCGGGGTAATATCTTCACAGGAAGCAATCCTTCCCTTTTCATCAAAGGAATAACGTAGCACGCGGCCGCCAAGCAGATCGCCGCAGTCACAGCTGTAACCCATATCCACAATATAGGAATGGGCTCCGGTGTAATTCATGGTATAGTACAGGTAAGTGCCATCGTAATCATAGCGGTGTGCCACATAGCCGTTCCATTTGGATTCAGGAATGGAAATGTTCTCAGGCTCCATCAGGGGTTCAAAATGTGCTCCTGCATCGTAGGAAACATACAGACTGTGACCCCTGCATTCCTTCGTTCCGGTCGTAATGCCTGCAGTTCCAACCACAAGTGTCTGTCCATCCGGTGCACACCAGACATTCGAAAGATTTCTCTCACCGCAGATGTCCGTTTTCTCCCAGGTTTTTCCATAGTCACCGGTCCATAACAGACCATCCTTCTGGGAAGCAAAATAAAACGTTGTTTTATCCTTCGGATTCTGCACCAGGCGGTAACCGGTTCCTCTGCCGTTCAGATTACCGTGCACAAAACAGGGAATCATCTCACGCGTATAGGTCTTTCCCCCATCATGGGAAATGCTGAATGTTCCTTCTGTGCCTTCCTTATTGATGCCACTGATGACATAAAGCGTCTCGTCCTGCTGCAAATCCGTGGCAATGGCAATCGGATAGGTTTCACTTAAATCAAACATGTTGACTGACTCACTTAAGGAATCCCAATGCCGGTTTTCATAAGAAAACCGGTAACATCCCCCAATGTCGGTACGGATATACAATACCTTTTCCCTGTCCGGATCAAACAGAAATCCGGTCACATAACCGCCTCCCGGAATCGGCAGGTTTCGGTATTCATATTTGATGTTTTTCATAGTACCCTCCCCTGTAAAACCATGATTATATTATTTAACAATAATCTTACGGAAGTTCTTCTTTCCACGACGTACTACAACGCCATCCTTACCAAAGGCATCTGCTTCAAATGCAGCCTTGACATCGGTGATCTTTTCTTCGCCAAAGGTAACTCCACCCTGTTCAATCGCTCTTCTTCCTTCGGAACGGCTTGCAACAAGTCCTGCCTTTACTAAAACACCAATCATGTCAATCTTTCCATCGGCGAAATCCTCTCCGCTAAGCTCTGTGGTAGGCATTTCGGCAGCTACACCGGTAGAGAACAATGCCTTCGCACTCTCCTGTGCCCTGTTTGCTTCTTCTTCTCCATGTACCAGCTTGGTAAGCTCGTAAGCAAGGATTTCCTTGGCCTTGTTTAACTGGCTGCCTTCCCAGCTGTCCATCGCATCAATTTCCTCTAACGGAAGGAAGGTCAGCATACGGATACATCTGAGAACATCGGCATCCGCTACATTTCTCCAGTACTGGTAGAATTCAAACGGAGTGGTCTTTTCCGGATCAAGCCATACCGCACCCTTCTGTGTCTTACCCATCTTCTTGCCTTCGGAATTGAGGAGCAGGGTAATGGTCATGGCCTGTGCATCCTTCCCTAATTTCTTACGGATCAGTTCGGTTCCGCCAAGCATGTTGCTCCACTGGTCATCTCCACCAAACTGCATATTACAGCCGTATCTCTTGTACAGCTCCAGGAAATCATAGGACTGCATAATCATGTAGTTGAATTCGAGGAAGGACAGACCATTTTCCATACGCTGCTCATAGCATCTTGCACGAAGCATGTTATTCACGGAGAAGCAGGATCCGATGTCCCGGATAAAATCAATGTAGTTTAAGTCACGAAGCCAGTCGGCATTGTTTACCATCATGGCTTTTCCTTCACCGAATTCAATAAATTTACTCATCTGCTTCTTAAAGCATTCGCAGTTATGATCAATCGTTTCGGTTGTCATCATGGTTCTCATATCACTTCTTCCGGAAGGATCCCCGATCATACCGGTTCCACCGCCAACCAAAGCGATCGGCTTATTTCCTGCCATCTGCAGTCTCTTCATTAAGCAGAGTGCCATAAAGTGTCCTACGTGGAGGCTGTCTGCGGTAGGATCAAATCCAATATAAAAGGTTGCCTTTCCATTATTGATGAGGTCTCTGACCTGTTCTTCATCGGTTACCTGTGCAATCAGTCCTCTTGCTACCAGTTCTTCATAAATACCCATTTTCTTTTCTCCTCGTCTTTATAAATACTTTAGAAATAATAGCTCTTACCAGGGAAGCTCCACACTGTTCTGTGCCAGTTCTCTTAAGTCCACGTTTTCGATCTTACGGTCACGCAGCATCAGATCTTTAACAGCCGCATCTGCCGGTGCACCTTCAAATAATACCTTGTTCACCTGCTCAATAATCGGCATGGACACATTATATTTTTTTGCAAGTGCAAGTCCTGCCTTTGCAGAATAAACACCCTCAACAACCATCTTGACTTCTGCCATGGCTTCATCCATCGTAGCGCCCTTCCCGATCAGTATTCCGGCACGGCGGTTACGGGAATGCATGGATGCACAGGTCACGATCAGATCCCCGATTCCGGTAAGTCCATAGAACGTCTCAAGACGTCCGCCCATATGGATTCCAAGTCTTGCTATCTCGGCAATTCCTCTGGTAATTAAAGCTGCCTTGGTATTGTCTCCATAGCCAAGTCCATCAGCGACTCCGGCTGCAAGCGCTACCACATTCTTAAGTGCTGCACCCAACTCAATACCAAGTACATCGGCACTGATGTATACACGGAATACCTCGCTCATAAAAACAGTCTGTAAATACTCCGCAGTCTTCTTATCCTTAGAACCAACCACGATTGTTGTCGGAATTCCCTTTCCAACCTCTTCTGCATGGGAAGGTCCTGACAATACTGCAACATTGGCCTGCGGGATTTCCTGCTCGATAATCTCAGACAACGTCATTAAGGTTGCTTCTTCAATTCCCTTTGCAACATTTACAATGATCTGTCCCTGCTTCGTAAGCGGAGCCATCTGCTTCGCAGTGCTTCTGGTAAACGGAGAAGGTACGGCCAGAACCAGTACATCCTTATCCTTCATTGCTGCGTTGAGATCGGTTGTAAAGATCATATCCTCCGGTAAGATCACGCCCGGAAGCTTCTCCTTCTGCTCATGACATTCCTTCAGCATCCGGATCTCCGGTTCCAATGCCGACCAGACGGTAATGTGATGTCCGTTATTATGTAATAATACGGATAATGCTGTTCCCCAGCTTCCTGCTCCAATAATTGCAATATCTGCCATATCGAAATCCCTTCCTTCTGCAATCCGCTTCCTGTCTCTATAAAATGATTGCTTACTTTCTGTTTCTTTCACCAAATGTAACTATTTATTTTTATTTTCTGCTTCAACCTTGTTCTTTTTAAATAAATAGGTCTTGCGCTCGTTTCCATGAAGGAGACGACTGATATTCTCTTTATGCTTATAAAAAGCAAGTATTGTTAAAAATGCCGTCACGGCATACATTTCATTTAAAACAGGCTGTGCGGCTCCAAAGAGTCCCGTCTGCCCGCAGATCACCATTTCGGTCATCAGTCCGACATAAATAAGAAGAGATCCAAGGGATACATAGTGGGTAGTCAGGAACACACCAAAGAATAAAACGAATCCGACCGGAATAAAGTACGGATGGAAGGCCAGAATCAGTCCGGCTGTTGCTGCGATTCCTTTTCCTCCCTTAAACTTAAGGTAAAAGGGATAATTATGTCCAAGGATTGCACCTGCCGCCGTATAAAGCTTTAACAGGTAAATTTCATCCGCATGGCTTCCCTTAAAAATCAGTGTGGTGATCCAGACTGCAATCATACATTTC
The DNA here is from genome assembly GCA_000438155.1 of Firmicutes bacterium CAG:95. Lineage (GTDB taxonomy): Bacteria > Bacillota > Clostridia > Lachnospirales > Lachnospiraceae > Suilimivivens. Next base: position 34,466 of record FR902950.1, read on the forward strand.
AAAACATCCCCGGCAAATACAATTAGTCCTGCCTTCGTTCCCAGGACACGCAGGGTATTGGTCGTTCCGGCGTTGCCGCTTCCATGCTCACGAATGTCGATTCCATGCATTTTTCCATAGAAAAATGCTGTCTGAAACATGCCAAATACATAACCGATAATAATACAAATGATCCGTTCCACGTTACTTGTTTTCCTTTCTCTCACGAATAATAAACCGTAATGGCGTTCCTTTAAATCCAAAAGCCTCACGGATTTGATTTTCGATATATCTGGTGTAAGAAAAATGCATCAGTTCCTTATCGTTTACAAAGATAACAAATGTTGGCGGCTTCACGCCAACCTGCGTAATGTAGTAAAGACGCAGACGCTTTCCTTTATCGGACGGGGGCTGCTGCAGGGCAACCGCTTCACTCATAATTTCATTCAGGACACCGGTCTGGATCCGGAGTGCATGATTCTCTGCCACGGTATCAATGAGATCGTAGAGCTTTGGCAGACGCTGTCCGGTCAGTGCAGAAATGAAGGTAATCTCAGCATACGGCATAAAGGAAAGAATGTTTCTCACCTTATCGGTATATTCGTTTACCGTCTTATTATTCTTCTCCACGGCATCCCATTTGTTTACGGCGATAATGACCGCCTTGCCGCGTTCATGTGCGATTCCGGCGATCTTCGCATCCTGCTCGGTCACACCCTCGACCGCATCAATAACCAGAATCACAATATCCGCACGCTCTACCGCACTTACGGTACGTACAATCATGTAACGCTCGAGTTCTTCCTTAATTTTATTCTTGCGGCGAAGTCCTGCCGTATCAATCAGGACATATTCTTTCCCATTGTGCTTTACAAGGGTATCCACTGCATCTCTTGTTGTTCCGGCAATATCGGATACGATCAGACGGTTCTCGCCGATCAGACGGTTAATCAGGGAAGACTTGCCGACATTCGGCTTTCCAACGATGGCAACCCTCGTCTTATTGTCTTCTTCCTCTTCACCCTGTCCTTCTTCAAAATATCCGGTCACGACATCAAGCATATCGCCAATGCCTAACTGGTTCGCTGCAGAAACCGCATGCGGATCACCGATTCCAAGATTATAGAATTCGTAGACATCCGCCATATATTTATCATAATTGTCTACCTTATTAACGACAAGCACCACCGGCTTCTGCGCACGGCGCAGCATGTCTGCCACCTTGGAATCCGCATCCAAAAGTCCCTGATGCACATCCACCATGAAGATGATGACATCTGCGGTATCAATGGCGATCTGTGCCTGCTCCCTCATCTGGGAGAGGATCACGTCCTTGCTGTCCGGCTCAATACCACCTGTGTCAATTAAGGTAAAGTTCTTATTCAGCCAGGTGACATCCGCATAAATACGGTCTCTGGTAATTCCCGGAGTATCCTTGACAATGGAAATCTTGGATCCTGCCAGCGTATTAAATAAAGTGGATTTTCCTACGTTCGGTCTTCCGACTACCGCTACAATAGGTTTACTTCTCTTACTCATGTATTTTCCTTCCCAAAATCTGATTGATCAAGTCGCGTCCGCTTGATTTTACAATATCTACCGGTACTTGTAAAGTTTTTTCAACCTCACTGACGGTTACATCGTCAAGGAATACGTTTTCTTCCACACGCACCATATTCTCCGGAATAAGCAGTGCTTCACCAAGTTCCTTATCCTTTAACTGGTTCATCAGATCAATTCCTGTGATGAGACCCGATACCGTAATCCGTTCTCCGAAAAAGTCATTCCGGATCTCATATACATTCGCCGTAAGCCCCGGCATACAGGCTTCGACCTCCTTTGCAATCTGCCGGATGTATGGATACGCCAGCTTACCGGTTGCAAGGGAAACCGTTCTTGTTTTCTTCTTCCAGTCGTGATGGCATTTCAGCGTGGTTAAAAACTTATGCTTATACAGCTCTTCCATCGTCTCCTTTGCTTCGTTTAATAAAAGCCGGATCATGCCGACTCCGTTTTCCAGCTGCAGATAACCATCATAACATTCCTCTTCCGGAACGGGTTCTTCTGCCAGAAGATACCACTCGTCACTTGCATGAATGAAATGTGTACCACACTTTTCCATACATTGCTGCTGGTATCCATGGATCATGTCAATGACTTCCTTCGCATCCTCTTTGGTAAAGGGCTCTAAGGGATACAGCCCCTCGCGGAATCTGGACAACCCGACCGGCACCACGGACACACTCTCGATGACCGGAAGATATTCCATCAGCTTACGAATGCTGTAATCCAACTCCTTCCCGTCATTCACTCCCTTACACAACACAATCTGCCCGTTCATGGTAATACCGGCTTCATAAAGACGATCCACCTTTTTGAGTGCTTCCCCGGCAAACCGGTTATGCAGCATCATGCATCTAAGCTCCGGATTCATCGTCTGGAACGATACGTTAATCGGTGCCAGATGATATTTAATGATCCGGTCCAGATCGTGATCGGACATATTCGTCAGAGTCACGTAATTTCCCTGTAAAAAGGATAACCGGCTGTCATCATCCTTGAAATACAAATTCTCCCTCATGCCCTTTGGCATCTGGTCAATAAAGCAAAAGATACATTTATTATGGCACGAACGGTACTGATCCATAAGTCCGTTTTCAAAAATAATCCCCAGATCGTCGTCCTCATCCTTATCAATGATCTTCGAGACCTCTTCTCCGTTCTTCGTCAGAAGAACAAGCTCTACATGATCATTCTGTACCTGATACTGATAATCAAAAATATCCTCCATCACGGTTCCGTTGATGGATAAAAGGCTGTCACCTGCACAGATTCCTTCCTGCTGTGCAATGCTTCCCTGTTCAATTTGTTTAATCTTGTGTCCTTTATCTGTTCTCATAAAGAACATTGTACTAGAATTTCCTTGACGTGTCACTAGCAGAATGTTATAAAATAATTGGTTGAGAAATATTTATTTCATTTCAAACTTTCGGAGGATATTATGCCTAATTTATCAAAGCTGGAAGCAGCAATTCCTGTTGCTCCCTTAAAGCTCATCGTTATGGATTCTGCCCGGAATCTCGGAAACAGTGTCAATCACTATCTTGTCAATTTCCGTAAAGATGTGAAGAATATTGCCAAGAATGATCCCGCCTTTCAGGGATATGTTTCGGATAATTTCATTGCGGATGCTGCATGCCACCGCTTCGGTTCCGGTGAAGGCAAAGCAACAATTGACGAATCCATCCGTGGAAAGGATATTTTCATTCTGGTCGATGTATGTAACCACAATATTACTTATAAAATGAATGGTTTTATCAATTATAAGTCACCGGATGACCATTATCAGGATCTGAAGCGCGTGATCTCTGCCATCAACGGCAAGGCCCACCGCATCAATGTTATCATGCCCTTTCTTTATGAAGGAAGACAGCATAAACGAAATGGCCGTGAATCCTTAGACTGTGCCTATGCTATCGAAGAGCTGAGCAATATGGGCGTAAGTAACTTCATCACCTTTGATGCCCACGATCCCAGAGTCCAGAATGCAGAACCCTTATGTGGCTTTGATAACTTCACACCACCCTATCAGTTTATCCGTGCGCTGCTCGGTTCCGAACAGAATCTGATTATCGACAAGGATCATCTGATCGTCATCAGCCCGGATGAAGGAGCGCTTGACCGTGCCGTATATTTTGCAAATGTTTTGGGCGTTGATACCGGTATGTTCTATAAGCGCCGTGACTATTCCACAATTGTTAATGGAAAGAACCCGATTGTTGCACATGAATTCTTAGGTGACAACATCGATGGCAAGGATGTCATCATCATCGACGATATGATCTCCTCCGGCGGAAGCATGTTAGATACTGCAAAGCAGTTAAAGGCCATGAATGCCAAGCGCGTTTATATCTGCTGTACCTTCGGACTGTTTACAGATGGCTTGGATCGTTTTGATGAAGCTTATGAGAAGTGCTACTTTGACAAGGTGGTTACCACGAACCTCACCTACCAGCTCCCGGAATTAAAGTCAAAGCCCTATTATCTGGAAGCTGACATGAGTAAGTTCCTTGCTTCCATCATTGACTTTATGAATCACGATTCTTCCATGATGAATGTTTACACACCGACCGAGAAGATTCAGGAGATTCTTGCCAAGTATAACAACCGTGAAAATATGTATATTACCGAATAGATTGATTCTTCTACAGAATGATTTTTGCATGCAAAACCGGAACCCACATGATTGAGTTCCGGTTTTCTATATTACTGTATTCTGATCCTTTTATACTTCTGTTTGCGGCTTCACATCATCCATCTTTGGAAATACAAGCACTACCTTGAATAAATCACCGTCAATAGAAATCTCAAACATGCCATTCATGGCTTCTGTCAGGTTCTTCGCAATTGAAAGTCCGAGACCGCTTCCTTCTGTTGTTCTCGATTCATCCCCACGGATAAACCGTTCAGTCAGTTCTTCCGGTGCCACATTAAGCTCCATTGCGGAAATATTCTTTAAAGAAAGGAATACGCCGGCCTGGCTTCCGCTTCCGTCTGCACTCTTCCATTCTGTGAAGCCAAGATCAATGTAAATTCTGGTTCCCTCTAATGCGTACTTATAAATGTTGTTAAAGAGATTTTCCATCACGCGGTAGCTTCTGCGGCTGTCTGCCAGTACATAGACGGCCTGTGAAGGTGCATTAACCACAGATATAAGTCCCTTCTGCTCAAACTTCTCAGAAAATTCTCCAAGCGTCTGATTGAGCAGCTCCACCAGATTAATCCGCTCCATATGAAGTACAATATTTCCGGAAGAGATCTTGGAGGCTTCGAGCAGGTCTTCCGTTAACTGCTTTAACCGCTGTGACTTCGTATCCAGTACTTCAATATATTCCTGTACCTTCGGATTATCGACCCGTTCTCTCTTAATGAGATCCACATAATTGATAATTGAGGTTAACGGTGTTTTCAGGTCATGGGAAACATTGGTAATGAGATCTGCCTTTAACCGTTCATCCTTCATACTGGTTTCAACCGCCTCCCGCACACTATCTCCAATCCGGTTCACGGCCTTTGCCAGCACCAGATTATCTCCATTCAGTCCGGTCTCATCCACCTTGGCCTTCAGGTCTCCCTTACAGATCCGGTTAATCACCTGCAAAATATTCTGTCTTGCAACTGCATTCCGGAAGCACACCACACCAACCAGTGCATCAAACAGCAGGATTCCGATAAACACCACATAGGACATCATCATTTGGTCTGCAAGAATCACCGCAAGCAGGTTCACTCCGGCAAATCCAAGGAACGGTATCCATACCCGTACCACCATGGATTTGTGATTCTGCATATAACAGACTCCCTTCTTAAGCTGAACAATTGCCCAGCGCAAGATGCTTCCTTTCCAGATCCGGTGTGCCCTGATCCTGCGCACCAGACTATAGTAAAAGAAGGAACAAAGCAGACTTCCAAGCAGTGCAATTCCGGCAGTAAGCAGAACAACGCCGTTTCTCCGATATAAAGTATAGATATCTGATATCCATCTTCCACCAAAGAAAAGTTCTCCGCACACCCCAATCAGAAGCCCAATTGCAATAGCAAAAAATACAAGGAAAATTTCTGTCGGAATCTTATCTTCCACATGCAGTACACAGGTTTTTACTCCGGTCTCTTTATCTTTGACAACACCCTCTTTGACCGTAAGAAGGATCACCATGGCAAGGAATACAAGCAGCCAGATCACCGCAATAATGACATTCTGCGTAAAGTTTGGAACTGCATTCTGATAAGCCGCGCCAGCAGTAACAAAGCAGTCCTTCACTGCGCGGTCCTCGTTCACTCCGATCATGATCTGCAGGTTTTCCGGATATGCATAACCGTAGTCGCTGATAAACTGACGGAGTTCTGCTTCCGTAATCTGCGTATTCGTTTCATAGCGCAGATCCTGCGCATCATAAAGAAGATACCGGTCGCACTTTTCTTTCAGAGCCGCCTCTAAAAAAGCAGGATCCGTCCGCTCCGTTCCCAGATTTGTATAAAGCTCTGTTTTATTTCCGATCGTTTTACGGATCAGATATACTACATTGGATTTGGCATCACTTCCGGTTTCATCATAATAGTCGTAGTACTTCCCGCAGAGTGCATAATTCTCTGTCAGATCCCTGATCGTCGTTGCAAGGGAAGCTACCAGCCGATCATACTCCTCCCAGTTTGAAACATAATCCTCAATATTTTTGCCATCGACTGTCTGATAACGGTTTACCAGAAGCTGATGCTGTGATACCTCTGTGTTTTCCCCACCTTCTCCACTCAACCAGTCTCCTGTATAGACATCCTCATAAATTGTCGGAGATAATGAGTTTCCGGAAACATCAATCTTTTCTACTGAATGACTTAGGTCGGTATTATATGGGCTGAAGTTACCGTGATAACTTCCGTATTCCGCATTGGAAATGACGGTATACTGTGTAATTCCGCTTAGGAAATCTGCTTCGCAGGTTTCCGTCATCACATATTCAATACCATATTTGCCCCAGCGGATCAGATCCTCTAAATAATAATCTGCCGTTACATACCGGTTGGGTACACCTTCAAACCGGTTGGCATATGCCGTAATATCAATAACTTTATTGGCATCGTATACCCCGTCGGTTTCAAGCTGCCCGCGTATTGCGCCATACCGGACAATCGTGAGCGCCTGTTCCTTCATCAGCTCATTAAAAATTTTTGAATCTTCAAAGTCCTTTTGCCGTCCTTCGTTATTTAAGAATGTAGACCGCACACCGTTTACGGTCTCATATCGAACATACGAACTTAGCAGCGCCGTTGTAAGCAATACAACGCCTACAACAAGTGCAGCATGCTGTACCACATGACAGATAACCTTCTGAACCCTGTTCATTCTCTCTCTACCTTTCCTATTGTTTTTCTACTTTGTAGCCTACACCCCAGACTACTTTCAAATAACGAGGTTCCTTGGGATTGATTTCAATTTTTTCACGAATATGACGAATATGTACTGCTACGGTATTATCTGCACCAATGGCCTCCTCATTCCAGATGTTTTCATAAATCTGGTCGATGGAAAAGACCTTGCCCTGGTTTTTCACAAGAAGGAACAGGATATTGTACTCGATCGGAGTAAGCTTTACCGGCTCTCCATCCACGGTCACTTCCTTGGTATCATCATTCATACACAGCCCGCCCACCTGATACAGTGCATTATTCTCGACATTCAGGCTGCCAAGCTGGGTATAACGCCGCAGGTTTGACTTTACCCTTGCCACAAGCTCAAGCGGATTAAACGGCTTCGTAATGTAATCGTCCGCTCCCATATTTAATCCAAGAATCTTGTCCGTATCCTCCGATTTGGCAGACAGGAAGATAATCGGGACACTGCTGAATTCCCGGATCTTTAAGGTAGCATGAATACCATCCAGTCTCGGCATCATAATGTCAATAATCAGAAGCTGGATATTCATCTCCTTAAGTACTTTAATCGCCTGCTCTCCATCGTAAGCCTTATAGATCTGATAACCCTCCTGCTGCAGATAAATCTCGATGGCATCTACAATTTCTTTGTCGTCATCACATACCAGAATATTCGTCATTGTTCTCCCTCACCTTTCTCATTTGACCCTCTTATTAAAACACAGGAATTTTAAATACATGGTAGGAATTTTATTAAGGTTTTATTAATGTTTCCCTGTCAGTTCCAGAAATGCGCACAGATTTCCCCTCTGTCCATGGCTTGCCCGGTGCGAAAACAAAAGCTCCGGGTTGCAGCAGGTACAAAGATCTGTAATTTCAAGATGCTCTTTCCGGATTCCGGCATCCAGTAAGAGCTGCTCATTGGCCTTCCATAAATCAAGCTGGTACTTGCCCTCCTGCTTTCCCTTCTGTAATACCACCGTGTCCGGAAAAGCCTTTTGAAACTCCCCGGCAACATCCTCTCCCACTTCATAGCAGTCTACACAGATCGATGGACCAACCGCTACAAGCAGATCTCCGGGATTACTTCCAAACTGACGTTTCATCTCTTCAATCATCCTTGCTCCCATACGGTTCACGGTACCACGCCAGCCGGAATGGGCAAGTCCGATTGCCTGCTTCTTTGGATCTACGAAATAAAGCGGTACACAGTCTGCAAAAGAGGTACACAGAATCAGTCCCGGCTCATTGGTAATCAGTCCGTCTATTTCCTCATAATCCGGTTCTTTCGTTACTCCCTTTCCGGCATCTACCTTCGTCACTCTGCGGATATTCGTGGTATGGGTCTGCTTCGCACAGACAATTTTATCCGGTGTACTGTCAAAAAGCGCTGCGATCCGCCGGAAATTTTCAAGGACATTTTCCGCATCGTCCCCACGGTGAAAGCTGAGATTCATGCTTTCATAAATTCCTCTGCTCACGCCACCTTTTCTGGTAGAAAATAAATGTCTGACATTCTCTGCTCCATCCAGAACAGGAAATGTCAGATATGTAAGACCATCTTTTCCTTCATGTGATATCATATGATACCGGTTTTCTTTTCGTTTCCATTCTGTCACCGATTCCATCTCCTTCCTGAAGCTTCCTCATTCATCCGGAATATCCGGGCTGCACCTATCCTCAAAACGTCAGATCAGAATGCATCTTTAATATGCCGGATATCATCTCCGCAGATTCCAACCACATCAAAACGAACCTCACAATCTGTCTGCTTTCTGGTAAGCAGATAGACCTCCGCCACCTTGCGGATCGTCTGCTGCTTCCGCACGTTCACAGCTTCTAACGGAGAACCGTAACGATCTGTCGTACGGTATTTGACCTCCACAAAAACAAGACAGGTTCCATCACGTGCAATCAGATCAATTTCACCTGTCCTGCACCTGAAATTTCTCTCAAGGATTTTCATTCCCTGCTTTTCCAGATAATGCATGGCAAGCAGCTCCTTCTGCGTTCCTAATTCCCTCTTATTCAACGATTTCCCCTTTTCGTATTTCTTATCTTTCCGTATTTCTTATCTTTCCGTATTTCTTAACTCTTCTTTTACTTCTTATGCGCATCCATTTTGGCCTTGATCTTATCCATCGCATCAACAAACACCAGAATCTCCGCCACCACCTCATAAAGCTCCGGTGGAATCATATCTCCAATTTCCAGTCTGGATAAGGTATCTGCAAGCTTATCATCCCGGTGCACGGCGACATTTGTTTCCTTCGCCCTTTCAATGATTCGTTCTGCCAGTGCTCCCCGTCCGCTTGCAATGACCTTGGGGGCATCTTCTTCCGGATCATAGGAAAGTGCAACCGCCTGTTTTACCTTTTCTCTTTTCTGTTTCATTTCTTCCATACACGATCCTTTACCGCTTTCGGTTCCTTATTTCCGGTTCCATTTCACCTGTCTTAAAATCCGTGTTCCATATTCCATTAAGCCCTCACATCAAAAGAGGTTCCTGACAATACAGAGATATTTTTACTCTGATCCAGAATCTCGCCAAGCACATTCGTCTGCGTATCCTGATTGATAAATTCTGCATTCATCGAGTACCCACGCTTGTTCAGCCGGTCATTCAGCAGATCGATATGCTCTGCAATAAGATCCAGTGCGGCATCATCCTGCAGATAAAACTTCGTTGCCACCTTCTGCCCCTGGCTCAATGTGACATGCACATCGACGCTTCCTAAGTACTCCATATCCAGATGAAGCAGTGCGCTTACATTACCGTCCTTCTTTGCCAGACTCTTCTTATTCGTATAGACAAACAGTTCGCCGCTTGTCTCTTTATTGTACATTTTAAGCGGAATCTGAATATAGGAAAAATTCTGATTCACCGCATTCATAAAATCCATATTCTGATTCAGATTCGTTACTGTTTTCGCAAGTGCGGTATCACCTCTTGCCGGATCGGATAACAGTGCGTTCAGACTCTTCATCTGTTGGTTCAGCTTTTCATAGAGCTGATCTACCCTGCCCTCCTGCGCCACTTCGGCCGGTTCTAAAAGCAGCTGCCTGTTTAAGGTCTCCTTAAATAACTGCTTAAATTCCTTTCCCTCTAAAAATTTCCCCAGCTTTTCACTAAAGTCCGGTGTACCTGCTTCTCCCTTCAGGTTCTGATCAATCAGCTGCAGCACCTCTTTTAGTACCTGCTGTCCGTTTCCCTTATTGGTAACCAGATTGGAAAGCTGTTCCGGCGATGCGCCAATCTCCTTAAGCTCCTTATATAATGCACTTTCCGTAAAGTTCTTCTGCAATCCGGCTGCCTGTCCGTCCGTCTTATTCTGTACTGCCTCCGGATTCCGGGATCCATCCCCTTCCGGGATTCCCTCTTCACTCACAAACTGTCCTAATACATCCTTCACAAAGGACAGTCCCTCCTGTGCCCCCTGTTCCACGGATATCTGTAAGAAGCTCTCCGTAAAAGCATCGGTAAGATCCGAAAGACTTCCGGTAATCTGATGCTCATAATTCTGGTAATTCTGAAACTGCCGGATCATATCCGCTTCCAACGGAATCCCAAGCCTCTGCATCTGTGCCAGTGTTGATGCCGGCACTCCCTGATTCAGATTCATGGCACGGTTCATCTGATACAGCGACTGACGGTCGATCGGAAGTCCCTCCTGCATCATATCCTTTACCATCTGGATCATCTGATCCGTCAGGGGAAGTCCTGCCGCCTTCAATGCCGTAGAAATATTGGAATTCTGATTTAAGTTTTCAAAAAGCGGTGTCAGTAAAATTTTATTGCCTGCCATATTCTGGATCTGAAAGGTCATAAGCTGCCCCGTTTTGGGCATTGCTCCGCCCTCCAGCCTCGCCTGCAGAAGCTGATTTCCTCCAAGGGACAACAGAATCTCATTTCCTTTCATCTGCAGGACTTCTCCCGTTACCGACTGTCCGGAGCCTTTTGACAGAATCGCCTCGAGTCCATTGCGGATGCTCTCCTCTAACGCAGACGGAGAAAGATTCCCTGTGTTCCCATTCGCCGCATCTGTAATTGTCTGTGTAATCTGATTTACAAAGGATGAAATGTTCAATCTGATTTCTCCTAGTATAATATTATGTTTTTAATAAATGATCTTCTGTGGATTGGCGTCGGTCCTAAGGTACGGATTGCATCCATATGGGCCTGTGACCCGTATCCCTTATTTCCTGCAAACCCATATCCCGGAAAAATTTCATCATACTGCACCATCAGACGGTCTCTGTATACCTTGGCAATGATACTGGCTGCAGCGATGGAAATGCTTTTGGCATCCCCTTTAATAATCGGTACCTGTGGGATCTCTACTTTGGGTATCGTCACCGCATCGTTAAGAAGCAGATCCGGCTTTACGGAAAGATTCCCGATTGCCTGACGCATTGCCTCATAGGTTGCCTGTAAAATATTGATTTCGTCAATCCGTTCCGGTGATATGACACCAATACCGGTTGCTACTGCCTTTTCCAAAATGATGTCATTTAACTCTTCTCTTTTCTTTTCGGAGAGTTGCTTGGAATCATTTAGATATAATATATCACAATCCCTGGGCAGAATCACGGCACCTGCAACAACCGGCCCCGCAAGCGGTCCTCTCCCTACTTCGTCAATTCCACAGATATAGGAATACACCCCGTATTTCTTCTCATATTCCTTCATTCCTTCGGTACGCAGCAGCTCCTTCTCATAATCGTCGATCTGCTTACGCGCTTTTTTTACAAGCGCAGCTACGCCGCTGCGTTCATCTGTTTCATATTTACTTATAAAGAGAGGCAGCTCTTTATAAGATGCTGCCTGTAATTCTTCTTTGATCACACTGATCTTCGTTTCCATTATATACTCCTGTTTTCAAAAATCTGTGTCCTGCTTCCAACTCTTATTATTTACTGAAATGGTAAAGCTTTACTGATGTTTAATGATACACATCTGGTCAAACGGATAAATCCGCATCCATGCCTTACCAATCAATTCATCCCGGTGAATGTTGCCCACAACAGGATCCCTGCTGTCCGAGCTGTTGTTACGGTTATCGCCCAACACAAAATACTCATCTGTCCCAAGTTTAACCGGCTCATAAGCCCTTCCCGGATCCTGAATCACTTCCTTGCCAAAGTGCTCATCGAGGACTTCTCCGTCAATGTAAATGGTTCCCTCTTCATCAATGAATACCGTTTCTCCGGGCAGCCCGATAATCCGCTTGATATAATAGGTCTTCTCTGCATACCGGAATGGAAATACCACAATGTCAAACCGCTCCGGATCATGGAATCGATATGAAATCTTATCCACAATCAGATTATCGCCATCGGTAAGTGTGGGCGACATGGAGCTTCCGATCACCTTCGTTCTCTGTCCCACATAGGTCACTACCAGAAAGGTTGCAACCAGTACAATTAATAAATACAAGCTTGTGCTCAGAATATCCTTTAACTTCTTATTCACTTCCATTCCTCCGGACGCTCTAATGTAATCCTTCCAAGCTTCCCTGAACGAAAATCCTCAAGCAGCATGGAAGATGCCCGATCCACATCAGGTAATTCCCCTTTTTGCAGGCACTTACGTGCGATTGCAATCTTCTTCAATGTATCATATGCATCTTCATCTATTGTAATATCATATCGTTTTTCTAACAAGTCCAAATATGAATTTTTCAAATTCCGGATCAGTGCCACTGCAAGCTCATCCACATGCAGAATTTCATCATTGATGGAACCAATGAGTGCCAGCCGCTCTCCAATTTTCTGATCCTCAAACTTCGGCCACAAAATGCCCGGAGTATCTAACAGCTCCAGATTCTTATTAAGCCGGATCCACTGCTTTCCCTTCGTAACCCCCGGCTTATTTCCGGTTTTGGCACATGCTTTTCCTGCAAAAGAATTAATAAACGTAGACTTGCCGACATTCGGTATTCCCACAACCATGGCACGTACCGGGCGGTTGATGATGCCACGCTTTCTGTCACGTTCAATCTTCTCCTTACAGGATTCCTGCACAAGCGCCTGGATGTTCTTGATTCCGGCTCCGGTTTTTGCATTGAGCTGCTGTACGAAATAACCTTTTTCCTTAAAAAAGCTCTCCCATTCCTGATTCAGCCCTGCATCTGCAAGATCCGATTTATTTAACAAAATAATTCTGGACTTACCCTTTCCCAGTTCGTCAATATCCGGATTCCGGCTGCTCATGGGAATTCTGGCATCTACAAGCTCGATAATCAGATCAATCAGCTTGATATTCTCCTGCATCATCCGCTTTGCTTTGGTCATATGTCCGGGATACCATTGATAATTCATTCTCGACTCCTAACTTTCACCTTAAGATCCTTACCAGAATCCTTACTATTCTGAAACGGTTACCTTTATTTTACAAAGCCCCATCCATCCTCGCCACCGGATAAATGAAACCATGCTTTTCCAATAATATTACTTCTCTTCACCGGACCAATATTACCTGACCGGCTGTCCTCACTGTTATTACGGTTGTCTCCCAGCACAAAGAATTCATCAGGACCAAGCGTAATCTCAGCCTCTGCAATCCCGGGATCTGCAATCTTATCCAGTGTCTCATCTTCGTCAAGCATCATGCCATCCACATAAACATAGCCACCGATAATCTGCACCTTTTCTCCCGGCAGTGCAACCACCCTTTTCTGATAATCGTGGGAATTCGTATTTCCATTTGGCAGAAAAACGATCACATCCCCGCGCTTTGGGGATATCAGCTTATATATGAACCGGTCAATAAAAACAGTCTGCCCGTTCGATAAGGCAGGCTCCATGGAGACACCGATCACACTGGTTTTCAGCCCAAAAGAAATCACAATGACAAATGCGAGCAGAATCGCTGCAAAGCAGAAAAAAATCACAGAAAAAATCTCCCGTACCATTCCTTTACTTATTTTCTTTTTCTTCTCATAAAAAGAAAGACCCTTGTGTTTTGCCATATTTCATCCTTTATCATATCTGATGTCCTGCACTCAGAAAATGTTCCACTGAATCATAAAAAGGACAACCGATAACTCGGTTGTCCTGTAAATTCCTACCGGTTGTCGGCAGTCTATTTGTTACTGTTCACTCGCACCAGCAACGATTATTTCACTACTTCCTTAACCTTAGCAGCCTTACCTACACGGTCTCTTAAGTAATTCAGTTTAGCTCTGCGGACTTTACCCTTACGAACCACTTCAACCTTCTCAACGTTCGGGGAATATAAAGGCCAGGTCTTCTCAACACCAACACCGTTAGATGCCTTACGTACGGTAAAGGTCTGACGTGCGCCGGTTCCCTGCTTCTTTAATACAACGCCTTCAAAAACCTGGATTCTTTCACGGTTTCCTTCCTTGATCTTACCGTAAACCTTAACGGTATCACCAACGTTGAATTCAGCAACTTCTTTTAATGCTTCGTTTTCAATGTTCTTAATAATTTCGTTCATTTCTATATCCTCTCTTATTCTGTATTTGGAAAATAGACGTTCTTAATATCATCATACCAGCGGACCATCACAATTCCACAACATATGAGATGATACCATATATTTCATATGTTTGCAAGCATTTTTTGTCATCAGCTGGTATTAGGCTGGTATTATATGTTACAGTTCAGCCATGCAGAAATGATTGTATAAGCTGCCCTTAGTGAGCAAGCTCCCACGGTCAGCTTTCACAATCATTTCTGCATGGCTGAACTGTTACTATCATATAGAAGCAGAAGAGAGTAAAGGATGGTGCATGACACTTATATTTCCTGTGATTTCCTCAATCTGCGTTCTTCCTTCTGTCTCTTCCGGGCTTCCCGCCTGCGCAGCCGTTCAAAATAATCCTGATTTTCGGCTGCCCATTTTTCATACAGATCGGGACGCAGCTCCTTCGTCCTCTCCAGGGACTGTGTAAGCCGCCATTCCTCCACCTTTTCATGGTTACCGGATAGCAAAACCTCCGGGACCTTCTGACCGTTCCATTCCTCCGGTCTTGAATACTGCGGATACTCCAGCAGATAGTTGGAAAAGCTCTCCGTTTCTCCTGAATCCTCATTACCAAGTACCCCCGGCACCATACGGGAAACCGCATCAATCATCACCATCGCAGGCAGCTCCCCGCCCGTCAGCACGTAATCTCCGATTGAAACATAATCCGTCACGATCGTATCCAGTACTCTCTGATCGATTCCCTCGTAATGTCCGCAAAGAATAATCAGATCCTCTTCACAGGCCAGCTCCCGTGCCATCTGCTGATGGAAGGTCCGGCCCTGCGGTGCCATATAAATTACCCTTGGGCGCATTCTGCCCTTTAAGTTCTTCGTCACACTTAAGAACGCATCGTATACCGGCTGTGCCTGCATCAGCATTCCTGCGCCGCCTCCATACGGATAATCATCCACTTTCTTGTGCTTGTCCTTCGTATAGTCCCGGATATTCACAAGCTCCAGCGAAATGACTCCCTTTTCTATAGCGCGCCCGGTAATGCTGGTACGGACTCCCTGATCAATCATTTCGGGAAATAAAGTCAACACATGAAAATTCATCTAAAGAAGCCCCTCCATCAAATGAAAGGTCAGCTGTTCTCCTTCCACATCAACCTTCAGAATACACTCCTTAATTGCCGGAAGCAGAAGCTCTCTTCCATCCTCTAATGCGATGACATACACATCATTAGCCCCGGTTTCAATCACATCGGTAAGGGTTCCCTTTAGTGTCTCATCATCCGAAACCGCAGTCATACCAATCAGATCGGCAATGAAATACTCGTCCTTCTGGAGCTTTACTGCATTCTCCCTTGTAACGTAAAGGCTCTTTCCTTTATATTTCTCTATGTCATTGATATTATCATAATGCTCAAATTTTAAAATTGCGAACTGCTTAAAGAATTTCACGCTTTCAATCTTCAATACCTGCTGTCCGCTTCCGGTATCCAGAATGACTTCCTTTAATTTTTTAAAACGCTGTACCTGATCGGTCGTTGGAAACACCTTGACCTCTCCACGTACTCCATGCGTGGAAGAAATGACTCCCACCTGTAAGAGTTTTTCCATAATACCCCCATCGTAATCCAGACAAATATAATTTGAATACAGACATTCTCACATGTCAATAGTAACTCAAAAATGATCCACTGGATCATTTTTCTCATATGTATTGCAACTAAGAGGGAGCTCCGAAGAACTCCCTCTTATCTTAATCGGGTTTCATACCCATATTAGACGATTTCCACGTCTACCTTCTTGTTATCTTTTGATGATGCAGCCTTAACAACAGCACGGATTGCTTTCGCAATTCTTCCCTGCTTACCGATCACCTTTCCCATATCAGATGCTGCCACATGAAGTTCAACTGTAACATGTTTTCCTTCTTCTTTTTCTGTAACAACGACTTCTTCAGGATGATCAACAAGGTTTTTAGCAATTACTTCTACTAATTCTTTCATTGTTCACCTCCAAAAGGGCCAGACAACATACAATTATTTCTCAATTCCTGCCTGCTTGAAGATCTTGCTGACAACTTCTGTAGGCTGAGCTCCGTTTGCTAACCACTTCTTAGCAAGCTCCTCATTTACCTTAAAAGTGCTGGGATCTGTGTTCGGGTCATAAGTACCGATCTCTTCGATACATCTTCCGTCTCTGGGAGAACGTGAATCTGCAACTACGATTCTATAGAAAGGAGCTTTCTTCTGACCCATTCTTCTTAATCTGATTTTAACTGCCATTTTGTTTCACCTCCATAGTGTAATGAAATAATCATTTCTATTTATATAAAACTTCCTAAAACGGAAACTTCATACCACCAAACATTCCTCTGCCGCGCTTACCGCCCATTAGTCCGGACATCTGCTTCATCATCTTCTGGGACTGTTCAAACTGCTTGATAAAGCGGTTGACTACAGCGATATCCACGCCTGCGCCCTTTGCGATTCTGCCCTTGCGGCTTAAATTCATCAGCTTCGGATTCTTTCTTTCTTCCGGAGTCATGCTTAAGATGATTGCTTCGGTTCTGGCAAGCTGCTTTTCATCAATCATGGATTCCACATCTCCGAGCTTACCACCCATACCGGGCATCATGGAAAGAATACTGCTTAAGCCTCCCATGTTCCTCATCTGCTTCATGCTCTCTAAATAATCATCAAAATCGAACTTGCCCTTCTTCATCCGGGCAGCCATTTCCTTTTCCCTGTTCTCGTCAATGGAAATGTTCTCCTGTGCCTTTTCAATGAGGGAAAGCACATCTCCCATTCCAAGGATCCGGTTTGCCATACGATCCGGATAGAACTGCTCTAAGTCACTTAGCTTTTCACCCATGCCGACATAAAGAATCGGCTTGCCGGTAACAGCCTTAACAGAAAGAGCTGCACCACCCCTGGTATCACCATCCATCTTGGAAAGTACAACACCGTCAATTCCGATGCGGTCATTGAACTGACTCGCTACGGTTACGGCATCCTGACCGGTCATGGCATCCACAACGAGGAGTGTCTGATGCACTTCCACATTGCGCTTGATCTCTTCGAGCTCAACCATCATATCTTCATCGACATGTAACCGGCCTGCGGTATCGATAATTACAACGTTTAAGTCCTTCTTACGTGCGTGTTCCACAGCGGCCTTCGCAATGTCCACAGGATTCTGATGATCTCCCATGGCAAAAACCTCTACCTGCTGTTTCTCACCATTGATCTGCAGCTGTTTAATTGCTGCCGGTCGATATACGTCACAGGCAACGAGCAGCGGACGTTTCCCTTTCAGCTTCAGCTTTCCGGCAATCTTCGCTGCTGCGGTTGTTTTACCGGCCCCCTGAAGACCACACATCATAATCGTGGTAATTGCCTTACCCGGCTGGAACTGTAACTCGGTCGTTTCCGATCCCATCAGGGCAATCATTTCTTCGTTAACGATCTTAATTACCATCTGTCCGGGATTCAGTCCGTTCATGACATCGGAACCGATTGCCCGTTCTTCCACAGACTTAATGAACTGCTTAACGACCTTGAAGTTGACATCGGCCTCTAACAGAGCCATCTTGACTTCTTTCAGCGCAACCTTGACATCCTCTTCAGTGAGACGTCCTTTGCTTTTCAGTTTTTTAAATACATTTTGAAGCTTATCTGTCAGACTCTCAAAAGCCATTCCTTAACCTCATTCCTGCAATAACATCAGTATCTACAGTATCTATATATGGACAACAGCCTATCCTGTTCTCAAATTGTAGCTGTTCCGAATCAAATCGTTTACAGTTCCTCAATAATCCGATGGGAAATCTCATTCACCTTGCCAATCAGCTCTTCCTTCGAAATCTGTGGATTCTCTGCCAGCTTCTGAATACTTCCCACTTCTTCCCGGATCTTCACGAAACGTTCTATTAAATGAAGCTTGTTCTCATATTCCTGCAGAATCTTATTACACCGCCTGATCAGATCATGTACTCCCTGACGGCTGATTCCGTTCTCTTCGGCAATCTCGGATAACGAGAAGTCATTGTACACGACATCCTCATAGATCTTCTTCTGATGCTCTGTCAGCAATTCTCCATAAAAATCATATAGCATTGCCTGCTTAGCTATTCGTTCCATTGCACTCACCTTGAACAATATACATGATGCGCAAAAGAATGTCAAGCATTTTTACTTGACATTCTTTTAGAAATTTCTTTTGCATCCATAATTTACTGTTCTCTATCAGATTGACTGAAATATCCATTATTACTATATTGTGACCATTTCAGATACATTTCTTTATAGTTATCTTTTATAAAGCTTTGTATTTTTGCCATTTCCCTATCATTCAAGATTCCTCTTTTCTGAACAACAGCATCGCCATTATCTTTTACAAAAAATTTAGCCGAACCATTCTCTGTTAGTTTTCTGTCACTAGCATGAACATGCATACATTCAATTACACAGAACGAAGTAAAATATAAATAATAACCGGCCACTTTAAATTCATAATATTTAGGCATCCTATTCCTCCAGATACTTCTTATTACCATTATAGTAATCTTTCACAATCTGTATTTCGATGTCATCCATGGTTGTCTCCAGCGTCTCTCCATCCACGGATAACACAATCGCTTTATCCGGACGATTAAGATTAAGAATCTGATATCCTTCTTCACATTTAGTAAACGCATATCCATTAACAATCATTTCTGCTCCATCCGCAACCTTTAAAACATCAGTCATTTTGAATTCTAACCTCCTTAATTGGTTTCAGAAATATTTCAGGTATAATATACAATTTCTCCAATATCGGTACTAAATCAATGTATTCTTCTTCCATTTCCTGATTGTGGTGATACTTTGCCATAACTACCAGATATCCATCGTCCCATTGTTTTACTTCCATATATTTTTCTAAAGAATATGGTGCCTTAAATCTTATTACATAGTTTCCATACTTAAATACTGTGAATCCATCTTTATTGCTAAGAAATGCATAACAACTATTCATATTATCTCTCATTCCTCATTATCTGCACATATTCATGTTGTTAATATGCAGATATTCTCCATGTTATGTGCAGATTGCAGACATCAAACACTAAACTGTCTGTTTAATACTCTTTCATGCTCACATTCAGATCCACATCACCCTTGATTCCATCCACCTTGCCGGTACTGCTGTACTGCCAGATGGTGAATTCATACGGGAAATAAACCGGAGTCTGATAGTAGGCAAACCACTTGTCATACTTTTCGATCCGGCTCATGTCGAGCATGATAAAAAATGTCTTTAAGTTTCCGTAGATCATGGGTCGGTAGCCTGCTTTCTCTACGGTATCCAAAAATTCAATAGCCGCATCGGTAAAATCTTCCTGTGTCATATCATCGGTACGGCTCTTTCCATTTACTTCCTCAAGATCGAGGACTACCGGATAGGTAATATCATACGGTTCTAACAGATCCAGCAGGAACTGCGCTTCTTCCTTTGCTTCTTCCGTGGTTACTGCCTGCGTATAGAAATAAACACCAACCTCGATATGATTCTCTAATGCGCCTTCAATGTTATCAATAAAATATTCATCCTCCACAAGCTTCCCTTCCGAGCTTCCCCGGAAACCGACTCTGATAAATGCAAAGTCAATACCATCGGCAGCCACCTTCTCCCAGTCAATCTTTCCCTGATGCTTGGAAACATCTATACCGGTCTTAGAGTGCACTTCTCCGACATCATCCGTATAGGTAATTCTGGAAGATGCCTCATCTAAAACAAAATTATCCAGTACATAATTATTCCGCTTGTATTCATCGGTAATCGGGAAGAAGTTATACTTACTATCGGCATAAACCACCACATCCTCCGGATACAGCTCCCGTAAAACGGCAGCCGTACTGTCTCCGCTTTCCATACGACTCTTGATATCATCCAGAAGCTTTCTTGCCTCCGTAGTCTGTGCATTTAGAACAGCCTCTTCCACAAAGGAATTTACATCCGACTGGGTATAAATATAGTCCTTCGTATCTTCCTTGATCTGCTCCACCTGTGCCAGTGCCTCGGTTGTTTCAAAATTCAACTGGTAGTTTTTCAAAAGCAGAAAAATGCACACCGTAAGTGAAACAAGGGCTACAAGACACAAAATAATATTCATCAGATAATTCATCCGTCGTTGTCTTTTCTTATTCATTCGTTCATTCCTCATATTCTATTATAAACTTTATCTGCGGGATTGTCATTTCGCAGCTTTCTTTTTTATGCAGTTACCAAGTTCAGTATAGTATGAATATGTGATTTTTACAATCTGTTTTATATCTTAATATACGTCTTAATACTAAAAGTGGCTATGCTCTTTAGCATAGCCACCATGAAGAATCATCAAAGGCGATTCTTACGCTTTTACAACCTCCACTTATAGGGTAGGACTCACTACAATTTTTCCATAAAATAACTCTTATAGCCCTCTCCATAAATTTCCGATGCACTCGATACAATCATAAAGGCATTCTCATCCTCCATGCGGACGATGTCTTCCATTTTCTGCATATTCTGTTTCCGGATGACACACAGAATCACCTTCTTGTCGGTATTCTGGTAAGCGCCCTTTCCTTCCAGATAGGTAACGCCGGAATCAATCTCTATAAGAATCCGCTCTGCAATCCGTTCCGAATGATCACTGATAATATAAAGAAGCTTTGCGCCGTCTGTTCCGTAAAGAATCAGATCGAGAACCTTTGAAGTCACCACCTCTGCCAGAACGCTGTAAAGAATCGCATTCAAGTTTCCGAATACAATGCCGCCAAAGCCAATGACAATGGCATCGGCAAGCAGGAAAATCGTTCCCGTCTTAAGATAAGGAAACTTTAACTTGATGACCTTTACAATAATATCCATTCCACCGGTTGTTGCCCTGCATTTAAACGCAATGCCCATTCCGACCGCAATCAGGGCTCCGCCAAACACTGCCCCCAGAATCGGATCGGTTGTTGCTGCGCCCCTTGCTGCAAACCAGTTGGAAAATCCGGAAATCAGTACAATTTCATACAGAGTGGATGCGATAAATTTTCCTCCAAATTTCCAGAAACCGAGAATCAGAATCGGTATATTTAACAGGAAAAACAACGTACCGATTTCAAGCGGAATCAGCCGGTTTAAAGAAATACATAAGCCCGATACTCCTCCCGGTGCAAAGTTATTTGCATCAATAAAAGATGATACCCCACAGCTATAGATTATGGATGCCACTGTGAGCCACAAATATTTCCAGACTAATTTTTTCATATCAACCCTCATTTACTTTCCCGTATTTCAAACAAGCTTCACTAGACTCACCTTTGGTTCGCCAAGTGAACTTGTATGGTTCGCACTAAGCTCGAAATAACCTCGCCAAGTGCTCTACTCAAAACAAACCACATACCTATTGTATGTGGTTCGCTTCATTATTACTCAAGTATTACGTCCTACATGACATTCTGTCCTATATTGATCTTATATTCCGCTCGGGAATTATTGCCGTACCGTATTCCAGCTTATGCTCTAGATATTCGTACGAACCAGCTTCGGCTGGTATCCGTTCTGTTCGAGTGCTTCCATAATCTGTTTCTTATGCTCGGTGCCGAATGCTTCGAGCGTAATCCGGAGTTCTACCGCCGCACTGCGGTTAATGGATACGAACTGGTTGTGCTCGAGTTTAATCACATTACCGTTCTGTCTGGCAATAACATCTGCCACATGACTTAATTCACCCGGCTTATCCGGAAGAAGTACCGATACCGTAAAAATACGGTCTCTCATAATCAGTCCCTGCTGGACAACGGAAGACATCGTAATAACATCCATGTTACCACCGCTTAAGATGGATACAATCTTCTTGCCCTTTACATCCAGATGCTTTAATGCTGCTACGGTAAGAAGCCCGGAGTTTTCTACAACCATCTTATGATTTTCTACCATATCAAGAAATGCAACAACAAGCTCTTCATCCGGAACGGTAATGATGTCATCGAGATTCTTCTGTAAGTAGGGGAAAATCCTGGATCCCGGTGTCTTCACGGCAGTACCGTCTGCGATGGTGCTGACATGATCAAGAGTCAATACCTTTCCCGCCTTCACGGATTCCTGTAAGCAGTTCGCGCCCTCCGGTTCCACACCGATCACCTTAATCTTCGGATTTAAAAGCTTCGCCAGTGTGGAAACACCGGTTGCCAGGCCGCCGCCGCCAACCGGTACTAAGATATAGTCAACCACCGGAAGTTCTTTGATAATTTCCATGGCAATGGTTCCCTGTCCGGTTGCAACCGCCGGGTCATCAAACGGATGAATGAAGGTATATCCGTTTTCCTTTGCAAGCTCATAGGCCTTCTCACAGGCTTCATCATAAACATCGCCATACAGAACCACCTCTGCGCCATATCCCTTGGTACGGTTTACTTTAATCAGCGGCGTGGTTGTCGGCATCACAATGACCGCCTTTACACCAAAGCACTTCGCTGCATAAGCAACACCCTGTGCATGGTTTCCGGCCGATGCGGTAATCAGTCCCTTTGCACGTTCCTCATCAGAAAGCGTGCTGATCTTATAATAAGCACCTCTTAATTTGTAGGCTCCGGTCAACTGCATGTTTTCCGGCTTGAAATAGACCTTGTTTCCGGTCTGTGTACTGTAGAAATCACTGTACACCAGCTTGGTTTCCTGTGTCACCTTTCTTACAATGTCTGAAGCTTCTTCAAATCGTTCAAGTGTCAGCATTTTCGTATCCATCTTCTTCGCCTTTCATTTCCAGAAGTCCATCGACATATTCCTGTACATCAAACTTCCGTAAATCCTCTAATTTTTCTCCAACACCAATATATTTCACCGGAATGTCCAGCTCTGCATGAATTGCAACTGCAATTCCTCCCTTGGCCGTTCCGTCCATCTTGGTTAGAATAATACCGGTAAGATCTGCAGTTTCACCGAATTCTCTTGCCTGAACCAGTGCGTTCTGTCCGGTTGTTCCATCGAGCACCACCAGATTTTCACGGTGCGCATCAGGGAATTCCCGGTCAATGATCCGGTTCATCTTCTTTAATTCTTCCATGAGATTCTTCTTATTATGAAGTCTTCCTGCCGTATCACAAAGCAGGATATCCACATTTCTCGCTTTCGCTGCACTGACTGCATCGAAGATCACGCTGGAAGGATCCGCTCCCTGTGCACCGCTTATTATTTCCACACCGGCACGCTTTGCCCATTCATCAAGCTGTTCTCCGGCTGCAGCGCGGAAGGTATCTGCAGCTGCAATCAATACGCGTTTCCCTTGCTTTTTGTAAATAGCTGCCAGCTTACCAACAGACGTGGTCTTGCCGACACCGTTCACACCGATTACCATAATTACGGACTGCTGATTCTCAAAGTCGTATGCATCCTCCGGAACCTGCATCTGCTCTTTAATGCTTTCCTTTAAAAGCTCCCTGCAGTCCTCTGTCTCCTTCACATGGCGTTCCTTCACCTGACGGCGAAGCTCCTCCATGACCTCTTCGGTCGCTGTGATTCCCATATCTCCCATGATGAGCGTTTCTTCAAGTTCTTCGTAGAAATCTTCATCAATGGCAGAATGTCCACTGAATATACTTTTTAACCTGCTAAAAAATCCTGCCATTACTCACTCAGCTCCTTATCGATCAAATTAACGCTTACCAAAGTGGAAACACCCTTTTCCTGCATGGTAATACCATATAAGCGATCCGCCTTTTCCATGGTTCCACGCCGATGTGTAATAACGATGAACTGGGTATTCTTCGTAAGCTTATGTAAATATTTTGCAAAACGGGTTACGTTGTTTTCATCAAGGGCCGCTTCAATCTCATCAAGCAGACAGAACGGGGACGGCTTCAGATTCTGAATGGCAAACAAAAGAGCAATTGCCGTGAGAGCCTTTTCTCCACCGGATAACTGCATCATGTTCTGCAGCTTCTTTCCGGGTGGCTGTGCAATAATCCGGATGCCGGCTTCGAGGATATCTTCATCCTCCATCAGCTCCAGTGTTCCCTTTCCACCACCGAATAATTCCTTGAATACCTTATCAAATTCCCGGCTGATCTCTGCAAACTTTTCTTCAAACTGCTTACGCATCGCTGTATCCAGTTCCACGATGATTCCTTCCAGCGTTTTCTCCGCTTCTACGAGATCGTCATGCTGTGTCTTTAAGAAGGTGTAACGCTCCATGAGGTTCTTATAATCCTCAATCGCATTGACATTGACATCCCCCAGCTTCTTAATCTGATCCTTTAAGGAACCGGTTTCCTTCTTCATGGCAGACAGATCGGTCATCGTTTCATCCCGCATGGAAGATGCATCGGATAACGTGATCTCATATTCATCCCACATGTAATTGATCTGGTTCTCAATATTCTCCTGAATCCGTTCCTTTTGGGAATTCAGACGGTATACTTCCTTATCAAGGCCTGTCATTTTCTCTGCCAGGGATTCCCGGTCTGTAAAGAAATTCTTCTGTTTTGCAGACAGTTCTTCTTTATGGGCAATATCATCCTTTAACTTCGTTTCTGTATCGGATTTCGTTGTGTGGGAAGCCTCGATTGTCTTTTCGATTTCGGTAATGCTGTTCCGTTTCAGTTCAACTGCCTCAGTGCTCTCCTTAAGGCTGTCTAAAACCTCCTGCAGTTCTGAAGATAACCGTTCGATCTCACCATCAATACGATCCACATTCTGCTGATGGAAGTTCTGCTGCTGCAGCATCTTCTCCACTTCCACATCCCACTCGGATACATGTACGGACTGTTCAGACTCTTCCTTGCGCTTCTCTTCCAGTTCTGCGGTAAAGCCCTTGATCTGCTGTTCCACATTCTTTTCAAGCTGCTCGGAATCCTGTAATTCCT
>FR902950.1:59720-71751 GCA_000438155.1 Firmicutes bacterium CAG:95
TTCCTGCTGGATCTCCTGCTTGCTCCGGTTGATCTCCTGAATCTGGGTCTCAATCTCACGCTCTTCGTTCTTTAATTCCACCGAGCCTTCGGAAGCTTCATTCTTACGTTCTTCTGCCTTAATGACATTCAGTCTTGCAGTATTCTGTTCAATGAACTTTTTCTGTAATGCCGCCTTGTCTTCTTCGAGGCTTAAACGTAACTGGTTACGCTCCTGCTTGGTCTTCTCGATGTCCTCTAACAGCTCATCTACCTGTTTTAAATATTTCTTCACCTTCTCATTCAGTTCTTCTATTTCGCGCCGCCGTCCGAGAAGATTACTGTTATTCTTAAATGCACCACCGCTGATGGCACCACCCGGTACTAAAAGTTCTCCTTCCAGCGTAACCATACGGATACCGTAATCAAATTTCCTTGCAATCTTTACGGCATTGTCGACATTATCTACAACAACAATTCTTCCCAACATGGCTTTGGCTACGTTCTTATATTTCGCATCAATATGAACCAGCTCGTCTGCCATGCCGATCACTCCCTTTTCCTTAAGGGACTCCGGATTTTTAAACTCCTGCGGCTTTGTGATACTCGTTAAGGGTAAAAAGGTAGCTCGTCCCGATTTCGTATCCTTTAAGAAACGGATCATGCGTTTCGCCGTCTCTTCATCATCCGTAACGATGTTCTGGATGTTACCTCCTAATGCCGTTTCAATCGCGGTTTCATACTTCTTATCTACTTTAATGATGTCCGCAACAACACCGACAATTCCCTTTTCCTGCTCCTTGCGTTCCATGACCTTCTTGACACTGCCGCCATAGCCTTCATAACGCTCGGTCAGGTTTGTCAATGCCTCAAGCTTCGACTTCTCCTGATGGTAATTCACCTGGGTATCACGAAGAAGCTGATCCTTCTTTGAAAGCTCCTCACGGATCAGGGCAAGCTTTTCTTCCTTACTCTGCTGGGAATCGTTCAGGGCACGGATCTGTTCGTTAATCTTTTCAAATTCTTCCTCGAGGGATTTAATTACGGCTTCCTGCTGGGCCTCATCCGACTTCACGCGTAAGATCCGTGAGGTCAGCTCGGACTTCCGGATGTTGATCTGCTCGGTCATGCTGTCGTATCGTCCAAGCTTTGATTTAATCGTGGCCCTCGCATTCAGCGCATCAATGATTGTATTTTTACCACTCTCGATTTCATTATTTAATTCTTCAATTGCTTTCTGTACCGTAAGCAGCTTTTCTTTTGCTTCATTACGGGTCTTCTCGATTTCGGCAACCTGTTCATCAATCACCGATTTATCCTTGAGAATTCCTTCCTTATCCAGCTTCCGGTCATCAATTTCCTTCTGAATGGCCTGTTGCCGTGACAGGAAATGCTCTTCGTTGCTCTGTGCGGATTTGATCTGTTCCTTTAAGACATTGATCTCACCCTCTAACTTACCACGCATCACACTTGTATCGGTAATGGTATTCCGTTCCTGTTCAATGGTGGCATCGAGCTGTTCGATTTCTGCCTGTACCTTTTCATATTCTTCCCTGATCTGCTCATAACGCTTCGAGGTTTCCGCAAGATCATCACTGGCAATCCGGTACTTCCCGGTTACTGCACTTAACTGCTCCTGTAAATGCAGGTTTTCCAAAAGAAACAGGTTCACATCCAGCGTTTTCAGTTCTTCCTTCTTTTTCAGGTAGATCTTCGCCTTTTCCGATTGCTTTTCTAACGGTCCTACCTGCTTTTCCAGCTCGGAAAGAATATCGTTTACACGGACTAAATTCTGCTTTTCATCCTCTAACTTCTTCTGGGCAGCTACCTTACGCTTCTTAAACTTCACAATGCCGGCTGCCTCATCAAAAAGCTCACGGCGTTCTTCCGGCTTACCACTTAAAATCTTATCAATCTGCCCCTGTCCAATGATCGAATAGCCTTCTTTACCAATACCGGTATCGTAAAAGAGCTCATTCACATCCTTCAGACGGCACGGTGTTCCATTCAACAGATATTCACTTTCTCCGGAACGGTAGATTCGTCTGGCAACGGTAACCTCATCATAATCAATCGCCATGTGGTGATCTGAATTGTCAAAGGTAATTGCCACATAGGCATATCCCATTGGCTTACGAAGTTCTGTACCCGAGAAAATGACATCCTGCATGGAGGCTCCACGCAGCTGCTTGATACGCTGTTCACCCAATACCCAGCGGACCGCATCGGCAACATTGCTCTTACCACTTCCGTTAGGTCCTACAATTCCGGTAATACCATTGTGAAACTGAAGCACAATTTTATTTGCAAAGGACTTAAATCCATGAATTTCTATACTTTTTAAATACATTCCGTTAACAACCTATTCTATAAATTCTCTTGTGGAGACTTCATCAGCACCGCATAAGCTGCCTGCTGTTCCGCAGATTTCTTGCTTTTACCGTTGCCGCTTCCTACGCATTTCCCATCAATCCATGCTTCGATCACAAAGACCTTATCATGATCCGGTCCGGATTCCGAAACCAGACGGTAGGTCAGCTCCTTGCCACCCTTCTGTGCCCGTTCCTGTAAAATGGATTTGCTGTCATAAAAGAGCTGCTTCGTCTCAAGATCGGACAGGATCCACTGGTGGACGTATCTTTTGGCCTCTTCAAAACCGCCATCCAGATAAATGGCGCCAAGCACGGCCTCCATGACATCCGAAACGATGGAATCTCTCTCTCTTCCTCCGGTTGCCTCTTCCCCCTTGCCAAGAAGGATATACTTCTGCAGGGAAATGTCTCTGGCGCAATAGGCAAGTGCAGGCTCACAAACCATGGAGGAACGGACTCTGGTAAGCTGTCCCTCCTTCCACTCCGGATAATGCTCAAAAAAGAACTGGCTTGAAATCAGCTCTAACACCGCATCACCTAAGAACTCCAGACGTTCATAATTTGGATGCTTATTGATCTTCTGTTCGTTCGAAAAAGAGCTATGGGTCAAGGCCTGCAGTAATAACTTTTTGTCCTGGAACTCATAGCCGATTTTCTCTTCTAAACTGCTAAAATCTTCATTTGGTAACATGATATTCTCCCATATGCATGGCAGCATCGGAAAAAAGCCCTAAAAGGGCTTTTTTTCGATGCAATATATGCCGAAGGATAATTGATCCTTAGTTGGTTGCAGCTTTGATCATATTCACTGCTTCTTCCACCGTTGTAATTTTTTCAGCTTCCTCTGCGGGAACCTCTATATCAAATTCCTCTTCGATTCCCATAATAATCTGAAAAACATCCAAAGAATCAGCTCCCAGATCGTCAAGGAATGTTGTGTCCATCGTAATTTCATCGGGATCAACGTTTAATACATCCGCAATAATTTTCTTTAATTTTTCAAATTCCATAGTGATAATCCTTTCTAGTTCTCTTCCATAGTAATTTTTTCTTTTATTTTTTGATTAATATTCTGTTCTGAAAAAGTAATACATTGCAGAATAGAATTCTTGATTTCAACAGCCTTGGAGCTGCCGTGAGTCTTAACCACCAGACCCTTAAGTCCTAATAACGGTGCTCCGCCATACTGCTCTAAATCAAACGCCTTAAGTGTCTCCTTCAGGGCAGGCTTCACAAGAAGCGCACCGATTTTACTGCGCAGGGAGGTCATCATTCCTTCCTTTACCTTATGGATTAAAGATCTGCCGACACCCTCGTACATTTTAAGGATAACATTACCGACAAATGCCTCGCAGACAATAACATCAGCCGCGCCTGCCGGAATGTCTCTTGCTTCCACACTTCCGATAAAATGAATATCCGGACAGTTCTTCAAAAGAGGATAGGTTTCCTTTACGAGTGCATTGCCCTTTTCTTCCTCTGCACCGATATTGACAATGCCAACACGGGGATTCGAAATTCCCATAACACTTTCCATATATACGGATCCCATCTTTGCAAACTGTACAAGATGAGAGGGTCTTGCATCGACATTCGCACCACAGTCAATCAGCAGTGCGCATCCCTTCTCAGTCGGAATCAACGGAGCAAGCGGAGGACGCTCCACACCTTTGATTCTTCCGACAATTACCTGTCCTCCAACCAGGGTAGCACCGGTGCTTCCTGCGGACACAAATGCATCACACGTACCGTCCTTCACTAAATTCAACGCCTTAACAATGGAAGAATCCTTCTTGCGGCGGATTGCCATAACCGGAGGCTCTGCGGTTTCAATGACCTCCGTTGCATTCACTACCTCGATCCGGTCTACCGGGTAGGTATATTTCTCAAGTTCCCTGCGGACAAGCTCTTCCTGTCCGGTCAGATACACCTTGACATGATCGTTTGCATGAACTGCATCGACAACGCCCTTTACGATTTCTACAGGGGCATTGTCACCGCCCATAGCGTCTACTGCAACATTGATAAAATCCGCCATTTGGAAACCTCCGTCCATATCTTACTTAAATATACTAGACCGTTTCGTAAAAATCAACCCTACATTATGATTTCGCCTGTACTGAATCCTTACTTCACTACAATATTGATAATACGTCCCGGTACATAAATTTCTTTCACAATGGTTCCTGTCAGCTTGTCAGCCACAACTTCCTTACCCTTTGCAATTGCGGTATCCTTATCGACATCTGCAGGAAGCATTACGGTTGCCTTCACCTTACCATTAATCTGGATACCAATTTCCACAGTGTCTTCCTTTACTGCAGCTTCGTCATACTCCGGCCACTTTTCAAAGGCAATTGTCCCTGTATGACCAAGCATCTCCCAGAGTTCCTCACCGGTATGAGGGCAGATACAGGAGAACATCTTAATGAAGCCTTCTGCATATTCACGGGGGCATTTGCCCTTCGTTACCGCATTCATAAAAATCATCATCTGTGCAATGGCAGTATTAAAGCCTAAGGTTTCAAAGTCGGAAGTAACCTTCTTAACCGTCTGATGATATACCTTCTTTAAGGATTCATCATTTTCTTCGGTAATATTCTCAGGCTCGGTAAAATACTTGAATACTCTTCCGATAAATCTTCTTGCTCCTTCTACCCCCTGCTGGCTCCACGGCTTGGATACCTCTAAGGGTCCCATGAACATTTCATAAAGGCGAAGGGTATCTGCGCCGAAATCACGGACAATATCACTCGGATTCACTACATATTCCGGGAAACGCTTACCCATCTTGATTCCGTTCTCACCTAAAATCATTCCCTGATGAACGAGCTTCTTAAACGGCTCCTTGACAGGAGAAAGACCCTTGTCATAAAGGAAACGGTTCCAGATTCTCGAATACATCAGATGTCCGACTGCATGCTCCGGTCCGCCGACATAAAGGTCAACCGGCATCCAGTGCTTTAACAGCTCCTGATTAGCGAATTCCTTATCATTATCCGGATCAATATAACGGAAATAATACCAGGAAGATCCTGCTGATCCGGGCATGGTAGAGGTTTCTCTCTTCCCCTTAATTCCGTTATGGTCATACTGCTTCCACTCGGTTGCATTCTCAAGCGGAGCCTGTCCGTTACGTCCCTTGTAATCTTCCAGTTCCGGAAGAACTAACGGAAGTTCATCATCGTCCAGTACATGAATCTGTCCGTCTTCGGTATAAACCACCGGTACGGGCTCGCCCCAGTAACGCTGACGTGCAAAGATCCATTCACGGAAGTGATAATTCACTGTTTTCTTGGCTACACCCATAGAAACGAGCTTATTGGTAATGGCTTCCTTTGCTTCTTCTACCGTAAGTCCGGTAAATTCTTCGGAATTGATCAGCCTGCAGCCCTTGCCGAGGTAATCCTGCTTTTCAAAGGCATGTTCGGAAACATCTGCACCATCAATAACCTGGATACGGGGAATGTTGTGTGCGATGGAATATTCAAAGTCTCTCTGATCATGGGAAGGAACTGCCATAACAGCACCGGTTCCATAATTTGCCAGCACGAAGTCACCGATGTAAAGCGGAACTTCCTTGCCGTTTACCGGATTGATACAGGTAACACCCTTTAATTCGCATCCGGACTTTGTTTTATTTAATTCGGTACGGTCCATATCGTTCTTCTTGATCGTTTCATCGATATAGGCCTGTACTTCTTCTTTATTCTGGATTCTCGGCATTAAATCCTTCACGATCTGTCCGTCCGGAGCCAGTACCATAAAGGTAATGCCATAAATCGTTTCAATACAGGTCGTGTAAATGGAAAACTCTCCACCACCTACGATCTGGAATTTCACCTCAACACCTTCGGAACGTCCGATCCAGTGTCTCTGAATATCCTTCGTGGATTCCGGCCAGTCAATTTCATTTAAACCTTCCAGAAGCTTGTCTGCGAAAGCCACCTGATCAATAACCCACTGCTTCATATTCTTACGGATAACAGGATAGCCGCCACGCTCGGACTTTCCATCAATGACCTCATCATTGGAAAGAACAGTTCCCAGTTCCTCGCACCAGTTTACCGGCATATCAACCAGCTTTGCATAGCCATCCAGGTATAACTGCTTGAAAATCCACTGGGTCCATTTATAAAACTTCGGATCGGAGGTTGCAATCATCTTGGACCAGTCATAGTCAAAGCCAAGCTCCTTCAACTGATTGGTAAAGGTCTCGATATTCTTCTCGGTGAAACCTGCCGGATGATGACCGGTCGTCACGGCATACTGCTCTGCCGGAAGACCAAACGAATCATATCCCATTGGATGAAGCACGTTGTAGCCCTGCATTCTCTTCATTCTGGACATGATATCGGTTGCTGTATAGCCCTCGGGATGTCCGGCATGCAGACCGACACCGGAAGGATACGGGAACATATCTAAAGCATAATACTTGGGTTTGGAGAAATCCCAGACATCTGTCTTGAATGTCTGATGCTCCTCCCAGTATTTCTGCCATTTACTTTCAATTTCTCTGTGATTATAAGGGATTGCCATAGCGATTACCCAGCCTTTCTTTCCATGAACTCTTTCCTTGAACTAAGCCTGATACCCATGAAACTCCAGGGAACCGGAAATCCATTAGTAAAAAGCCAATCTAAATTGTACCTATTCTACAGGAAAATGTCAAGAAAAGGGGGATACCTTTTCGATATCCCCCTGAAAAAACCTTCATCCGTAACGGTTCATGAAATCGTTCCCTTTCTTTGTATTCCTTCGCAGGTACCTCAGGCCTCTTCGTTCCCCTCAGTAACCTTGGCTGCCCGCGCTGCCACTTCCTTCTCCTGTACATCGGAAGGACACTGCTCATAGCGTGAAAACTGATACTCAAATTCACCCCTGCCGCCGGTCATGGAACGAAGATCGGTACAATACCCAAACAGCTCCATCATAGGGACATCGGCTTCAATGACCTGTTTGCCCGGTGCAGAAGGATTCATGCCGAGCACTCTTCCTCTTCTCTTATTGAGATCACCCATAATATCACCGGTATAGCTGTCCGGAACGGTAACCTTCAGGGAAACAATCGGCTCAAGCAATACCGGATGTGCTTCCATGAAGCCCTTCTTGAAGGCCTGGATCGTTGCCATCTTGAATGCCATTTCAGAAGAATCTACCGGATGATACGAGCCATCATAGAGAACTGCTTTCACACCGACAACCGGATAAGCAGCCAGAGGTCCCTTCAATACGGATTCCTGGATTCCCTTCTCAACTGCCGGGAAATAGTTCTTCGGAACGGCACCTCCTACAACCACCTGTTCAAATTCATATGGTTCTTCCAGATTGCCGGAAGGACTAAAGCGCATCTTGACATGACCATACTGTCCATGTCCACCGGACTGTTTCTTATACTTATATTCCACATCACTGTTCTTCCTGATGGTTTCGCGGAATGCAACCTTAGGCTTGCTTAATTCAATCTCAACCTTATAATCATTTAAAAGCTTGCTTGCAATGACTTCCAGATGCAGATCCCCCATGCCGTAAAGCAGCATCTGCTTATTCTCCGCATCATTGACATATTTCATCGTCAGATCTTCATGGGAAATCTTCTGCAGCGCCTGTGATAGTTTATCCACATCTGCCTTGTTCTTCGGCTTATATCTCATGTAAGTATAAGGAACGGGCATCTCCCATTTACCGTATTTGATCGTGGTTGCCTTCGTGGAAAGGCTGTTTCCGGTACGCGCTGCGGTCAGTTTTGCAAGAGCACCAATATCTCCGGCATGTAATTCCTTTACTTCGATCGGCTTATTCCCCTGTAAAACATAAAGCTTGCCAACCTTCTCTTCAATATCACGATCTACATTGTAGATCAGGTCATCTGACTTCAATACACCGGAATTTACTTTAATCAAAGAGTATTTACCGATGAACGGATCTACGATGGTCTTCCATATGTATGCTGATTTCGCCTTGGAGAAATCATAGTCTGCATGATAAATATCGTTCGTCTTCATATTGATTCCGGCAACGACACGGTTCTCCGGACTCGGGAAATACTTAATGATGTCATCGAGCAGGGTATAAACACCCTGACATAAAACATTGGATCCCATGGTCATCGGAACGATACTGCCGTCACAGACATTCGTCCGTAATGCGGCACGGATCTCTGCTTCGGAGAAGGTCTCGCCGCCAAAATAACGCTCCATCATCTCTTCACTGGTCTCAGCAACTGCCTCCATCAACGTATCCCGGCAGATCTGTAAATTTGCCTTATTGTATTCGGGAACCTCACATTCCACAACATCCTTGCCCTGCCAGCGGTTACCGGTCTCGGTAATGACATTGACATATCCAACAAACTTCTCGTTCTCACGGATTGGCAGATGGAACGGTGCCATCTTCTTGCCAAACATCGCGGTCATATCCTCTACCACCTGCCGGAAAGAAGCCTGATCCACATCCATGTTGCTGACATAAATCATACGGGGCAGCTTATACTTCTCGCACAACTCCCATGCCTTCTGGGTTCCGACCTCCACACCGGCTTTGCCGTTCACTACGATAATGACTGCGCCTGCTGCACTGATTGCCTCCTCTACTTCTCCTGCGAAACCGAAGAATCCCGGTGTATCAAGAATATTGATCTTGTATCCTTCCCACTCAATGGGGACCACTGAAGTATTTATGGAAATCTTACGCTTGATTTCTTCTTTATCAAAATCACTTACCGTATTGCCATCATCGACCTTCCCCATCCGGGAGGTAATTCCGGACAAATATGCCATTGCTTCTGCCAAAGACGTTTTACCGCTTCCCCCATGTCCGACCAGAGCAACATTACGAATCTTATCTGTTGTGTAAATATTCATGCATTTCCCTCCATTCTTTCAAATACCATGTGTCTATTTTACTAAATATTCTGATAATATACAAGCGTTTTTGGTGAATTTTCCTACATATTCTTTATTATTTATGCCTAACAGGGTAAAATATGTATAATCCATATGGTAAACGGGTTTCTGAATAGTTACTATGATTCTAATTTCCATATTGACTTATTTGGGAATCAGAATTAAAATTAGTACGTTGAAGTGTCATAGTCTAAAGCGTCGAAGTGCTAAAGAATTGATATTTTCAAAAATAATATAATCCATATTATACAGGAAGAAAGGAAGTTATACCATGATTGTTGTTATGAAACCCAATGCCTCCGACCAAAGCATCGGAGCTGTTACCAGATATATCGAAGAAAACGGATTACATGCCCACATTTCCAAAGGTGATCAGGTCACGATTATTGGTGTCATCGGTGATAAAACCCGACTTTCCACCGATAACCTCACCATTTTCGATGGCGTAGACCGGATTCTTCCGGTAACCGAAAGCTATAAACTCAGCAACATTAAATTCCATCCGGACCCCAGCGTTATCAAGGTTGGCAATGCCTACTTCGGTCCCGGTCATCTTACAGTCATCGCCGGTCCCTGTGCCGTCGAAAGTAATGACCAGCTTATGAAAATTGCTGTTGCTGTCAGAAAATCCGGAGCGAATGTTCTTCGCGGCGGAGCATACAAGCCGCGCACCTCACCCTACTCTTTCCAGGGACTTGAAGAGGATGGCCTTAAATACATGCAGGAGGCAGGACAGGCAACCGGCCTTGCTACTGTATGTGAGGTCGTAAGCCGGGAAGCGATTGAAGCAGCGGTTAAATATGTAGACATGATCCAGATTGGTGCCCGTAACATGCAGAACTTCATTCTGTTAAAGGAAGCCGGGCAGTCCGGTCTTCCGGTTTTATTAAAAAGAGGCTTATGTGCCACCATCGATGAATGGCTGAACGCTGCCGAATACATTATGGATGCAGGCAACCCGAATGTGGTTTTATGTGAACGTGGTATCCGTACTTTCGAAACCGCTACCCGGAATACGCTTGACTTAAGTGCCATCCCTGTATTAAGATCCAA
This sequence comes from Firmicutes bacterium CAG:95, assembly GCA_000438155.1. Taxonomy (GTDB): domain Bacteria; phylum Bacillota; class Clostridia; order Lachnospirales; family Lachnospiraceae; genus Suilimivivens. The sequence goes on from FR902950.1 coordinate 70,029, forward strand.
GACACACCTTCCGGTCATTGTGGATCCTTCCCATGCAACCGGAGCCTACGCTTACGTTCCCCCTATGGCAAAGGCTGCTGTGGCAAGCGGTGCAGACGGACTGATCATTGAAGTGCATAACGATCCTGCCCATGCTCTCTCCGATGGTCCCCAGTCTCTGACCTTTGAACGTTTCGATACCTTAATGAAGGAATTAAAGCCTTTTGCTTCTCTTATGAACAGGAGTATGACATGATTACCAAAACAGCTTTTCAGACCTTTGGTTTTATCGGGCTCGGACTGATTGGAGGTTCCATTGCCCGTGCCATCCGCGAAAAGCTTCCATTAAGCAGAATTCTGGTTTTTGATGCAGATCAGAATACCATGGAGCTTGCCTTAACAAGCGGTGTTGCATCCGAAACAACAGATTCCGTTAATGAAGCCTTTGCGAAATGCGACTGCGTCTTCTTATGCGCACCGGTTTCCGATAATGCCCGTAATTTAGCCTTATTAAAGGAATACACTTCCGACACCTGTCTGATTACTGATGTTGGCAGTGTCAAAACCCACATCCATAAACAGGTTGAGGAATTACAGTTAAGAAACCGTTTCATCGGAGGCCATCCTATGGCAGGAAGCGAGCGTGTCGGATTTATCAATTCCAAGTCCCTGCTTTTGCAAAATGCCTACTACATCCTGACTCCCTGCAGCGGTGTTCCGGAAGAAACCGTATCCGCCTTCCGCAGCCTCATCGAATCCATTGGTTCCGTACCCCTTCTTATGGATTACCGGAAGCACGATTTCATCACCGGTGCGGTAAGTCACCTTCCGCATGTGATCTCCGCTTCTCTGGTAAATCTCATTAAGAAAGAGGATACCCCGGATGAACTGATGAAAACCATCGCTGCCGGAGGCTTTAAGGATATCACCCGGATCTCCTCCTCTTCCCCTGTCATGTGGCAGCAGATCTGTCTGACGAACAGGGAGAATATTTTGGTCTTGCTGGATCATTACATTACGGCTCTGCAAAATATCAGGAAGCTGATTGACGATTCTACGGAGCAGGAAATCTTCGACTTTTTTAAGGAAGCGCGTGATTACCGGGATTCCTTCGTCAATACTCCAAGCGGCCCGATCAAAAAGACCTATGCCATTCATGTGGAAATTGCCGATCAGCCCGGTGCCCTTGCATCCGTTGCCATGCTGCTTGCTGAGAATTCCATCAGTATTAAAAACATCGGCATTACCCATAACCGGGAACGCACCGATGGTGCTCTGCGTATCGAGGTTTATCAGGAGGAAAGTCTGAGACAGGCAGAAGAACTGCTACAGAAAAACGGCTATCTCACCCATCTTCCCTAAAAGCCAAAAGCAGCAAGTGAAGAAAGAAATCCCCTGCACCTACAACGGTACAGGGGACTTTTTATGTCTTCTTAATGTAAATGCCATCCCAATGATCACCATGCCTGTAATTCCACCTGCACAATCAATAAAGACATCCTTTACTGCTGCATATCTGCCGGGTACGAAGTACTGGTGAATTTCATCCAGTGATGCTGACAGCAATAACTGCACTCCGATGAGCAGCCTGCCGCTCCAGACCTTTCCCTTCCACCACATTAAAACCAGACTGTAGGAAAGCAGACCGACACAAAGATATTCGAAAAAATGAGCCAGCTTCCGTACGATCTTTTCAAGCGCAAGCGGAAAGAGATCAACGACAATCTCTGTCGTTGGTGTTCCG
>FR902950.1:71764-75122 GCA_000438155.1 Firmicutes bacterium CAG:95
TCTGTCGTTGGTGTTCCGTCACTCTTCTGGAAAAAGCTCCAGATTTTCAATAACAATTCTGTCACTGCCGAGCTCTTCATAGAGGAATCCTCTGCCACATCAGATGACAGCAGAAAAATCATCATATACAAAAACACCAGCAGGCAGACCGCTGCTACGGTATAAATTCTTTTCTTTCTCATCATTTGGCCTGAGTCAGATTATTGATGGTATCATAAAGCTGGATTCTGGATGCCTCCAACTCCGGCATTCCAATAAAGATTGCTCCATAAGTAAACCCATCCGCAGCCTTCTCAATACGGACGATCTCCAGAAAGGCATGCAGCACTTCCTGTGTCCAGATACGCAGATGAGACTCATAAACGGCTCCGATCTCCAACGGCTTGGAGCATGAAAATCCAACACCGGACTTGGACACATCAAGAATCTCGATCTCTACCTTTTCCTGTGTATCACGATCCAGTCTTTTAATGAATAAGGACGATGTTAATTTAATTCGGTTATTCTTTCTTCGCTCTTCCATAGTGTAACCCCTCCATTAGTATTATCTTACTCATAAATCCTGTTTTTGTAAAGTATCCGTAAAAAAACAGGCATCCCCGAAAGAGAAAAAACGATATTTTTCGCGTACTGCTTCTTCATAAGCGGCAAGAACATGTTCCCGTCCTGCCAGTGCACTCACCAGCATCACCAGTGTTGACTCCGGCAAATGGAAATTGGTAATCAGGCAGTCTAAAACCTTAAACCGGTATCCAGGATAAATAAAAATCTCTGTATTGCCACAGCATTCCTCCAGTCTTCCGTTTTCATCCGCGGCACTCTCAATCGTCCGGCAGCTTGTTGTTCCGACACAGATCACACGCCCACCGTTCTCCTTCGTCTGATTGATAAGCTCTGCGGCTTCCTGTGTCACCTGATAATATTCCGAATGCATATGATGCTCTAACACATCATCCACCTTCACCGGACGAAAGGTTCCCAGGCCCACATGAAGTGTCACATACGCAAGCTTCACGCCCTTCTGCTCAATCTGCTGCAGCAGCTCCTTTGTAAAATGAAGTCCTGCAGTCGGTGCTGCGGCAGATCCGTCAAACTTTGCATACACGGTCTGGTAACGGTTCTTATCCTTTAGCTTATGGGTAATATATGGTGGAAGCGGCATCTCGCCCAAAGAATCCAGAACCTCTTCCCAGATTCCATCATAATAAAACTTCACAAGACGGTTGCCCTCTTCGACTACATCCATGACCTCGGCTTTCAGTCTTCCGTCGCCAAAGACCACCCTGGCACCGAGACGCAGCTTCTTCCCCGGCTTCACAAGGGTTTCCCATATATCACCTTCTCTTCGTTTCAGCAAAAGAATCTCTACCGAAGCGCCGGTGTCTTCTTTCGTTCCCATGAGACGCGCCGGCAGTACTTTCGTATTGTTCAAAACAAGGCAGTCTCCCGGTTTCAGATAATCAATAATGTTCCGGAAAATTTCATGCTTCCATTCCCCTGTTTTCTTATCAACAATCAGCAATCGTGATGAGGAACGATCCTCCAGTGGATCCTGTGCAATCAGCTCCTGTGGTAATTCAAAATTAAAATCCGATGTCTTCATTAGATGGCTGCTCCCTTTAAGAATGCCACATAACCACGCTTTGTCTCATATACATCGGCCTTGCTCACAGCTTCCCAGGGAGCATGCATATTTAATACGGCTACACCGCTGTCGATGACGTTCATGCCGTATAAAGCAAGAATGTAGGCAATCGTACCGCCGCCGCCAAGATCTACGCGGCCAAGCTCTGCTGTCTGGAAATGAATGTTTTCCTTTTCAAAAATACTGCGGATATGTGCCAGATATTCTGCATTGGCATCGTTGGAGCCGGACTTTCCTCTGGCTCCGGTGAATTTATTGAAGACCATACCGCCACCAAGATAAGCTACATTTTTCTTATCAAAGCTGGCTGCATAGGTCGGATCAAACGCACTGCTGACATCCGAAGAAAGCATACAGGAGGATGCCAGGCATCTGCGTACATTAAGCTCTGAATACTCTCCCATGAGATTGAGCACTTCAGCTACCATATTTTCAAAGAAATGGGACTGCATACCGGTTGCTCCGACGCTTCCGATTTCTTCCTTATCCACTAACAGGCAGCAGGCCGTTCTTTCCACACTCTTCATTTCGAGCATGGCCTTTAAGGAGGTAAATGCACAGACTCTGTCATCCTGTCCGTAGCTTAAAATCATACTGCGGTCAAAGCCGGCTTCTCTTGCTTTTCCGGCAGGAACCACCTCAAGCTCTGCGGAAATGAAGTCCTCCTCGTCCATGTCATAGTTCTCTTTGAGGATATTGAGAATGCCCTTCTTTACGGCCTCCTTGCCTGCGGATTCGCCCTTCTTCTCCTTTTCTTCCTCAGAGAACGTAAGCGGCTTATTTCCAACGATAATATCCAGTGCTTCTCCTTCGATCACCTTGGCTGCCTTCTTTTCCAGCTGTTCCTGTGCCAGATGAATGAGAAGATCGGAAACAAAGAATACCGGATCATCTTCATTTTCACCGATGTTCAGTTCAATTGTTGTTCCATCCTTCTTCACAACCACACCATGAATTGCAAGCGGAATCGTTACCCACTGATACTTCTTTACGCCACCATAATAATGGGTGTCAAGATAAGCAAAACCACCGTCCTCATATAACGGATTCTGTTTGATATCCAGACGGGGGGAATCGATGTGTGCACCGAGAATATTCATTCCCTCTTCCATCTTCTTCTCACCGATATGGAATAATGCAACAGACTTATTCATCCATACGGAATAAACCTTGTCGCCTTTTTTGAGCCTGCCGCCTTTTTTAATGATATCCTGTAATTCCTTGTATCCGGCTTCTTCTGCCATATTTACAATATAGTCCACGCACTCCCTTTCCGTTTTGCATTCGGAAAGGAATCCGCGGTATGCTTCATTCAATGCTTCCAGTTCTTTTAACTGCTTTGTACTATAGGTTTCCCAGACATTTTTCTGTTCCATGTTCTGCCTCCGTTTTCTATATAGTATTACCAGATTATTACCAGTATATCACACTTATGCTCTCAGATCGATATCCAGATCATTCTTCAGTGTTCTGCAGATCTTCTCAACGAACTTCTGAATTGCCTCTGCATCAAAGGCTTCTTCCTTCGGCGCAAAAGTGATGGTATAAGCCATGCTCTTCTTTCCTTCCGGAATCTGTCCTCCTTCGTATACATCGAACAGCCTGATCTCCTTGATGTATTTGTTCGCTCTGCGGATGCATTCCTCTACCTGTCCATAGGTAATGTCCTTATTCATAACAAGCGCAAGATCACGCTTTTCTTCAGAGAAGCGG
>FR902950.1:75139-98813 GCA_000438155.1 Firmicutes bacterium CAG:95
AGAAGCGGTTCAGAGACTCGAATACTCTCTTCTTACCATACCACGCTGACAGCTTCTCCAGATCCATTTCCAGAATAAAGGCACTGGTACGCATATTCAGTTCATCCTGAATGTCATAAGCAAGCTTTCCGAAGTAACCGATCACTTCACCTTCGCACAGCACATCTACCGCCTGATAAGGATGCAGGAACGGCTTCTCTGTGGGAGTATAGGTAAAGGTTACATCCAGACTTTCTGCTATCGTATTTGCAATGCTCTTCATGGTATAAAAGCTTTCCTGAAGACCGAAAATACCGATGCACAGGGTATCCTTTTCCTCCGGATACTCAGTTAACGGCAGGGACTTCGGAAGGAACTTCTTTGCTACTTCAAACAGTCTGCCGGAGAGAATGCCATTCTTCTCGTTTCTGGCAATTGCATTTACCATGGAAGGAGCAAGTGTTGTCCGCATCAGGGACAGATCCTGGTTAATCGGATTTAACAGCCTGATCGCATTGCGCTCCTGCGCATCCTCAGGAAACTTCATCAGATCCAGGTCTGCCGGGGAGAAGAAGGAATAATGCATACATTCATTGATACCGATGGCACATAAGGTTCTCTTTAAGGCAAGTTCACCCTTCTGCTTCTTATTTAAGCCTCCCATGGTGACCTGTGCAGTCGGAAGGAAGGTCGGCACGATATGATCATATCCGTACATGCGGATCACTTCCTCTGCCACATCCGGATAACGCTCCACATCGTTCTCACCATTCGGAAGCATATCTTCACGATAAGCCGGTACATGGATCGTCAACTGATCACCATCTACCGTAGGTGCAAAGTCGAGATTCTTCATAATGCGGACAATGTCTTCTTCCGGTACAGTAATACCAAGTACGCCGTTTACTTTGGAAATGCTGACCTTCATTTCGGTCGGCTCAATAGAATTACCGGTATTAATATCTACATGTGTGGAGGAAACCTTACCACACTGTAATTCTTCGATCAGATGTAATGCTCTCTTCATGCCAAGAACAGTAGAATACTCGTCCACACCCTTTTCGTAACGGGCACTGGCATCGGTACTCTTTCCAAGACTTCTTGCAGTCTTTCTGACACTGTCTCTTGCAAACTTCGCAGACTCAAAGATCACGCTCTCTGTGGTATCACGGATTTCGGAATTCAATCCGCCCATGACACCTGCAAGGGCAACCGGCTTAACACCGTCGCAGATGACCAGATTATCTGTGTTCATTTCATATTCCTGTTCATCCAGGGTGATGATCTTCTCTGCATCCTTTGCTCTTCTGACGCAGATCTCATTTCCCTCCAGGTAAGAGCCGTCAAATGCATGCATCGGCTGTCCGATTTCCTTTAATACATAGTTCGTGATATCAACGACGTTGGAAATGGAGGCCATGCCAACCAGGGCAAGACGTCTCTTCATCCACAGCGGAGACTCTCCGATCTTTACATCATATACATAATGGGCGCTGTAACGAGGGCACAGATCCTGTGCTTCTACCGTTACCTTAAAGCCTTCCTTCTTTACTTCGGTTTCGGTATAATCGGTTGCCGGCATCTTAAGCGGCTTGCCAAGCATTGCAGCCACTTCTCTTGCCATACCGAGAATACTCTGGCAGTCCGGACGGTTTGCGGTAAGCGCAATATCAAAAATCCAGTCATCCAGTCCGGTGATTTTCTTTACATCATCGCCCGGATTTACGTCTTCGGGAAGCACCAGTAATCCATTGTATTCCGCTCCCGGATACAGATCCTCGGTAAGTCCCAGCTCGACACCGGAGCAAAGCATTCCGTTCGATTCATAGCCACGGAGCTTGCCATTCTTAATGGTCATCACACCCTCTACCGTCTTATGATCCTTTGCGGTTGCATAAACGGTTGCGCCGGGAAGGGCTAACGGGAACTTTCCACCTGTACAGACATTGTCTGCACCACAGCATACCTGCATCGTGCCATGTGCGCCTGCATTGACCTGACACACATGAAGGTGGGTATCCGGAATCGGTTCACAGGATTCAATAAGACCAACAACAATATTGCTGACATCCCTGCCCAGTTCGTACTTTTCTTCTACTTCAAAACCGGCATCAAACAGCTTCTTCTCTAATTCGTCCGGCGTTACATCCACATCTACATATTCTTTTAACCAGCTTAATGGTAATATCATAATCTGTTTCCTCCTGACTATTTCTCATTGATCTGCTCTAATACACGTAAATCGGAATTGAACAGCAGCTTAATGTTGTTAATACCGTATTTGAGCATGGCAATACGCTCCAGTCCCATACCAAAGGCAAAGCCGCTATACTGCTCAGAATCAATGCTGCAGTTTTCCAGCACACGCTTATTAACGACACCGGCACCTAAAATTTCAATCCAGCCGGTTCCCTTACAAAGGCTGCACCCCTTGCCGCCGCATTCAAAACAGCTTACATCCACTTCTACCGAAGGTTCTGTGAACGGGAAATAGGAGGGACGAAGTCTCGTGGTTACGCCCTCACCGAAGACCTTCTGTACAAATACATCAAGCATACCCTTTAAGTCTCCGAGGGTAATCCCCTTATCTACAACAAGTCCCTCCATCTGGGAGAACATCGGAGAATGGGTGGCATCATCATCGGAACGGAATACCTTACCGGGAGATAAAATCTTAATCGGCGGCTGCTTCTTCTCCATAACATGAATCTGTCCTGCAGATGTCTGGGTACGAAGCAGGAATTCCGGAGAAAGGTAGAAAGTATCCTGCATATCCCTTGCCGGATGATCCTGCGGGGTATTCAATGCCGTAAAGTTATAATAATCGGTTTCGATTTCACTTCCTTCATAGATTTCAAACCCCATTCCGGCGAAAATATCAATCAGCTGATTTCTCACAAGGGTAACCGGATGAAGATTTCCGATTTTCACAGGTTCAGCCGGGATCGTAAGGTCGATCTTTTCTCTTTCATATTTATGCTGAAGCTCTAATTTCTTCATCTTCTCTTCCATGTCGGCAAATTTATCAAAAGCCCATGTTTTTAATTCATTAACAGATTTACCGTAACCGGCACGTTCTTCCGGAGCAAGCTTACCCATGTCCTTCATGAGTTCACTGATCTTACTCTTCTTGCCCTCCAGATAAACATTCTTGAATTCATACAATTCCTTGGAGTTCTTTAATTCCTTCAGTTCCCCTTCAATCTTCTCTTTCAGGGATGAAAGCTTGTCTGACAATACCTGATCCTGCATACGTTTTACCTCTCTTTTCCTTTCATTTTTTGTTCCGCTCTACATCTACCTGTGCACTAACCTCGCTCTTCGTCTTCGACTCGACCTCACTAAGTGCACAGGTACCGTTCGCACTAAATTCGAACTTCGCCTTCGGCTCGTTCTCATTAAGTGCTCTACATGAAAAATCCCTTGTATTCAAAAGAATACAAGGGACGAAATGATCCGCGGTACCACCCATGTTCCTGCCCATATTGTATGAACAGACACCTCTGAGCACTTAACGCGTGCAACGTTCTGATCTACTACAAGACTGATTCAATCAGAAAGCTCCGGTGGGAATTTCACTTCATGTCAGAACCTGAGGATGCTCGCAGCCGATGGCAACCTCTCTCTGCAGGTAAACATGTCATTACTATACACCTTCACAGCATTTCGATATTTATTAATAACAAACACTCTACATAATCTTTATTCTAGTCAATCTCCAATTCCTTGTCAACAAGTATTTTGTTGATATAAGCTCCGACAAGAACCAGATTCATGCACACATACAGCCAGATCAGTAAAATCACGATCGTGGTAAGACTTCCATACATACTAAAGCCATTAAAGTATGTCACGTAAATTGAAAATCCAAAGGTTACCACCGTCCAACCAAGAGATGCCAGTACTGCCCCCGGAAACTGCTGGCGCAGCCTGCCACGCGGTCTTGGCAGATATGCATAGAGACAGGCAAGAACCAGCGTGATAATCAGGAAGAAAAAGAGATGTCTTCCACTGTTAAACGCTGTCATAAAGCTTGCGATACCATGAATTCTACGGTCTAACAGATTTACAATAGCCTCTCCGAACACCATAATAAGCAGTGTCAGAATAATTACCAACAGAATCAGTACCATATAAAAGCTGGTCACAATCCGGAGAATGAAATAATTCCGCTTTTCTTCCACTCCATTGATAACATTCAGCCCACGCAGCAGTGCGAGGAGCCCCTTGCCTGCCGACCACAGGATCGCTACAATAGATAAGGAAATGAGCCCCACCGACTGCCGATACACATCATTAATAATAGAAATAGCCAGCGGCTCCACCGAAGACGGTACGATTTCAATCACTACCCTCATGAAGTCCGCCCTTGTAAGAGGTACAAACGGAATGATCGCACACAGCAGCATCAAAGACGGAATCAGAGAAATAAACAGGAAAAAGGCAGAGCTTGCCGCATAAGCTGTCACGTTCTTCTTTGACAGCTCCATACACAACAATATGATTCGAATGATCCTTTTCTTCAGCATAAGCAGTCCTGTTCTCCTGATTTCCAAATAAAGCTTCCTATCCATCTGCTTTTTCCATATGTCCGCAATTTTACCATAATCAGTATTTTTTCGCAAGCTGACAATTCCAGTAGAACATAGCAAGAATCTCCTCATACGTCTTACCGGACTGCGCCATGGCCTTTGCTGCATTCTGCGACATGCCGACACCATGACCGAATCCACCACCATAAAGTGTAAATCCTGTGATACCCTTTTTCCCCTTTTGCAGATCCATCACAAAATAAGCGCTTGGTAAAATAGTAGAAAGTGTATATGCCGAGTCATCCTGCCGGATTACCTCTCCTTCCTGATTCAAAACATAACGGATCTCATATTCTCCCTCCACCTGAAGCTCTCCCTGATCGGTACTGATCACCAGTGTCCGTGCACTTCCTCCTGCTGCACGCCTTATAATTTCCATGTCCTTTACTTTCTTAAAATCGGCAAAAGAAATCCCCCGTTCCTGCAGTTTCTTTTTTAAAAGATTAATGTCTAAGTCATTCACGGTATAGCTCCAGCGATACCAGGGTTCCTCTTTCTCGTAATCCTCTTCATGAATGGTAGTGAGATATTCACGAAGCGCTTCTTCCTGTGTAAGATCACTCAGCTTATTATCTATATCTTCATTATTCTTTTGTTCTAAGTTCTTCTGTGAATTATCCTGCTGATTTTCAACTGGCTGTTCACTCTTCTTCAGCAATTCATCTGTCTGTGTCGTATCTGTCTGCTCATTGATCTCCTGTGATTCATTGTTTTCATCCTGCGCAATATGTACACTCCTTAAATAAGGAGCTGCACCCTCTCCTTCTTCTTTCCAGATGCGGTCATCTGTCCCATACCCGCAGGACGTGGAATAATAATACGCAGTGATCGGCTTTCCATCCTGCAGCAGCAGCTCCCCTTCAGTCTGCCGTACCGCATCGGTTGAGCTCTTCTTTTCCATAATATTGTTATAAACCTGATAATTCACACTGTCGTCCACATGTGCGCCCAGTGCCGGCAGTCCGGCATGCTCCAGATAGCCATAAGAGTAGGTTCTCGCACACACGGCCTGGGCTTTCAGGCTTTCTGACGGATAAGTGGATGGCATCTCACTTGGCACAACGGCATACAGATATTCCTCCAGCAGCAGCTCATTAATCAGTAAAAGTCCATCCTCCGTCTTATGAATCTCAAAATCTCAACGGTAAGACGGCACTCCCTGATTCCGATGCGCCGACAGAAGATACGTTCTTCCGGAGTTGGTCGGATTCACAACCTTTAGCATCCCTTCTTTCAGATAATCTGTATCCTGTGTCAGGACAAGCTTTTTTCCTGCCGGAAGCGGTTCTTTCTTTCTTTCACCGTTTTCAAGATAGGACAGCATGAGCTCCTCCGAAGACTGCAAAACAACCTCCTTATGATACAATCCCCGGTAATCACTCTGCTGAATAGCCACTCGGATATACTCCATTCGTTCCTTCGGAAGAATTAAGAAGGCACAGATCTTTCCATCTTTTATAAGATAATCCGTAAAAGTATAACCGATGGGAATGTCATTGGTATTGCTGCTATGCACCTCTTCCTTCTGATAATACCCTTCGCATACTTCTCCAAAGGGAATTTCTCCCTGCTCCTCCAAAGTAACTGCATGTTCCGTCACCTGCAGTGTCTTTCCGCTGATGATTTCTCCATCCTCTTCATAAGAAATAAGCTCCCCTCCCCTAAGACCAAGTGTCACGATCTGCTCTGACCCCTGCTTCTGTCCACAGGGATGGTATAGCTCGCATCCCCGGTAAAAGAACCGGATACCGCTCTCATCGGCTTCTTCCAGATAAGCTTCGGAAAACATGACCGGATCGGTCAGCTTTTCCCTGATGGCCAGTAATGTGTTTTCCATACGGTAAGCATCGACATTTATGTATTTTAACCGGGCAAACTCATCGGAAATGTAGGAATATACCGTACCATCCACAGCAAGAAGCTGTCCTTCTGCAAGCTCCGGTTTATATACCCAATCCTTTCCTCCAATGATCCCGATGGTTTCTTTACAGATCTGCCGGTCCAGCTGATGACAGGTAAGGAACTGGTCGAATGCCTCGTACCAGTCTTCTTCTTTCATATACTGCCCTATTTCCTGACATACCTCCTCCGGATCGGTTTTCAAAAGCTCTGCACTCTTGTCTGTTAAGATCTGCATCTCTCCTGTAAAAACCATTTCTCCGACATATTCCGGTTCCGACCGGTCCTTATAAAAAAACAGTAAAAAGGTAAGCAACGCCGCCAGTACTAAGATGGCAATCAGCTTCCAGCGGATCTGCATATGACGATTCATTCTTCTCTCTCCTTAAAATACAATAAAGAGTCCGCCTGAGACTTCTTTGCGTGCGGGCGGAGCTTTTGACTTTATAGCAAGAAAAAGCAGCGCATCCGCGCTGCTTTTTCTTTGGAATAACCCCCCAAATGCTGTTTCCTGCCTTTTGACTCCTAGCAAGGCTAGGTGGGTGACCGCAGCCTTACTTTTGCCTTCCCTTCCAATCCTTATTGCTAAGTGAGGGCTTGACAGCCATAAGGTAATATAGGAATCCCGTTTAAAGTATCTGTAGGTTCAAAAATAACAAGAAACAAAAACACATTTCGGGTTGTTTTTATTATATCCAAATCCCTGATAAAATACAACCTATTTTAATAGTTTTTGTATCTGAATCATGCCCCACCCCTGCTTATTCCACGGTTCACCCAGATCTCTTGCGGTATGCAGTAATTTTGTTCTCGCTTCTTCATTTGAGATCTCCGGATTTTTCTGTAAAAGCAGGGCAAGACCACCGGAGACCACCGGTGTTGCCATTGAAGTACCGCTCCGCGCAATATAGGGATTTTTCTTATAATTGGAATTGCACGAAATAATTTTCGTCCCCGGCGCAACTACATCCGGCTTTTTCATGGCATAGATGCTGGGTCCTCTTCCGGAATGATCCTCACACAGATTTTTTGCCTTGCCAAAATAACCGCCTTCATTGCAGCCCACCGTAATGACATCCTTTAAAGCTCCGAGAAGTGAAATTGTCATAGGCTCCGGTCCGGAATTTCCGGCAGCGCACACAATCACGATCCCACTCTTCCAAAGCTCCTCCATGCATCGCAGAAGCTCCTTCATCTTCTCCTCGTTCCTGCACTCTGCAATTCCAACTGAAATATTCACAATCCGGATGTTCCATTCCCTGCTGTTTTGCAGAATCCATTCCATTGCCTTTATCATATGATCAATCCGTCCCTCACCGCGGTTGTTCAATACCTTTCCAATCACCAGGCGGCATCCCGGATGCATTCCGCTGTAAATCCCGCGTGACAGCCTGCCATTTCCGGCAACACAGCCTGCCACATGTGTCCCATGTCCACTATCATCATAAGCACCTGTCTGCTCATTTACAAAATCCCGGAACACCAGAATCTGCTCCCTTAAATCCGGATGTGAACTGACTCCGGTATCCAGTACTGCCACTCCGACCGCCGGATTCCGTCTTCCCACATGCAGCACGGCTGTCTGCAGCTCTTTCGTTAGTCCGATCTGACGCTTTACCCGATACATAATAAAAACTTCCGGCTTTTTCTTTATCATATGCCGGAAGTCTTGTTCGGTTTATTTATATACCATATCCTGTAACTATTCAGAACCCCATTCGTAAAACCGCTGCTAACACAGCTTTAGTTTTACTCACGCACTGGCTTTTTGCCCTGTCCCCTGTAAAAAAGAAAGACACAGGCAAGCGCTGCAAGTCCAAGAGCCAGAAACCACTTTGGATGAATCAGATCCCCGGTATCCGGGGTATTATCCCTGCTTCCACCACGGATGATAGCTTTACCGTTACTGACCACCCCGGTTCCACCGAAGCTGTCATATTCATAAATGCCATAGGGAGAAAAGTGACTGGTGGTAAAACGGATCTTATTCTCTCCGTTGCTTTCAGTTACCTCATAATTGACTGCTTCTAACTGTCCATCGTCATCCAGTGTAACCACATGCATCTGATCTGTTGAAATACCATCCGGAACAGGCAGTTCCACCGTTGCAGTCTGCTTGCCCAGCTTATGAATCGGAACCGTATCCGTCTCATCCATCAAAGAGATTTCATACGCCTGCAGTTTGGAAGGAGTACGTCCTCCATATAATTCACCGTAGGCGTCACCGATTCTTGCTGCGGCATCCTCAGATTCCCGGATATGAAGAATAAAGCCTTCCTCACTTCCCGGGATTGTAATGTCGTGCATCATATCCGATGCTTTGCTTACTCCCTGATTCTGTGCAAGCAGGGTTCCCTGCTCGTCATAAATAGTTCCCTGATATCCATAAATACCATCCTGCAGAATTGTGTTTTCAAAATCAGAAACACCTGTGGGTACAATCACTTTATTTAAGTTTCCGGAGAAAGCATAAGTCCGGTCTTCTTTATTTAATGCACGGGAAGAATCGGTTCCATAGGTCAGCTTCGGGAGCGCCGTTCCTTCCATGGTAACCGTATCGGTTCCACCACTCAGATCGTACGCAGCAATTCCAATTTCTTCTACAGAGGAAGGTATGGTCACATTGGATAAAGCACACCCCTGAAACGCTCCTGCTCCGATCGATTTCACATTCTTTCCACCATTTACCGTGGTCAGATTGTGACAGCCTTTGAATGCATCCTCGCCAATTGTTTCTACGGTATCCGGCAGATTCACGGCTGTAATTCCCATATGATCCCGTAATACACCATCACTGATCTGCTTTACGCCACCTGGAATATTAACAATACTGTCCGCTCCCAGATATCCGATCAGGATGCCATCTCCCGCTACCACAAACGGATAGGTTGCAGAATGATTGTTCTCTAAGAACGGTGTTTTGGCAAACGCATAGTCATCAATCTCCGTTACAGTGGACGGAATCTGTACGGACTGCAGGCTATCACAATGATAAAACGCACCATAACCGATCTTCGTCACTCCCTCCGGAATTACAATCGCTTCAAGTCCGCTTCTTGCAAAAGCAAAGTCACCGATTTCCGTAATTCCTTCCGGAAATTCATAGGAAGTAAGATCTGCATTCTGGTAATAAGCCTGAGAGGCAATCTTGTCCTGAACTACCGTATATTTCGGGAATCCTTTTCCCTTCTCTGCATTGTCTGCAAGCAGATTTCCGATTGTTTCATCGGAGGTGCTCTGCGAAGAAGCATCGCCCTGTGACTGAACCTCTCCTCCAAGCTGTGATAAGTCAAGTGTTGTATTCTGTACCGGCATGCCCTGCTGTACCTTCACCTTGCCGTTATCAATAAAAACAAGCGCCCTGCCTGTCACAATACTGGACTGTCCAAGCAATACCTGATTCTCTACCACTTCAGAGGTAGTTGTCATGGAGGGAGCCGAAGTGGGATCTGCATTGCTTATTGCATCCGTATTGTTCTCCAAACCAGCATCTTCTGGTTGGTTTGCTGTAACTGCTGTCTGCTCCGGACTTACTGTATTTGTTTTGGATGCTGTATCTCCTGCTGTTGTAGGCGTTCCGCCGGCTGCCGGAGCTGTCGTGGTTGCAGAACCGTTCTGTGACTCATTCGTACCGGTAAGGTTCTGCGGCTGTACGGTCTGTGCCTGCTGCACGTCTGCATATTCTACCTGTTCTACCGGTGTCTTCTGCATGTTCTGTGCATAATTCCAGGCATAGGAGCCCTCTTTCGCACTAAGCTTCACATTGGGACAGCCGTCAAATGCCGTATCCTGGATATTGGTTACGGATTCCGGAACCTCCACATGCTGTAAGCTCACACAGTCTTCAAATGCCTTGGCTCCGATACTCTGCGTTGGCAGATGAATCGAAACATCCGTCAGATTACTGCAATTAGAGAATGCATAGGACGGAACCTCATAGAGACCGCTCCCTAACTGTACCTTCTTAAGAGAATCATTGCCCCAGAAGGCATACGCCATGATTGTCTTTACATCATTGGTCAGATTTAAGGCTTCCTTCTGCGAAGACGGTAACAGGAAGTACAACGTTTCATGCTCTTTGCCATATAAAATACCATCTTCCATAAATAAATAGGGATTGGCATCGGATACCTTAAAATCCGTCAGTGCCTTATTCCCTGCGAAAACACCACTTCCAAGCTTCTTTACACCGGAGCCGATCGACACATGGGTCAGAGATGTATCATTACTGAAGGCGCCTGCATCAATCTGCTCCACGCCATCCCCGATATTCACCGTCCGCAGATAATCACAGTTTGCAAATGCACCATTCCCAATCTGCTTTACTTTACCGTCAATATTGACTTTCACAATATTGTCATTGTTGGCAAAGGCCTCTTCTCCGATGATCTGTACATCATCCGGAATAGACACGACTTCCGCCGTGCCTGAATACCGGAGCAGCTTATTTCCTTCCATTTGAAAATCAGATGCAGTGCCTGCCGCCTCCGCATCTGATACCGGTACCTGGGTAACTGCTACTGCAGTCAGCAATAGCAGCACCCCGATTGTTTTTGATATCTTTTTATTCATACCATCCACCTTATGCTGTTCTGGTCTTAGGCAGCTTCCGGTCTCTCTTGAAGAACAGGATCAGTGAGAGACTCGCAAGTCCTAATGCAAGGAACCACTTAGGATGAATCGGATCTCCGGTCTTCGGAGTTGCATCAATTGTTCCTGCAGTCAGATTTGCTGTATCCACATAAATCACATAGGGTGAAAAATGTGTTGCAGTAAAGTTCACACAGGGAACGCCATCCACAGTTGTAAATCTGGTATTCAGATCTTCAATGGTTCCTCCCAACGTGGATGCCACTTTATTATTTCCTGCATACTGTGCCAGATCATCCGGCAGCGGTAACGTAATATTCACAGAAATTCCCGAAGTATCCGCAATCTTGGTTCTGCCTGTGGAATCATACAGACTGATGTCCATCGGTAAATACTTCACCCTGCTGATGTCTCCAAACTTGGCCTGTAATGCCTGTACAGCCAGATCATTTGCCGTCTGGTCTTCGGTTACCTTAACCACAAAATTATCGGTAGATCCTGCTACAGTCGCACCCGCAAGGTTCGTATTGGAAATACCCGGCTTCGTTACTTGTACAGTCGTTCCACTGTTGCGGTTCGAATTGCTTCCAGAGCTTCCGTTTGATCCGGAGTTTCCATTAGAACTATTACCAGACGTTCCACTGCCTCCATTGTTTCCACCTGTATTTGGGGAAGCTCCGTTTCCGGTCTTATACGTTGCCGTAATGGCAACATTGGCTGCCGGCATAGTAAAGGTTGTTGAAGTAGCTTCTGCATTTGCAAATCCCACTCCTGCTGTTGATGTTGTCCACTTGTCAAACTGTTTTCCGACACCCATATCATAAGCATTCAGGGCTACAATTGCTCCAGCCGGATAGCTTCCGCTTCCGCTTCCACCGGATACACTTACGGTATACTTCTTCGTGTTATCACCATTATTACCATTGTTATTGTTTCCAGCCGTTGAGGACGGTGAAGCTGATGCACCTGATGAAGAACCACCGCTCGGTGACGCACCTGCGCCCGCAGAGTTCTTATCATATGCCGCAACAATGGTCAGGTCTGTTGTTACTTTAGAGAACACTGTTTTATCCGGATACCATCCTGTAAAAGTATATCCATCTCTCGTCGGAACTGCCGGCTCTACCGCAGCTTCTCCATCATTGACCTTTTGGACACTGATAGCAGTCATCTTATTTTTTTCATAAGCATAGAACGTAACCGTATGTCTGCTCTGATCTCCCGAATTATCCGTATATTTTGCAATAACCGTCAGATCCTTGGAAACATTATGATAATCCGGTGTCCATCCATCAAAGGTGTATCCTTCCCTGACCGGATCTGTCTGAGGCGGAGTCGCACTCTTACCGTCTTCAACATACTGCGGATTGGTAAATCCGGTCTGTGAAATTACCGTTCCATCCCAGTCTAAGAATTCCACCTTATAGATGCTGCCCCCAAACCTCGGCCACACATCCGTATCCTTCGAAATTTTGGTATAATCGGTCCATCCACTGAACATATAACCTTCATGTTTCGGTGTGTCAGTTGGAGGAACTGCATCTTCTCCGTCACGAACCTTTACCTTGTGGAACAGGATCTTATTTGATGTGTCCGGATAATCCGGATAATCCCAGAAGAATACCGTATGTTCCAAATATACCTTCCCGTATTCAGGATTAATGTAATCGTACGCCTTAGCATACCGGTCAGCGGTTGTTCCCTGTACACATTGAAATAATATGGTCTGCTGACCTTCATTATTCTTGAAGGCATCTTTCTCTATGTACGCCTGGTTTCCAGGAATTTTCAGAACACGGATTTTACTGTTTTGGAATGATTTAGCCTCAATATTCTTAACCGTATCAGGCAGAATAACGCTATTTAAATCTTCCATATCATAAAATGTCTTTTCCGGAATATCAACAACAGAGGTGTCGGAAAGATCAACCGTTCCAACGTGATCACAATCCATAAATGCTTCTGCCTTGATTTCCGAAACTCCAGACAATTCTTCCGGTCCCACGGAATATGATCCAACTGTTTCTCCACGTCCTGCCAGACACTCGACTAAAGTCTTTCCATTCGCAGTTGTCTGATATAAGATACCATCCTGATAAGACAGATTATCGCCAAGACAGGTTATGGTATTTAATTTTGTACAGCCACGGAACGGACGCTTTCCGATATCAGTAATATTTCCCCCAAGTGTCACCTGTTCAAGTGCATCACAATTCTGCTCCGTTGTAACATGACCATTGGCTGAATTAATTTTCTCCACAGCCCCAAATGCATAATCTCCGATTTTGCCAGCCTTGATGATCGAAACATTCTTAAGCTCGCTGCAGCCTGTAAACGTAAATGGCTCAATTTCATCCACACCATTTAATACAATAGAGCTGATCTTGGTATCCGGCGTCATTCCCGCTATCTGCTCTGCCTCTCCGGCAGAATCCGCTTTGTAACCGGAGAATAATCCCGGTTTCAGACTGTCCACATTTGTAGGAACGACAACATTTAAAGCCGCATTAACAATCTGCATCTGCTCTTCTGTCGGAGGAACGGACGGATCAGCAGTCGTATATTTTTGATATGCATCCTTGATCTTATCCACATATAACTTAACTTCTGCATCGTCTGTTTCATCTACATACGGCAATGCTTTTACCCAATCTATAAGCTTCTGGCTTTCTCCATAGAGTTCGTATCTTGGATAACTCTGCATCTGGGCGCTTCCGGTATTCGTTGTAAAATCATATACATACTTTACTTCTATATTAGTCGGAAAACCACTGTGACAGGTAATCCATGACTTATTCTGACTTTGATTGTTGATGGTATTCTCCGGTGTCATTGCATAAATGAATGGAACGGTATCTTCTCCATTATCATTCATCATTGCACCTACGAAAGTAAGCTCCGGATCCTTGTTTGTAATGGAATGTCCACAGGAAACCACCTGTGTACGGAATGCATCCGTTCCAATATACTGTATGGTAGATGCATTATCAAAGCTGACGGTTTCCAGATTATGGCTTCCCTTAAATGCACCATCTTCAATACGCACCACGGTTTCCGGAATTGTAACCCGTTTAATGGAGCATGCATCGTTAAAACACCCCGTACCAATAGAAGCAATTCCATAAGGTCCTATGGTCTTCGGGATCACTACATTAACAGGGTTTCCTTCTAACCAGATCTTAATTAACTGGTTCTGGTCATTTACCTGATAGGTAATAGAAGAAGTTCCATTTTCTTCCTTAATTACAATTTCATATACTTCTTTGTCAAAATACTTATACGCGATCTGATGATCGTTTGCTGTTTTATGGAGCTGTGAACGACCATTACGGTCATTCGTATCCGTATCTGCTCCCCAGAAATAAAAGCTTTCCGGAACCGTATTCTTAAAGCCCTCAAAAGTAAGCGGATCACTGGCAGGATCAGCACCTGTATTTGTCGTTTCAGCAAAGCTCATGAACTTATTAGGAACCTTCACAAACTGAAGATTCGAGCATCCTTCAAAAATACCAATCTGTAAATCACTCTCTGCATATTGTGTAGGGAATGTTAGTGAACCTAAAGAACTGCAATTCTTAAATGCCGAATTACCAATGGTCTGTAACATCGTATCAAGCTCACTGCCACCACACAGATCTATCGTCTGAAGACGAGTACAGCCTTCAAAACAGGAATCGCCAATAGCCTTTAACCCAATTGGAATTGTAATACTCGTCAATGCCGTACAATTATAAAATGCATCTTTGCCAAATGCCTGGATATTGGAGTTCGTCGGAATATCACAGTTGCTTAAACGGATACAGTTTGCAAATGCCCCGTTTCCAACGGTCTGCAGATTATTTCCAAAGGAAACGCTCTGTAATGTTGCACACCCCTGGAATGCATAATCACTGATACCGGAAAGATTCGATCCAATCTGCAGATTCGTAATATTCGCATTATTTGCAAAAACCCCATCATCCGGATTCTCCCGGTATTTTCCCTTATGCACTTCCCAGCTTGCAATATACTGGACTCCCGTATCCGGATCCGTGGCTGAAACTGCATCCACAAACTGCTGACCAATATACTTCACAATCGCATCAATACGGTAATGAGCCTGTGAAGATGGATGAATTAACGTACCATTTGGTTTATCCGGTTTCACGCTTTTCTTTTCCTGATAATACAGCTGTCTATCATCCTGATCTCCCCAGATAGATCTCTGTTCATAATAGCATGGCTTCTGGTTAGTCACCATAATTGGTTCTACCGGATAATCCTTCTGAACCTCATGTTCTGTTCCATCTTCACCCATTTCTTTTTCTGTATTACGATAAACCAGTGTACTTCCATCGGAACCATAATATAACTGATTCCGGTTAACAATGATGGATTCTCCATTTTGAGAGCCAGACGGTATCACTTCATGTCCATAATCCCCATACTTTACTGCGGGAACCCTGTAAAGCAACACTCCGGCATTATCCGTTGCCTGTTCATACACATCATAAAACATAAATTCATCATTCTGTGTAACCAGACAGAAATAACCATCAGAAGAGGTCTGTTTATATTTCTTAAACGCCTCCATGGTATCTGGGATCGTCAGGGAACTCTCTGCTAACGCATTTGCATTATAATTCAAAATAACCGCATATTTGTTACCTCCCCCATCCGGATCAACATAAGCAAACTGAAATCTTCCATCACCGGATGTATATACAATAGAATCCTCTGGCACATAGGGAATGGTATTCTTGGTTGCCGCCTGTATGGACGATGCCGGACTGCCTGCCACGCTTGTCTCTGTTTTATTATTATCCCAGACCCATACTTTTCTTTCCGGCTTTGAAGTAGCAGTAGGTTCTGCATTTACTCCCGTCACCGGAATTGCAGCAACTACAATAGCGGAAACCATCAGCAGTGCACCGATTGTTTTCCGGATCTGTCTTCTTAATTTTCTGTTTTTCTTTTTTGCAACTTTTGTCATTGAAAAACCCAAGCCTTTCTTTTACTGTGCATTTTGTAACTGTTCAGTACCTTCACAGTTACAATGCAAAATCCATTCCAAATCGGCTTCGCCGATGGGATTTTGCATTACTGAATCATTTTCTTACGGTCTCAGCAGTAAGTGCTTCGACCCGTACTGAATAGTTACTGCATTTCTATATCTGAAATGGAATCAATTTTCAACAAGCAATCAAAGGACGGATCTGTCCGATTGTGTCAATATATGATAAATTCTGTCCGATCAGCTAATCCGCTTTGCTACCACCACGAAACGTCCGTCCGTCTGGGAACTGTCGCAGGTGGACAGTGTCAGAAGGCTGTCGCCGAATTCTGCCGTCACACCGGTATCGTACAAGCTTAATTCACTCATTTCCTGCATATAGGAATTGAATTCTGTTTCAGAATTTGCTTCAATAAACTGATAATACTTGAAAACAATATCATCCTCATTATAAACCTGTGAACGGAATACATACATCACCTGATACTGTGCCTTTTCATAAATCGTATCAAACGTAATGACAGCGTGCTTTTTTCCATAGGATTCTTTGGCATATTTCTGCAGATTACCAAACATATTACCCGATTTCATATGATGTCCGTAGACAATCATGTTCGTGGAACGGGGATACACGCTGCAGTTATAATCCAGAAAAATGCTTCCATTCTTGTCATATTCCTGGTTATAGTTATGATCCAGATAATAGGTATTATCCGAGGTCTGCATAACAGGGTAATCTATATTTGTATCGTCAATTTTGAGCCATCCGATTAGCTTTTTATTCTTATTATATAAAGTTTCATACTCCGGAAGGATATCCGGAAGCCGGACGGCCGATTTATGTAAGGAAAAGGTATTCTGTTCCTGCTGTGTTCCGGAATTTAATACATTGCTTCCCTTAAGGGAGGCCAACTGATCATAATCCATGTTCGTCCGTGCACTGAAATAATAATATACGAAAAAGTATCCGAGACTCGCAGCTGCAACGATTGATGCCAGAACCATAATTCTTTTCCGCAGCTTCTCTGCTTTCTGCAGCTCTTTAAGTGCTTCCTTTTCAATTACAGCCTGATACTTTGCATTATTCCTGGTATTCTTTATATCTGTTCTTACAGCCTGTCTGCCTGCAGAAGCAGCTGCTCTTTTTCCCTTCTGTTGATCCTTGTTTCCACTTTTCTTAAGAGAATGTTTTTTCTCTTTCTTCCGGGTGGAAGGATTCCTCTTCATCTGCTCCATCTTCTCATAGACCTCATCATCAAAATGAGTTCCAATGATGGTTTCGAACCGGTAGACTCCGGCCTGCATTTCATTAAACAGGCCTTCTAACTGCTTTTTATTGTTGAAATCCACTTGTGCCCTGATCTCATCAATCATCTTCTGATCTCTCAGAGCCGCCTCATAATCTGCCCTGGTGCGAAAACGCACGCCCCCAACTGACAGGTTTTCTGAAGTCATGACATACTACTCCTTTATAAAAACATATACCTTTATTTTAGCTATATCCAGAAAGATATGCAAGTGTTTTTCTACATATAGAAGTTTTTACATATAGGAGATTTTCCCTATACGCAAGCTGTGTATCCATGCGCAACTTGTATTTTACAGATAATTCCGGCGAAATTTCCTATAAACAAGCAAAGAGCCGTGTCTTCCACGGCCCTTTCCCCTTAAGCAATATTGGCTTATTTGGTCTCTTCGTATGCCTGACGTACTGCCTTGCATAACTGGTCAGCACAGGAGGTTGGCTTGAATCCGCAGGTATTTCCGAGCAGCTTGCTTTCGATGTAGTCCACGGTACATCCATCCACCAGCTTGGAAACTGCTTTAAGATTTCCGTTGCAGCCTCCGATAAATTCCACATTGGAGATCACATCTCCATCGATATCAAAATTAATCTGCATTGCACACACGCCCGACGGCTTATAACTGTATCTCATACTCTCTTACTCCTTCTAAATCATATTCCATACTCTTACAGCACGGTAAGAATGATGTTCAGTACCCACATGACAATGCTGAACACACAGGCAATGATACCAAGTACCCTACCCGCTTTCGCCATTTTGGCCTTCGTGGAACCAAGTCCGAGGCGGCCGCGCATTACAGCAAGTACACCACAGCAAAGTCCGGCAATCGGAACAAGGAGTCCGGTAAGACATCCCAGGATACCAAATATGAGCGATATGGTTGCTGCGGAGGTGTTATTCACCGTTGTAACCGGAACCGCACCTGCATTGGCTGTGCCGGCTGCAATACCGGCTGCGCCTGCATTCATCTGTTCTGTCGGAATATCCTGCCGCATCAGGGTATAAAGCTGCTCAAGGCTCTGCTTAAACGGCTTCTTCTGCAGACATCCTACAAATCCTGTCAGACCCATTTCACCACCGAACAATCCCTTTAACCATGCTTCTACATGCAGAACGCCGTTGATATAGCTCCAGGTCATGAACTTATAACCCTCCAGCATCGGATCTCCGGCACGATATACAGGCTGTCCCTTCCATTCTGCTGTGGAAAAGCCATTCTTGCTCAGGTAATCGTTCATCATAAACTGGACGAAATCTACCGGTTTGTTAAGTGGTAAATCATTTGTGTATCTTGACATGTTATCCTCCTTCATCCCGTTGCATTTCCTTACTGCAACATGCTTCCTCTATTAATAAAAATAACATAAAAAATTTTATGGTGCAACTGAAACACATACAAGCTTTCCTACATATGATATAGCATAAATAAA
This sequence comes from Firmicutes bacterium CAG:95, assembly GCA_000438155.1. GTDB lineage: Bacteria > Bacillota > Clostridia > Lachnospirales > Lachnospiraceae > Suilimivivens. The sequence goes on from FR902950.1 coordinate 93,930, forward strand.
ACAAATACCCTTGGAGGTAACTTATGAGCGATTTAACAGCAACATCCTGCGGATGCGGAACAAACAACAATAACGGATGTGGATGCAGCATTCTCTGGATTATCCTTCTTCTGTCCTTCTGTGGCAACGGTAACGGATGCGGAAGCAGTCTGTTTAATGGTGACTCCGACTGTGGATGCTGGATCATCCTTCTTCTGCTCTTCTGTGGTAACGGTCTGTGTGGCTCTAACAACAACTCCGGTTGTGGATGCGGATGCTGATTTTTCATTTCTCTTCACCCTTTCTTCAGAAGTAGGCTCTGCGGAGCCTACTTTTCTGTTACCATGCATACTCAAAAATGACCCCGATGCATCATTTTGAGTATAAAGTGCATAAAGAAAGAATCTGCGCGCATAGAATGAACTATCGTAACTGTGAGAGTACTGAACAATTATGAACTTTCATGAAGGAAAGGAGTCTGTATGGAGCAAAAGGACACCAGTCAAATTTCGGCTTTTGATACGCTGTTTTCCAATAATCATATCCAGATGCTGAAGGTTCTTCTGCCTTATATGGACAATCAATTTCAAAAATATCTTGCCATTTACATTAAATTTCAGGAGCTGCAGGTTGCCCTTAACTTTGTAAGAAAGCGTCCTTATCCGCTGTGTGGCTGTATGATCCGTCCGGATGATACAGATCCAGCCCAGGTAGTGAAACGCCTTCTTCCCCTATGCACGAAGGAAGAAAAGGAACAGCTGAACCAGATTCTGAAGGTTTTGCAATCCATGTCGCAATATCAGGAGATGATGCATACCATGGAACTGATGAAGGATTTCATGCCGGAAGGGGATTCTTCTTCTCCTTCGAGCATGACGGATATGCTGATGGGAATGCTGACCCCCGAGCAGAAGCAGATGTTCGATCTGTTCTCTGCCATGGGTGATTCCTGATTTTCCGAAATAACAACAGGCTTTTGAAAAGAAAGGATGATGCCCCTTATGACGAATGAATGGATGAACGATCCCTCTTTACAGGAAATTGCCCCTTATAAGCTGCAATTTCTTCAGGCCCTGATCTTCGAAAGTGCTTCTCTATCCAGGGAGCAGATGATGCCGTTTCTCATGGCAGTCATGAAGCGTGGAAAAGAAAAGAACATCAACTTTACAGACCAGGAATTCCAGTCCATTGTCAATGTTCTTAAAAAGCATGCTTCTCCGGAAGAACTGACCAAAATGGAAAAGCTTATGAGCTTTCGAAAATAATAACAAAAGGAAGAAAGGTATCAGGCGGAATGGGCTTTGAATTAAATAATATCCCTGCAGCTAATCACTGCCCATTCCCTGCTGTGCCTGCAGATTTCAATGGAATTTCGCATTACTGAATCTTCTTCATATAAAACAAAAAGCTCCCCAGTAACGGGAAGCCTTAGTTTTCGGATTAATCCTGAGCGATGATCTCTTTTTTATTAAACAAAACTCCACTACTATATAACTCTTTATATTTTTACATAACTCTTTGCAAACTACTCTTGCATTATGTATGTCATTATAATTCTTTATATATTCATATACAATTATACTCAAATGGGTCAAATTATGGGTCATATATTCTTAATGGGTTAAACCGCCAATACCGAAGCTACTCCTTTAATAGAATCCTGTATTCTTTGTTCTGACACGTGGTTATATATTTGCATTGTAATAGTAATGGATTTGTGCCCCATGATTTTCTGAAGTACTTTAACATCTAATCCATTTTCAGCCATTCTCGTGCAAAATGTATGTCTCAAAACATGCGCTGAAAAAACCGGCAACTGAACTGCATCTTCTTCATCCTCAACACTATCATTATATGCGGCCGTAATTAAATGAAGAGATCTATTAACTGTATTCGGTGTGTACAGCTTCAATTGAGAATTCAAAAAAACGAAACCGGAATAACCGTCACACTCAACCGGACTCGACTTGCTCAAAAAATAAGTGGCACTTTTATATTTTAGTAAAATATCTTTCAAGTCACTTTGCAAGGGAATACTTCTGGTCTGTCTATTTTTGGGAAGCTCCACATAATGAACCGTTCTTGTAGCATTCTTTTTCTTCTTATATATTATCTGATGGTTCACATTAATAATGTTTTTCTCAAAATTAATATCATCCCAAGTCATTCCGATCACTTCACCTATCCTGCATCCAGTTCCAAGCATAAAAGCAATCATCACATAATATTTTGAATATATATTGTCTTTCCTAACATACTCCATCAATGCTTTTTGCTCATCTCTGGTTAACGGCGTTTTGGATGACTCATTCTGATTATTGTTGTACTCTTTCATACAATTACGACACGGATTCTTCCTTATCAGGTCATCATCTACTGCTAGTGTAAAAGCCGGAAACAGTAAATTCTGATACAACTGTATAGTACCATCTTTAAACTTATGCTTATTATGCAAGTCAGCATAAAACAGCTTAATATCCGATCTTTTTACCTTCGTTATTTTCATTTGACCAAGCCGATCTGGTTCTATATGTTTATGTAACATATGCAAATAATTATTATAAGTAGAATCTGCCATCGTCTTGATGCTCAAATACAATATAACCAGATTGGTAACGGTAAGGGTTTCTGCCCGAAAGATATCAATTTTATCTTCAACATCCTTCGTTATTTTTGCTTCCTTTTCCCTAAGAGACAGATCACTTTTCTTCCCCTTTGGGGGCTTATCCGTGGCAACCAATCTCCAGGAATACTCTGCACGTCTTATCCCATTTACATCAATATACCTGTAACGATACCTCCCATCTTTCATCTGGTCTTCATTTGGTTTTAAAATTCTGCCCTTAGAATCTTTCCTTGAAATCATTACGCACCTCCTAAAGTCTCGTGCGTAAAGAAGAATTAAGATAATTCTATCTTATCATACACTCCTTTACTTATCAAACTTTAACTGCATATATTTACTTATATTTTCATATATCTCATTATATATAATGAAGTTCATCGGAATTAATATACTCCTCAAATACTTTTCTTTTAACCAATTTTTTATTTCCAACAGATAAAAGGAATGGGCAATTGGGTAATGATAGCAAGTAGGTCAATCTGTTCACTCCAATATTGGAATACTCTGCTGCTTCCTTTACCGTTAAATTCAATTTCTGATTAATTGGCAGTTCATTTTCGTTTTTCATCAACACCCCTCCTATTTAAAATATTATTATCCATTACTAATCTGCTTAAAGTGATGGACATACTGATATACCATAGTTTGGGGGATAATATATCAAAATATCATTGTTATCATATCCATCACTTTAAGCAGATTAATTTATGCCGGTGGCTGTTGGTCAGCTCCACAGGTTATTGCAGTTACAAAGCCCTAAAGGTGAAAATAGCTGCCTTTACCTCTCCCATTTCTATGGGTAGACTCCTTTGGTGTGTATCATTATCACCATCATATCAATCATTGCTTTTATTCCTCACCACAGAATAAATAGCCAGAACAGTATCCGCTCCCTTTATACAATATTGCATAGTTCAAAGATCATGGCGTAACCACTGGAAAAGCTCCTGATACAATGGACGTTACCGGACTTTATACATCTCTTTTGACGCAGGAGTCAATTCAGATGATTTTTCAATGTTCATAAAATCTTTGTATATAATAATTGGTTTTATTGGATCAACGCTCTTGTTGAGGTCGTTGATTCTCCAAATTATTAGCCTGTGAATCAGAACTAATTTGTTTCTGATACTTATGTAATGATTGCATGATCGAATTTCTACCAGCTTTCTCGTTGACTTTTCTTTCGATTTGTGGTAATTTATATATGGAGTCGGAAACTTGTGAAGGCGTTGGTAATTGTAACCTGAGCAAACTAGCAAGTTGTCTGGCTTTTTTATTGTCTATTACATGTATCTCTGATGGATCATGTTTCTTAATATATAGTTCTAAATTATTCCGGCCATAAAAGCTTTTAACCTCATTAACATTAATGTTATTATAGGCCACGTTCATTTCCAGAGCTACCAACATATTATCTCCGTCTTTGTCTTTATAGCCTGAAATCAGAGCAAACGAATTTCTGTCCCTTTCCTCTATTGCCAAAATAGGATTTCTAATTTGTTCTGGTAAAGACTCTATCATCCTCCTGTCAAGATCATGTGCACTGATGCTTCCATGTGGTTTTCTGATACACTTCTGCAGCGTCCTCTGCTTCATTATTATTGGAATATCATTGAAACCTAATTTCTGCAGGTATTCCGGTGTATCCGATACTGTAATGATTACATTAGACTTTAATTTTCTGTTATAATAAGCATCAATTAGTTCCAAATACAATGTATCTTTTGTGTTCAATCAGCCCTCCGATTTCCGATCCTCAAAGGATCAAACGCTTTCCGCATTCGATACAGCATTTAATCCGATACTGCTCTATAAGCTGCTTGGAAATTTGTATTTTACAATGTGGGCAGTAATATTTATCCCCTATGTTCACCAAATGAGCCGGATACTGAAATTTCTTCAATTCAGCATTTTCTCTTCTTAATTGTGCAGTAGCAGCTTCTATCATCTCCTCAGGATCTGGCTCTTCCATTTTCTGATCGGCCCATTTTATTCTGGCCGCAGAAATAAATCCCTCTGTTTTATATATCAAAGAATCTATCATATTCCAATTTTTAACTAATATGCTATCCATCCCAATTCATCTATCCTTCTAATTCTCATTTAATGCTCTGGCTAAAGTAGAATTTTCAGATGGAATATCCACGCCAAAAAAAATACTGATTCTATTAACTGATTCTTTCTGATAAGATCTTCCATTTATAATAGAACTTGTATATTGTCGACTCCATTTCATTCGATCTGCCAGATCATTCGTATCCATATCCTGATCAATC
>FR902951.1:0-3496 GCA_000438155.1 Firmicutes bacterium CAG:95
TATTAGTTAGTGCGGGTTATTTACCTGATACAAAAGATGAGGATAAAAATATCCTGTGTATAACGCAAAGTTGTTATCTATCGGGACATCACCATCTGTTAAGAAAGTTTTAATATAGGGTTCCTGATGAATGCTGTATCAAAATCAGGCAAATTGGTGATTAGGGAGAAGTTGTGCATCCTTTGATTGCATTTTGCGGAGACTTACGTTTGGCTAACATTGTTTTGCTGCCAATTGCATGATATAATTAAAAAAATATTGGAAATGGGGAAGGCAATAATGGATAGGATTGTACAAAGCTATATTGATGATTTTTTAAAGTCACAACAAATTGATGAAACGGATAAATGTAAACAATTTGAAATGTTTGCTTCTTATTGTGCAATAGCTCAACAATATACAGAAGTTTTTGATTTAAATGATACATTGACAGGTGCAGGTGGAGATTGTGGTATTGATGCAATAGCAATTATTGTAAATGGAACAATGATAACTTCAAAAGAAGAAGTGGATGATTTGATTGAATTAAATAATGGATTATCAGATATGGTATTTATTTTTATTCAAGCAAAAACGTCATCAAACTTTTCCAGTGGTGAAATGGGAACTTTTGGAGCAGGAGTAGTAGATTTCTTTTCAGAAACTCCACAATTTGTTAGAAACCAGTTTATACGAGAAAAAAGTGATTTGGTGAATTATATTTTTAGCAAAGCGGTACACTTTAAAGGTAATCCCAGTTGCTATTTGTATTATGTAACAACAGGTAAATGGGTAGATGATCAAAATTGTTTGGCGAGAAAAAATATAGTGATTCATGATTTAGAAGAGATGGAAATATTTCGAGAGGTACAATTTTTCCCAGTAGATGTTAGCCTTATTCAAAAATATTATAGGAACACTATAGACGTTATAGAAACAGAAATTGATTTTTCACAAAAAATATTACTTCCTGATATTCCTAAAATTAATCAGTCTTATTTGGGATATGTAGATTGCAATGAATATCTTAAACTGATTGTAGGTGAAAATGGGGAGATAAGGAAAAATGTATTTTATGATAATGTGAGAGATTATCAAGGTGAGAATGAAGTTAATCTTGAAATTGCTGAAACAATAAAATCTGCATCGGATAAATTTATATTACTTAATAACGGTGTCACAATAATATGTAAAAAGTTAACTAATTTACGAAATAAGTTTACATTAACGGATTATCAGATTGTTAATGGATGCCAAACTAGTCATGTTTTATACTATAATAAGGAAAGAGTTAATGATAAGCTTCAAATTCCTATAAAATTAATTGAAACATTAGATGAAGATACGGTTAATAGTATAATTAAAGCTACAAATAGGCAAACAGAGGTCACTAATGAGCAGTTGATTGCTCTTAATGAGTTTCATAGAAATTTGGAAGATTTTTATAAAACATTTTCAGGTCCTCAGAAATTATATTATGAAAGAAGATCAAAACAATATAATTATATGACAGAAGTAGAAAAAGTGCGTATTGTAACGATAAGTACGCAAATTAAGGCAGCAGCATCAATGTTTTTTGATAAACCCCATTTGGCAAGTAGATATTATGGGAGGTTATTAAAATCTGTTGATGGAATTTTTAATAAAGAACATAAACCACTGCCATATTACACATGTGCATATTTGTTGTATCGTTTAGAATATCTTTTTAGAAACAAAATATTACCAGTACAATATAGGAAATTTAGATATCACATATTAATGGTAATAAAATATGACTTTTCAGAGGGGAAGGTTCCGGAGTTAAGCGCAAATAAGATGGATGCTTTGTGTGAAAAAATTTTAGAATGTGCGAACGATAATGGATTATTACAACAAGAAACAGAGAAAATTATTAAAATGATAGATAGCCATATTTCTGACATTAATGACACAGAAGCGACTAAATTGGCAACTTTGGTAGAGGACTTGAAGGCAGAAGTTATTAATTAATTTTACAGTTTCAGGGCGGTTATATTCAGGTGTAGTGAATAATGAGTAACTAAGCGTTGTAACAAAATATAATCCGGATGCCCTTATAGTGATGAAATCCACCATTTGGGTTGGATTTCCATTCACTGCCAGAAAGAAATATCATTGTGATAATATCATTTCCAACTCGGAATTCTTACGTGAATCCAAGGCTTTGTACGATAATCTTTATCCGAGCCGGATCATTGTTGGTACGGATGTGGAGAATGCCCGTCTGGTAAAAGCAGCAAATACATTTGCACATCTTTTGCAGGAAGGTGCATTGAAAGAGAACATTGATACTTTGATTATGGGATTTACAGAGGCGGAAGCTGTGAAACTGTTTGCCAATACCTATCTGGCTTTGCGGGTATCATATTTTAACGAGTTGGATACCTATGCAGAGATGAAGGGGTTAAATACCAGACAGATCATTGAGGGTGTTTGTCTGGATCCGCGTATTGGAGAGCATTACAACAATCCCAGTTTCGGATATGGTGGGTATTGTCTGCCGAAAGATACCAAGCAGTTATTGGCCAATTATGCAGATGTGCCGGAGAACTTAATCGAAGCAATTGTAGAGAGTAATCGCACGCGTAAGGATTTCATAGCAGATCGTGTGCTGGAGATTGCAGGCGCATACGAATCAAGCGAGGATTATACGCCGGAAAAAGAGCATACAGTTGTAGTAGGGGTGTTCCGACTGACGATGAAGTCGAATTCGGATAATTTCCGTCAGTCTTCCATACAGGGTGTGATGAAACGTGTGAAAGCAAAAGGCGCAATGGTGATCATTTATGAGCCTACGCTGGAAGATGGTACCACTTTTTTCGGCAGTGAAGTCGTAAATGATCTGGATGAATTCAAAGCACACAGTGGTGCAATCATTGCAAATCGTTATGATCATTGCCTGGACGATGTCCGGGAGAAGGTGTATACGAGGGATTTGTTTGAGAGGGACTGAGATCCTTTATTAGTGCGGATAACCGGGAAGAGAATCAAGGATGACAGATTCTTATAAACAATTGGCAGATAAAGAAAGTAAGGTGATCTTTGGAGGCCGGCTTGGAGAATATAAGTATTATGATATGGATCAGGTGATTGCAGCAGCGTTGGAGAGATGCAGGTTGGAGTTTTGAATGTTTTGAGTTTCTATGGGGATGAGAAAATAATCCCAAGGACTATTTTTGAGTGATAGAGTGCACAGATTTACCTGAGGAATTGCCATGACCCTGACAATTCCTCAGCTATGTTTATCTGTAAAGAAGTTGGAGTTATTTGTCGGATGAGTTTTCTTTTGATTGATATTCTGCTAACTGGGCTTCAAGAGCCTGAATATGTTGTTGGTACTCGGAGAGCTGTTGGCTTTGTTCAGAGAGCTGTTGGTCTTTTTCAGAGAGTTGTTGGTTGGCATCTGCGAGGCCTGCTTTTAGAGCAGCAAAATCATTTTCAATCCCTTTCATGGTCCGGTTGTAGTCCTCACGGGCAAGACATTGCTGGCGGATCC
>FR902951.1:3518-10296 GCA_000438155.1 Firmicutes bacterium CAG:95
TCCGCTCTTCCTGTGTCAGCTCATAGACCGTTTCAGATGCTTCTTTAAAGTAATGATTGTCTTGTGCAAGCATTTGTAATTCCTCCCATGTCTTTGCTTTGAAGAGAGCAGCCCAGTAATCAAGCTGGTATTGTCTGTCCTCTTCGGTTGCCAAATCGATACGAGATAAGTCTAACACAGATATACGCCACTTGTCACTATATAACGTATGATTTTTCACGTTGAGAAACTGATAGGAGGAGTAGAATTCAGGATGTTCAGGAAATAAGGTATAATCCAAAAGACCGATCTGAATCACCGGATGAGTAAGCTTATAATCTTCGCCCTTTTTGAGATGATCGAAATTTCGGGCAAGGTAGCTGAGAGAACGATCCTGCCAGTTGTTTAAGTTGACGACCTGCATTTCGAGATTGATGATATGGTGCTGATTTAGGATCACATTTATATCCAGTACAAAAGTTTTGTTATCAATGGAATCACCCAGCCGGATGGGATTGGTAATGATTACCGAAGAAATATCGGCTTCCTTCATATGAAGCAAGGCACAGATGAGTCCCTTCAAGACAAGATTATTCCGTTGTAAAAGAGCGCGGAACAGGTAATCATTTGTCATGGGTACGATTAAGGCACCACTTTGTGGAATAGATGTGTTTTTCTGCATGAAAATTCTCCTTTGTGATGAGATAAAAATATAAGTGAAATTGTCTGGCTGAATCAGCCATGGATACCACAAGGCTGTGGTATGGATATCAGGAATGAATTCCTGAATCGTGTATTATTGAGAAGATGAGAATCTTCTGATAGGTAGTACTATACACTACGCATTGGTAAAATGCAACAAGAAAATACTGTAAAAAAGAAATATATATATAAAAAACAACCAATTTGTGACTGATAGTAATATGTAGAAACCGGATGAGCAGACACAGAAGGATTTAATTACAGAAGGATTCTGCAACAATTACCATCACAACGGATACGATTCAATATAGTTGAAGGTGAGGTGCGAAATGTCTGCTGATAAGCCCTTTACAAGAGAAAATCCAGACAGTTATCTAATGGAACTGGCAAAGGAATTCCGAAAGAAGAATGGAAGCAGAATGCCGGCTGAAATTATCCTGATGGGGGGAGCGTCTATTCTTGAAGTAGTAGTGGTAATTGGACTTCCATAAATTAATACGGTATTATTTTCCAGATCGATATCGGATGGACACAATCCACATAGTTCGGAGATACGCATTCCGGTAGCGAACAATAATTCAATAACAGCGATGTCACGGATACAGCAGCGGAGCTGATAGGAAGAGGAAGCCTGTTTTTTCTGCTGATACATTACAGACAGGAGCTTTTGGATGGAATGAAAGGGAATTGTTTTCGGAAGAAGCTTGGCTTCCCGAAAATGAATATCCAATTTGGCAAAGGGATTTTCGGTCAGCAGATCTTTATATTCGAGATAATGGAAGAAAGCTTTCAGGCTGGCAATTTTACGCTTGACCGTTTTCGGCTTATATTGTCTGTGCAGGAATGTGATAAAGAGATCCACGGTATTTCTTGACAGGAAATCATCTGAGCCGTTGCAAAAGTTATAGAATTGCTTTAAATCTATCCGGTATGCTTTGATGCTTTTGGCATCAAGACGCTTGCGGTATTCGCAATATTCAAGGTATTCTGCAATATAGTTATCTAAGGTATTCATAAGAAATGTACTCCTTTGCTTTTTGCATATATTATGATTGTCCAAGAGGAACTTGTCTATTTACGGATTCCTTATTGACAATGGGAAACACAAAATAAATATATGGAACATGAGAAAAATATATGGAAATTAAACCCAAAACTTTAAATTCCTCAAGTATTAATTTGTAAATTTATGAATTCAACGGTATAATAAGAAAATCAGAAACAGTGAAATATATAGATTATAGAAAATTTTGAGGTTTTTATATGATCAGTATTATTGTGCCGGTGTACAATGCAGCAAACTATATCGAAGAGACCATTAAAACAGTGGTTAATCAGACGTATCAGGACTGGGAGCTTCTGCTTGTGGATGATTGCTCCAGAGATGGCAGTACGGAAGTGATCCGGGCGGCAATCAACCACTATGAACAGGAAGGAGTTGCGAAGGGACGTATCCGGCTGATTTTGAAACAACAGAATGAGGGTGCAGCCAAAGCACGTAATACGGGCATTAGGGAGGCCCACGGGCGATACATTGCGTTCCTTGATGCAGATGACCTCTGGTATCCGGATAAGCTGCTTAAGGAGCTTGCTTTCATGCAGCAGAATGAGGCGGCCTTTGTATATTGCTCCTATCAGTTTGGAGACGAAAACGCAGTTCCTACCGGTAAGACAGTCCGGGTGCAAAGAACACTTACCTATAAGGAAGCATTGTCAAGGACCATTATCTTTACATCGACAGTTTTGATTGATACGCAGAAAGTAGATCGTGAGCTTATTCTGATGCCGGATATTCCATCGGAGGATACGGCAACCTGGTGGAGAATTTTACAGAGTGGAATTACGGCCTGTGGCTTGGATGAATTGCTGGTAATTTACAGGCGTCCTGCCCATTCCCTTTCTGCCAATAAGGGCAAAGCGGTAAAAAGAATCTGGGGACTTTACCGGCAGATTGCGGGGCTTAATGTATTTGCATCTGCCTATTATATGATTGGATGGGCATTTCGTGCGACAATGCGCAGAGTGATTAAGAATAAGAAAACTGTTTGACAAAACCTGATACGTGTTTATAATAATTGGTGGCACTTCAATTGGTGCTACCAATTTTAACTTTGTGAGGAAAAGATGATGAAGTATGTCAAACAGTTTTTTATTATTCTACTGATCTCCTTTGTGGGAGAGCTCTTTAAGTATCTGATTCCGTTACCCATTCCGGCCAGTATCTATGGCATGGTGATTTTGTTCATTGGATTGATGACTGGTCTGATCAGGCTGGATGATGTGAAGGATGTGGGAAAGTTTCTGATTGAAATTATGCCGTTGATGTTTATCCCGGCAGGCGTTGGACTGATTGAAAGCTGGGGAACGTTAAAGCCCGTGCTTCTTCCGGTCTGTGTGATTACGGTTGTTGCTATTGTGACCGTCATGGTGGTAACAGGAAAGCTGTCACAGTGGATGATCCGCAGGGAGAAAAAGGGAGGCAGTGACCATGAATAGTTTTTTTGAAGAATCCATGTTTGCAGGAGTGACGTTAAGTATTATTGCCTATCTGATTGGGGCAATATTAAAAAAGAAATTTAAACTGGGTATTTTTAATCCGCTTCTGATTGCTATTGTGGTATCTATTGTTTTTCTGGCAGTGGGAAATATTGATTACGAAGTTTATAATGAGGGTGCAAAGTTCTTAAGCTGGCTGTTGACACCGGCAACGGTATGTCTGGCAATTCCGCTTTATGAGCAGTGGGATCTGTTGAAACACAATCATAAGGCAGTTCTGCTTGGACTGACTGCCGGAGTGGTGACCAGCCTTGTTACGGTACTCGTTCTTTCCCTGTTGCTGGGATTATCCCATGAAGAATATGTCACGATGCTTCCGAAGTCCATTACGACAGCGATCGGCATGGGTGTATCAGAAGAATTGGGCGGTTATGTGACGATTACGGTTGCAGTAATTATTGTTACCGGAGTGCTTGGTAATATGTTCGGAGAACTGATCTGTAAGGTATTTAAGATTGAAGAGCCGATTTCGAAGGGGCTTGCATTTGGCTCGGCAGCACATGCGATCGGAACAGCAAAGGCTATGGAGATTGGTGAGATTGAAGGAGCAATGAGCAGCCTGGCAATTGCAGTATCGGGAATCCTCACAGTGATTTTGTCATCTGTATTTGCGCATTTCTTATAAAGAGGCAAAGAAAAGCCATATGGAAATGTTTTGACAGATGATGGGTAGAGGAAAATATTGGGATAAAAGTGTGATAAGAAAAACGATATGATGAGAAAATAAAAATATAACTGTGAATGAATATAGTTAAGAAATATGTGGGTAAAGGGAAAAGGAAAACTACAATCGGAATGGAAAGGGAACAGACAACTTTAGAATATGAAAAAGCAATTCAATATATTGATCAGTTAATTCAGCAGGGTGATCTGCAGATCGGAAGCAAACTGCCAACAGAACGGGCCATTGCAGAAGAACTGGGAATCGGACGGAACTCAACACGTGAGGCGTTGAGTATTCTACACGGTATGGGAATGATTGAACGCGTTCAGGGATCCGGAAATTATATTTCGAAGGATGCCGGAGGCTCCATTCACAGGATCCTTAGGATGATGCTGGCGCTTGGAACTATTACGGGGAAAGAGATTGCAGACTTCAGGTGTATGATGGAAAAAGCAGTCTGCCTTGATCTGCTTGAACGGGGATTAAGTGAAGAACAGCAGACTTATTTTGAAAAGCTTTTACAGGGAATGGAAGCTGCGTTTACAGAGGAATTTTTAGAGCTCGATAAAACGTTTCATGAGCAGCTCATTTGTGCAACTGGGAATCCTCTGTTTATTCTGCTTCTGGAATCGGTATCGAAGCTGTATCAGGAGCAGATCGCATGCGTCCTGCAACAGGCCGATGAGAACGGGAGAGGAGAACTTTTGACACAACACTGGGTAATTTATAACCATTTAATGCAAAAAGATAAGGAAGCAATGCTCGAAGCTATTGACCGCCACTACACCCGATGATATAGTAAGCGCAAGAGGAAAATAAGCGTCTGCGAAGCAGACATTTATTTTACTGCGCTTACTAACGAACATGCGTCTGACGAAGTCAGACAGAGAGTGTGAAACACGGGCATGTGAGTATAAAAACGGCGCAAGAGGAAAATAAGCGTCTGCGAAGCTTAAGGGGAAATAATTAAAAGTAGTTGGGCGAAAACGGGGGAATATATGGAAAATAAAATCAAGGAAACGGAAAACGGAATTGTTGTCACTCCGGATCAGGCATCGATAGAAGTGGTAGCTTCTTATGTAGAGGAAACATTGGAAAAGTCCGAGGTTGCCATGAGGGACAGTTATAAAATAAATATTGCACTGGATGAATTGTATTCGAATATCGTTCGGTACAGTGGTGCCAGTGAAGCAAAGGTGAGCTGTGTTGTGGATGAACACACCGTGACGCTTCACCTGCAGGATAATGGAGTTCCATTTGATCCGACTGCGAAGGAAGATGCAGATATGGAACAGCTTGCGGAAGAGGAACAGATTGGTGGACGCGGTATTTTTCTGGTAAAAAAGCTGATGTCCAAGATGACGTATTGCTATGAGAATGGATATAATGAGCTGACAGTAAAACTTCAAAGAATGTAAGGAGAATGCACAGTGAAGGAGGTTAAAATTTATCCCAACATTGATATGCAGCGGACCGGTATCAGGTTGAAAGAGTTTACACAGAAAAGAGGATATTGTGTAGCGGATATTCAGGAGTACCTGCATTTGTCCTGTCCCCAGCCGGTGTACCGATGGTTTAAAGGGATGATTCTTCCTTCGGTAGATCATTTACTGATGCTGAGTGAACTGTTGGGTGTTCATATGGAGGATCTGCTGGTGAAGAAGCAGAATCCGTTGTGTTCTTCCGTTTCGATCATACGGGTGGAATGGTTTGACAGGATTGGTGAGGTACATATTTATCAGGAGAAACAGGACAGAATGCAGAACGCAGGAATACGATTGATGACCTATTATAAGAAACTGGCAGGTCTGGTTGCATAACTGCAGCTATAAAAAAGCAGATAAAGAGAGTTCCATAGAAAGTTTAACAGGATCTCAGGGATTCGTGAAAACGGATTTTTGAGGTCTTTTTTGTTGTAATTTGTCCGGAATACTTTTGGACTAACAGTCCAATGCAAAATTACTTGACAGAGGCTAGAATCGGGTTAAAGAAAGTAAATCTTTAGCGGGAGGCTGTCTGCAGATGAAAGAAGAATTCGTAAATGCATTGATGGAGAAATATTCTTTTTTTTATAGAGATCCGGAGAAGAAAGTATATAAAAAATATCCTAAGCAGGCCATTTCTAAAGAAGTTGGGGATGAATGGTATGGGGAAATCTGCAAATTGTGTGAGGAATTATATTGGTATTTCAAGGAGATTGAATACCCGGTTAGTTTCATGTTTATTGAGATCAGAGTAAAGGATTACCATTTGCAAATGTATTATCTCCTGACAGGGGGAACCGGTGAGGTCGGTAACCAGGTTGATGAGATTGTTGAGAAGTATGAGCGGATGTAGGAGACAAACCTTTCCATTTAAATGTTTACACGCACCTAAAGTTAGAGGATGCGGAGAAAGAAATAAAACGCCTGGAAAACGTAGAAAAAGAGTTGAAAAGGTGTGCACGATAAAAAGATAAAAGATGCCTGAAATAAAGTGGTGAGTAAAAATGAGTAAAAAGAGAGGTTTTACCTAGATTTTTACTCATTATGCTTGCCAGGATATGGAAAGATATGCGAAGTTATGCTAGGATAGGGAAGAAAGGGTTCTGTCGGGAAAAGCTGATAAAACCTAGGAAAAACGAAGATATGCAAGGATATGAAACGATATGGAAAGAAAAGTTAAAATTCTTATGGTATGCCACGGCAACATCTGCCGTAGTCCGCTTGCGCAGAGCGTGATGACTTATTTGGTAAAGGAGCGGAACTTATCCGATCGGTTTCAGATCGAGTCTGCGGCAACGAGTCGTGAGGAGATCGGCAATCCGCCGCATCCGGGAACGGTACGAAAGCTTCGGGAGGAAGGAATCCCGTTAATTCCGCATAGAGCGGTTCAGAT
>FR902951.1:10344-12220 GCA_000438155.1 Firmicutes bacterium CAG:95
CATACGATTATTTAATCGGAATGGATGATTGGAATATCCGCAATATGGAGCGGATCGCCGGAGGGGATCCGGAGAACAAGATTCATAAGCTTCTGGAATTTGCAGGGAAAACAAGGGACATTGCGGATCCCTGGTATACCGGCAATTTTGATGCAACATATGAGGATGTAATGGAAGGCTGCCGGGGTCTGTTAAGCAGCCTGGTGTAATGATTCAGTACAGGTTGAAGCGTTTACTGCTGAGAACGTACGAAAATGCTTGGATTACATATTGATTCCGTAAATTTATAGCAGCAATTTTATGAATGAGATCCTGAATAGTTAATTCTCAGCTTACCGGATCTTCCGAACCCCGATCATACACAGAACGGTCTGGACAAGCTGACTCACAAGCAGTCCCCACAGATAGCCGTAGATGCCATAGACAGGAATCAGGAAGAAGACGAAGCCTAACCGCACAAGGAGACTTACCATACTATAGAGAAAGGTTTCGAGGGTCTTGCCCAGTCCGTTTAAGATACTGTTCAGGGTGCTTGCGATATACATAAGAGGACACAGGAAGCTTAGAATCAGAATAAATTCACCGGCAAGTTTGTTCTGATAAAGCAGCTTTCCGAGAAATCCGCCACAGAAGAAAAAGAACGCAGTGAAGCAGATTCCGAGCAGGAAACCGTAACGGATGGAGCTTTGGATGGCTTTGGCAATTTTATTCCGGTTGCCAACGGCATCGGCCTCGGAAACCATGGGAAGCAGCAGGACGCAGATGGAGTTCGTGATGGCACCGGGAAAGAGAATCAATGGCAGTGCCATACCCGTCAGAACTCCGTAAACACTCAGTGCCTGACTGGTCGAGCAGCCGTATTTTAAGAGCTGCTGCGGAATGAAAATGGCTTCAATGCTTTGCAGGAAGTTGATAATCACCCGGTTTAAGGAAAGCGGAACCGCAAGGGAGAGCAATTCTTTGAAAGAAGACAGGAATTGTGTACTCTTAAGGCAAAGCAGTGCGGACATGTGGATGGGCAGTATTTTGTTAAAATGTACCTTTACGGCAATAAGGGAGACGCACATGGATGCGGCTTCCCCAATGACCAGGCCGACGACAGCGAAGCTGATCGTAGGCTGCATGCCCTGTTTTTGAAAATATGCATAAATAAGATACACACTTCCAACCCGGATGACCTGTTCTATCAGCTGACAGGCAGACGGAATGGAAGTTTTTTTAATTCCATAGAAGTAGCCATTGATGCAGGAATGGACGGTAGCCATGGGGATTGAAAGTGAAATGATGCGCAAAAGGGGTGCTGTCCGTTCCTCCTTCAGGAAACCAATCGCAATTTCCTCTGAATAGCGGTAGATGAAAATGGCACACAGGATCGAAAGTAACATGGCAGCCAGAAAGCCGGTAAAGAGGTACCGGAGAGAGGCACAGTAGTTCCCGGTCTTTTCTTCCCTGGCAACATATTTGGAAATGGCGGTCTGAATTCCTGATACAGTGAGGGCAAAGGAGAGTGCAAGGACAGGAGCAATCAACTGATAGATGCCCATGCCTTCTGCTCCGAATACCCGGGATAAGAAGATCCGGTAAAAGAACCCGATGAACCGGCTTAAGAATCCGGTGAGGGTCAAAATAACAGTCCCCATAACAAGCGGGTGGGTTAAAATTTCCTTTTTTCGGAATGAATGCATAGGTGCTCCTTGCAGGAGGATGGTTCCTTACTAATGTATATGAAGACAGGAATAAAAGATGCATAACTGTTATGATACAAGCTGCCAGTGCAAGAGGTTTTGCAATACAGGATGGCTGCAGATAGGAACTTGTAAAATACCCCCGTTTATGCTAAATTGTAGTTACAGTTCAGCCATGCCCATTCATAAGC
>FR902952.1 GCA_000438155.1 Firmicutes bacterium CAG:95
GTAACTGTGAAGGTACTGAACAGTTACAATTTATATATGAATAAATGGTCTTAAAGATTAAATATATTAGCAAATATTATATGATAAATAATCAAAAAAGCAAATGTAATGATGTAATAAATATTTTGAAAGAATAAACTGCTTCAAATATCAGACATAAACCATTCATACTCGTTATCCAGAAACAAGATATTCTAAGAGTAACCGCATAAAATATTAATTACAGACGCAGACGACCCAACGAACCATCCGGGTTCGATTGTGTCTCGTTCAGCCATGGACGGCTGGACACTGCTAATAGAAAAGGTTACAAATACAAATAAGTTATATATAATAGAAATAAGAGATTTTCAAGTTAAATGGCTGGTAAATAGAGTATACTAATAAATAAAATATTAATATTAATATTAAGCTGTTTTGAAATTATGTCTTTATCGAAAAAGGTATCGAAAAAGGTATAATTCAAATTTCTGTTAATAAATGAATAAAAAGTATAAAAAGACGATATATAAATTATAATATATCGTCTTTTATATCACTTATTCAATTTAACACAATACTCAAACCATCACTTAAAATTAAAACAGCTTCACAATATTATTCCGGATTGCAAAGACAGCTGCCTGGGTACGGTCAGAAACATCAATCTTTTTAAAGATATTGGAAATATGATTTTTAACCGTGCGCTCACTGATATTCAGATTCATGGCAATCTCTTTATTAAACATACCACCGGCAATCTGTGTCAGAATTTCCATTTCACGTTTAGTTAAGGCAGCAATTTTCTCCTTATCAATATCCCGGTTCACCAACCGGGAATTCAAAGAAGGAATCAGACTCGGCTGGATATAAGAATCTCCATCCATTACAGACTGGATCGCTTTCTTTAATTCCTCTGATCCGGAATCCTTCAAAATATAACCATTCGCTCCAATATCAACAGCCTGAACAAGATACTCCGCCTCACTATGTACAGTCAGCATTAAAACCTTCACCGGAATATTTTTCTTCTTGATTTCTTCCAAAACCTCAATTCCATTTACGTTGGGCATATTAATATCAAGTAATAAAATATCAGGCTGTACATGCTGTAATTTTTCAAGACATTCAGCACCATCACTGGCCTGTTCAATCACATCAATTGAACCATCAAATTCCAATAATTGTTTAATTCCTTCTCTTATTAAAGCGTGGTCATCAACCAACATTACTTTTGTGCTCATGAAATTTTCCTCTCCCATCTTATTCATCTGCAGCAACCTGAATGGTTATTTCCGTTCCTTCATTTAAAACTGAATGAATCTGAAATACTGCGTGAATAATTTTTGCTCTTTCCTGCATCATGGATAAACCAAAATGATTTTCCTTTTTATTACCATCTTCAAAACCAATTCCATAATCCCGAATCTTAACAAGCAACTGATTTCCCTTATTCTTTACAGAAAGTTCAATGCGATCCGATTTAGAATGAATAATTGAATTTTGTACAGCCTCCTGAATCATCCGGAATAAGATCAAAAGTCTGTATTCAGAAATCTTCGTAGAAACTTCATCAATATCCGTTACAAATAAAATATCCACATTAGATTCCTTCATATTTTGAATATAATCATCCAGACATCTGTCAAATCCTAAATCATTAAATGACATGGGACGAAGATTAAAAATCACCATCCTCATTTCATCAATAATTCCTCTTAAATTTTTTGAACAGCTTTCAAGTTCAAGCTTTGCCTGAATTGGATCTTTATCAATATATAAAGAACTCAATTCAATTTCATGAATCAAATGAGCCAGGTTTTGAACTGTAGTATCATGAAGTTCTCTTGCAATTCGTTGGCGATCCATTTCCTGAACATCAAGTAACGCATTAGACAATTCAATTTGATGAGCTTCCTGATCTTTAAAAATCTTTAATTTCTCGATTTTCTTTGACAGCTCTTCCATCTGGCTTATGCTCATCTCATTTTCCTGAATTAAATGTTCGATCTTATCTTTTGCAGATGAAATTTCATTTTTATAAATATCCTCCGTATTACGCGGAGAAAAATATTTCATATCCACATCTGTTTCCATCAATGACTTTAAAAGTGCTTCTGTTTCCTGAATTTCTTCCTGATTCTTTTTCACAAGACGATTTAATTCATTCCGTTTCTTTAAAAAAGCATAATATATATCATCGATAACAGAATTCTCATTTGTATCCATCATATTCTCCCATCAATTTTTGCTTAAACAAAGATGTAAACCTGGTATATCTATGACTTTATTGTAACTATTCTGAATAATGACGATGCAAGAATGATTTAAAAATGCTTCGACCTGTGAACAGTTACAAATTATAGTTATATATATCATATACTAAAAACCGTTTTTAGGAAAGTAAAAAAACTTACATGATTAAATTATTAATGATAATGCCAGTGGCAGATTTAATAGTGGAACGAAGTACAAGTAAACAATAACATAGGAACAGTAATAATAAACTAAATAATAGGCTCCTTGGATGGCATTCCCGCTTTCCTCGGATATTTTTTCGGTGTAACATCTATCTTTTCAATGATAAACAAATTTCTGTAAATATCTGATTGTGGCAGATAGAATTCTACCTGATTTTTATAATTACCACCCAGAATCTTAATTGCCTTTTTAGCCTGTTCATATTCTTCTGTTATTTTTTCGGATTTATAAGAAATAAAATAACCCTTCTTCTTTACAAAAGGAAGACAATACTCCGACAAAGTAGCGAGATTTGCAACCGCACGTGATACACAAAAATCATAATGTTCCCTGTATTCCTTTTGCTGTGCCAGATCTTCAGCTCTACCATGAAGTGCTGAAATATTATTTAAAGATAAATCAAGAATCACCTGATTCAAAAACTTAATTCTTTTATTTAAAGAATCAAGTAAAGTAATTTTCAAATCAGGAAAAACAATTTTTAAAGGGATACCGGGAAAACCGGCACCGGTTCCTATATCAATTAAGGAATAACCCTTTTTTGCAAGATCCGGAACAGCCTGAATCAATGAAACACTGTCTACAAAATGTTTCATAATCACTTCATCCATTTCCGTAATTGCCGTCAGATTCATAAAAGAATTCCACTCAATCATCAATTCATAATAGTTTTGGAATTGATGAAACTGTTCATTTGTTAAAGTAATATGAAATTCTTTTAAAGAATCCGTCAATAAATCCCAGTTGTCCATAAATTATCCTATCTGCCATTTTCCGGCTATATCCATAAACAAACTTTACTTTTTCTTTTGAAATTGCTATCATTCGACGTCCATATTGTCATAATTTGCATGGCTCTGAATAGTTACAAATTATCCGGATGATGATATTTCCACTGTTCCAGATAAACAACTAAAACTGAAATATCTGCAGGGGAGACACCGGAAATCCGGGATGCCTGTCCTACCGAAACAGGTTTTAAGGCTTTCAGCTTCTGTCTTGCTTCAAGACGAAGACTTTCAATATTATCATAATTAATTTCTGATGGAATTTTCTTCTTTTCCATCTTTTTAAACTGCTCTACCTGGCGAAGCTGCCGTTCAATATATCCCTCATACTTAATTTCAATCTCCACCTGCTCAATTACATCTGCAGGAAGCTCTTTTCGTTCCGGATCAATCTCTGCAAGAATTTCATAACTTAATTCCGGACGGCACATCAATTCTGCAAGAGATACACCGGTCTTTAAGGTTGCACTGTTATGACTTTCAAAAAACTCCTGGTTCTTTTTTGAAGCACCAATCAATACATTTTTCAAACGGTTAATTTCCTGTTCAATCAGGGATTTTTTCATTAAAAGTGCCTGGTATTGTTCTTCTGTAATTAGTCCGATTTCATAACCCTTTTCCCGTAAACGGAGATCGGCATTATCCTGTCTTAACAACAGGCGGTATTCTGCACGAGAAGTCATCATACGATAAGGCTCCCTGTTTTCCTTTGTTACCAGATCATCAATTAAAACTCCGATATAAGCTTCCGAACGATCCAAAATCAAAGGATCCTTTTTTAAAATATATCGTGCTGCATTCACACCGGCTACAAATCCCTGCACTGCTGCTTCTTCATAACCACTGCTTCCGTTAAACTGTCCACCACTGTATAACCCTTCCACTGCTTTAAATCCAAGAGAAGGATAGAGCTGGTTCGGATTGATGCAGTCATATTCAATCGCATAAGCATTTCGGACCATCCTGCAATGCTCCAATCCCGGAACTGTCCGGTACATGGCAAGCTGCACATCCTCCGGAAGGGAAGAAGACATTCCACCAACATACATTTCATTCGTATGGAGTCCTTCCGGCTCAATAAATACCTGATGTCGTTCCTTATCTGCAAACTTAACCACTTTATCTTCAATGGAAGGACAATATCTCGGTCCCGTGCCTTCAATAATTCCGGCATAAATCGGAGAACGATCCAGGTTAGCACGTATAATTTCATGGGTTTTTTCATTTGTATAAGTAAGGAAGCAGGAAACCTGATCAATCTGTACATCCTCCGGATTCGTGGAAAAAGAAAACGGAACAACTCTTTCATCACCGAACTGCTCATCCATCTTACTGAAATCAAGAGAACGCTTATCCATTCTCGCCGGAGTTCCTGTTTTGAAACGACGCATCTCAATACCCATTTCTTTTAAAGAATCCGTAAGATAGTTGGCTGCCTGCAAGCCATTCGGTCCGGTATAAGTAATTGCTTCTCCACATAAGCATCTTGCTTTCAGATAAGTACCGGTACACAATACAACTGCTCTACATTCGTAAACAGCACCGGTAAAGGTCTGAACACCAATGATCTTTTTGGAATAACCATTCGGATCTGCATTCTGTACTTCTTCCCATAACAGGTTACAAACCTCTGCCTGCCTGATAGTCAGATGCTCCTGATTTTCAAGTACCTTACGCATCGCACGTGAATATTCTGCCTTATCTGCCTGTGCACGGAGTGAATGAACAGCAGGGCCTTTGGATACATTCAGCATCTTGGACTGGATAAAGGTCTTATCAATATTTTTACCCATTTCTCCACCCAGAGCATCCAGTTCCCTTACCAGATGACCTTTAGAAGATCCTCCTACATTCGGGTTACAGGGCATCAATGCAATACTGTCCACACTCACTGTAAAAATCACAGTCTCAAGTCCCAGTCTTGCACAGGCAAGTGCAGCTTCACATCCGGCATGTCCCGCACCGACAACACAAACATCTACTTTTTCACGAATGGTATTCTTATTGGTAATCATGAAATTTATTTCACCTCAACATTATCGTAATGCTCACTTCTTTTATTGACAGGCTTCGCCCATTTTACTGCATTGGTAATAATTCTCTGAATCTGTGGATGATAATAAACCGGATATTCTTCATGTCCCGGCTGGAAATAGAAGATCTTACCCCATCCACGGGTAAAGGTACATCCGCTCCGGAATACCTCTTCATTTGAAAACCATCCTAAGAATACCACATCATCCGGCTTCGGAATATCAAAATATTCTCCATACATTTCTTCTTTTTCCAAAATAACCGGTTCAGTAATACCCTCTGCAATCGGATGGGAGGGAGCTACACAGACAAGCTTTTCTCTTTCCCCATGCTTCCATCTCACACACATACTCGTTCCAAGCAGTTCTTTCATCGGATTGGAATAATGAGCAGAATGTAATGCAATCAATCCCATTCCATCTAAAACATGCTGTTTTACTCTCTGGACATTTTCTTCGGTTACTTCATCATGTGCCTGATGTCCCCACCAGATCAATACGTCCGTATCATTCAGAATTTCTTCCGACAATCCCTGATCCTCCATCCGCAAGGTTACACAACGAACCTGAATCTCCGGATCCTTTTCCAGAAACTCACGAATACATTCATGAATTCCATTCGGATAAACCTTTGCAACATGCTCATATTGAAGTTCTTCCAGATACTCGTTCCATACTGTTACTTTAATCATCAATGCAGCCTCCTGTTTTAAACTGATTCAACCATGCAGCAGATGTTTCAATATCCTGTAACTGCTGACAGGACCCGAAATGCTCGATTGCAAAATAATCGTCGTATCCGGAAGCTAAGATTTTTTCAACTATTTCTTTCATCTGAATACATCCGCTTCCTACCGGAGAGGAATACATCTCTCTTCCTTTGACAGTAGCTTTGGGTGTTTCACCCTTTTTCACTTCAAAGGTCCGGTCTTTACAATGTACATGTCCGATCTTTCCTAAAAACTCCGGCAATACTTCAAAAGAATCCTCTTCACTATATAAAAAATTTCCGGTGTCAAATGCACATTTGAGTCCATCCACATGAGCAAGGAAAAATTTCAGTCCCGCAGCATCCTTATAATATGCCGGCGCATCATCAAAATCCTCTAAAACCATCTGAATTCCATTGTCCTTTGCATACTTTGACAAAATATTCAGACTGGTGATCATCTTTTTTACACAGCGGTTTCTTAAAAAAGCAATCTTCCATTCCCTATCTGTTAAGAATCCGGGAATGATCATAATTTTTTTAATGGAATGATCATCTGCAAAATCAATCAGATCAAATCCTCTCTGCAGATCATTTCCATGAGAATAATCAAAAAATCCATAAATGCAGCTGACTTCCATATCATGATCCTGAAGCAGCTTAAAGATCTTCTCTTCTTCTTCCATTAATACTTTATCTTCAATTTCAATTCCTTTGATTCCAAAAGATTCTACCTTCTGAAAAACTTCATCCATGGATTGTCCACTTTGCTCTGCAGCTTCCCGGATATGATCATAAAATACAGATATTTTCATCTGAGACCTCCCATTTCTGTCTATTTTATAAATTTTTATTATTTCCCCATACAGAACTTGGAAAAGATTTCTGTAACCAGATCATCATCAATCTCTTCTCCAATAATTCTTCCCAAAGAAGCATAAGCATTCATCAGATCAATTGAATAAAAATCCTCCGGCATCTGGTTGATAAGACTGTTCTTTACCTCCTGTAAGCTTAACAGACTCTCCGACAATGCCTGTTTATGACGCATATTGGTAATCATAACTTCCTGATCGTTTCCAATTTTTCCTTGAAAGAACAAATCCTCTACTGCTTTCGAAAATTCATCAAAGCCGGTATTTTCTTTTGTAGAGGTTTTAATGATCTTTGTATCAGAATTGATCCTTGAAGATAATTCTTCTAAAGACACCTTTGAATCCAGATCGGATTTATTATATAAAATAATACTTTTCTTATCCCTGATTAATTCTAAAATATCCAGATCGTTTTCATCAAGTGGAACAGAGGAATCAACCACATAAACAATCAGGTCGGCATCCATTGCATATTTCTTTGCTTTTGTTACACCGATCTTTTCAACAACATCTTCAGTAGAACGGATACCGGCCGTATCAATCACATGGAGATTAATCCCGGATAACCTGATATTTTCTTCCAGGATATCTCTTGTAGTTCCTGCAATTTCCGTAACAATTGCCTTTTCTTCACCGGCAAGAAGATTTAATAAAGAAGACTTTCCTGCATTCGGTTTTCCTACAATTACAGTCCTTATTCCATCACGAATAATTTTTCCGTTTTCAGAGGTTTCAATAAGTGCTGCAATTTCTTTAATTAACTGATCCACTTTTTCTTCCAGTTCTTCCGGATAGCCGTCCAGACTGATATGCTCCGGATCATCCAGAGCTGACTCAATAAAAGCAATTTCATAAAGAATTTTAGCACGCAAATCCTTAATTTTATCAGATACACTGCCCTGCAGCTGCCTCATGGAATTTTTTAAAGCCATATCATTTTCAGATGCAATGACATCCATCACCGCTTCTGCTTCCGATAAATCAATTCTTCCATTTAAGAAAGCACGTTTGCTGAATTCTCCGGGCTCTGCAAGTCTTGCACCATGTGAAAGCAGAAGCCCCATAATTTTATTAATCATCAGCACACCACCATGACAGTTGATTTCCACCGTATCTTCTGTGGTGAAGCTTCTTGGAGCTTTCATCAGCGAAACCATGACTTCATCTACGATTTCATCCTGATCATTCACAATAAAACCATATTGGATCGTATGGCTGTTCATCTTTTCAAGAAGAGGCTGTCTTTTTTTATTTTTAAATAAGGTATTCACAATAGGAACTGCATCATTTCCACTCACTCTGATAATTCCAATTCCGGAATTACTGAGCGCAGTTGCTACTGCTGCAATGGTATCTGTTGTCATAATTATTTCCTTAATATATAGAAAATGGAGGACATATGTCCTCCATCATTCTATCACATTTTTATTCAACTCAAAAGTTTATTATTCAACTCAAAGGTTTACTTTTCATATTTCTTTAAAGTAACTACAACACGGCGGAAGGGTTCATCTCCTTCACTGTGGGTTGTAACATACTTATCATTCTGTAATGCAGAATGAATCACTCTTCTTTCATAAGGATTCATCGGCTCCAAGGAAACAGGTCTCTTGGTTCTCTTAACCTTGTAAGCAATGTTCTTTGCAAGATTTTCAAGAGTTTCTTTTCTTCTGCGGCGGTAATCTTCGGTATCTACCTTTACCCGGATATAATCCTCTGTATCTTTATTTACTACCAAAGAAACCAGATACTGTAAAGAATCAAGAGTCTGTCCTCTCTTACCAATCAGGACTCCCATATCATCTCCACTTAAATCAATATCGAGATTATGATCTGTTTCATCAAATTTAGCATCAATTACTACAGCCATATTCATTGCAGCAAATACTTCTTTTAAGAAATCAACAGCCTTACCGTCTACGGTAGCCTTTACTCTGGCTTTGATGACTGCCGGCTTAGAACCGATTCCTAAAAAACCGTTGGAGCCTTCTTCAATGACTTCATACTCTAATTTATCTCTGGTAACTACAAGCTTCTGACATGCCTCAATCACTGCATCGTCTACGTTCTTTGCTGAAACTTCAATAAAATCCATGCTCTTTACCTCCTATGAATTATTCTTCTCGTTATACTGCTTCACCATATTAGCCTTGGATGCAAGACTTCCCGGTTTTGCATTATTCTTGTTATAATACTCAGTAGACTTCTTAACTGCTTCATCCTTTTCTTCCTGGGATAAATGACTGGTATTGGCATTTGCCCTGGAAGCCATGGATGTTTTCTGTGAAGGAGCTGCAACATTCCTGGTATTCATGGTTGCATTTTTATTTACGGTATTCGGATCAATACCCGCTTTTATAAGCTTCTTCTTCTGCTTTTCTTCGTTCTTTTTAATAACTTCATCAATATCCATCTTGTCGATGTGCTTATTAATGAGAACCTGTTGAATGGATCTTACAACGGCACCTACGATCCAGTAAAGTCCCATACCGGAAGGAAGTGTAAAACAGAATACTGCAGACATAATCGGCATGAAGTTGTTCATCATCTTCATGGACTGCTGCATGGAAGCCTGCTGATCAGATACATTCTTATCATCCTGCTGTGCCTGCTGGGGCATCAGCTTTACATTAAGCCACTGGGTAAATGCCGAAAGCAGGGGAATTAATAAAGCTGCAATAATTAATAAAATCTGCGGACCACCTTCTGCATTCCATGCATCACTGATCATGAAAGAAGGAGAGTTTGCAATATTAATTCCAAGGAAATTATTAAAGTGACTGATCTGCTCCAAAACATCCTCATGACCGGTTGCATAAGCAGCAAGATCCTTATTATTCATCACATAAAGAACATCAATAACTGCATTTCTTTCATCTATTGCAAAATTTCTTGCATAAGCAGCTGCAACCTTAAGATTCTGGATTTCAGAAACCTTACCGGAAGCAATAATGGAATCTGCTATGACACCAAATGCATCTCTGATTCTGGTTACATAAGCAGGCATATTATAAATAACACGATACAATGCAAACAGAATCGGCATCTGAATCAATAACTGCAGGCAGCTTCCACTCGGTGATACACCATATTTTGCATAAACAGCTTTTGTTTCTGCATTCATGGCCATCATGGAATCATTATCTTTTTTATCTTTATATCTTTTCTGAATTGCCTGAAGCTCAGGATTCATTTTGGCAGAAAGCTTTGAAAACTTCTGCTGTTTAATGGTAAGCGGCATTAATAACAGATAAATGACAATTGTAAAGATAATGATACTCAATCCGATGTTAGGAATTTTTATCATATTTAAAAACTCAAAAATCGCATTCATCAGGTATCCTAAGAGCTTTGCAATAGGTCCTATAATCTTACCGTTATACTGGGTTAAAATAATACCTGTCAAATCATTTCCTCCTAATTTCATTCCATAAATGATTAAGGTACCGGATCATATCCTCCTTTAGAAAAAGGATTGCACCTTATTATTCTCCAACAGGCTAATGCTCCGCCCTTCAAAGCACCATATTTCTGTACTGCCTCAAGTCCATATTCCGAACAGGAGGGATAATAAGGACACTTTGTTGTTTTCATTGGAGAAATAAATTTTCTATAGAATTTAATTAATAAAATCAATACATTTTTCATATTGGATTCAAATTTCTTCTATATATATAAGCTATGATTTCATATCATTTCTTATATGATGAAGCTTTGCAAGATGTAATAATGCGCTTTCCATTTCATGATAAGAAATATTGGAAGCACTGTTTCTTACTACGACTACGATATCTAAACCACTATTAAATATACTTTCATGCAGCCGGTAACTTTCTCTGACTAATCTTGCCATTCTATGTCTGACGACACTATTTCCTACTTTTTTGCTGGCACTGATTCCCAATCTGTTCTGATCTGTATTATTTTCCAAAACATACATAACAAGATATTTGTTGGCATAAGATTTGCCGTTTTGATACACATTCTGGAAATCAATATTTCTTTTTAATGAATCTGAAAATTTCATCATAAAATTAACCCAACATCTCTCAAATCTGTCGATTCGATTGTAGAAAAAAAGGCCACATTACGCGGCCTATGCTGACAATACTTTTCTTCCTTTAGCTCTTCTGGCAGCTAAAACCTTTCTTCCACCAGGAGTACTCATTCTGGCTCTGAAACCATGAACCTTAGATCTCTGTCTGTTCTTAGGCTGGAAAGTCATTTTCATGTTGGAACACCTCCTTTACTATGAACCTTATTTATATATAAGGTAAACAAATATCCTCTTAGGAAAATAACAAGTCGATTATATAGGAATAAATGCCGGGAGTCAAGTAAAAAAGGGGGATTTTTAAAGATATTTTGATTTTAAAAAATCATTTCCTACATATAGGTATAATCAATCTAGATGTAGTAGATTGTAGATATGTTAAGCGATTCATGAATTGCTCCGCTGCTTCGCAGCTCTCACAATTCATCAACAGTAAAGCCTGAATTTTATATGATTTGCTTTGCAAATCACAAATTCAGGCTTTACCGTTGGTTTCCAAGATAAGACATGAGTTTCTGCAAGCAGACTCATGTCTTATTTTGGAAACTTTATCGCTTAACATAAATTAATCCACATAATGTGGATAAGTTGTGGATAACTTTTTATTTATCGACATAATTTTATTTTTTAAAGCGATTTATCCCATAAAACCGTTATGTATATTGTTGATTACTTAAAAACTTTATTCACAAATAAAAAATTATAATAATAACTTTATGTAAACTATTTTTAAAATGAATGAAAAAGCTGTTAAAAATTTCTTTTCTTATTCTAAATTTATCACAGATATATTATTTGAAATTTTATCAAATTTATATTAAGATATAGTAGGATAATAATCATCTGTTCTCTTTAATTAAGTAAGTAAGGAATTGTAAAATGGATAACGTGAATCAGATCAGGGAAAATTGGGATCTCATCAAAGAAACTCTTCGTGAAGAATACGATCTTTCTGATATTTCCTATAATACATGGGTAAAACCATTAAATTTCAATAATGTAAAAGACGGAGTGGTAACCATTATGATTCCCTCCGATCAGGCGCATGCCTTGAAATATATTTCAAATAAGTACAAGAGCTACTTTCAGGTAACCATTTCCGAAATGATGGATGAAACCTATGACATATCCTTTATTTTGGAAAAGGATGCAGAAGATGAAATGCTTTCTGCACCCGGAAATGTTTATAACATCAACTATGAAAATGCAAACCTGAATTCCAAGTATCGTTTTGATACCTTTGTTGTTGGAAATAATAATAAATTTGCACATTCTGCTTCCCTGGCTGTAGCGGAATCTCCAGGAGTTGCCTACAACCCTCTTTATTTATACGGAGGAGCCGGTCTTGGTAAAACGCACCTGATGCATTCCATCGGTCATTTTATTCTGGATCAGAATCCGGATATGAAGGTACTGTATGTAACCTCAGAACAGTTTACCAACGAAGTGATTGAATCCATCCGTAGCGGTAATGCTGCCAAAATGACCAAGTTAAGAGACAAGTACCGTACAGTCGATGTTCTTTTAATTGACGATGTTCAGTTTATTATAGGAAAAGAAAGTACACAGGAAGAATTTTTTCACACCTTTAATGAGCTTCATTCAGCCGGTAAGCAGATTATTCTTTCTTCTGATAAACCTCCGAAGGAAATGGAGACCCTGGAAGAACGCTTCCGTTCCCGCTTCGAATGGGGATTGATTGCAGATATCCAGCCGCCGGATTATGAAACCAGAATGGCCATCCTTAAAAAGAATGCAGAAAGCTATAATAAGGAAATTTCAGAAGAAATCTTCGATTATATTGCTTCTAATATTAAATCAAATATCCGGGAATTGGAAGGTGCCTTTAACAAAGTCATCGCTTATTCCAAATTGAATAAAGTAGATATTACACTGGATATTGTAATTGAAACCCTGAAGGATCTGATTTCCCCTAATAAGGTAAAACAGGTTACACCGGAGTTAATCATTAATACAGTAGCAGAACATTATGGAGTAAAGCCTGAGGATATTAAATCTCCTAAACGTAACTCCGAGTTTGTTCTTCCAAGACAGGTTTATATGTATGTTGCCAGCAAGCTTACGGTAGAATCCCAGCAGAATATCGGCAAATATATTAATAAAAAGGATCACACTACAATTATCCACGGTATCAACAAGATTTCCACCAAACTTGAGACAGATGAAGAGCTTCGTAACAATGTGGAAATCATTATGAAGAAACTTAATCCACATTAGTTCATAATTACTCACAGGTTTAAAATGAAATATCCACGTGTTTATCATTTCATTTTTACCTTATAAATAGTATAATAAAAGAGTTATACACATATCTACATTGCTTAATAAGAATCTTACTAAATATATTATTAATTAATTACTACGAAAGGGAGCCTGATCGGATGAAGTTAGTATGCAGTAAATCGAATCTTTTAAATGGAGTACAGATTGTTTCAAAGGCTGTACCGAATAAAACAACAATGTCGATTCTGGAATGTATTCTTCTGGATGCAACAAGGGGAGTCATTAAGCTGATGGCAAATGATATGGAGCTTGGCATTGAAACAGTCATTGAAGGAGATATTCTTGAAAAAGGACAGATTGCTTTGGATGCCAAAATTTTCCTGGATATTGTTCGTAAGCTTCCCGACAGTGATGTTACGATTGAAGTGGATAACTCCATGAAAACCAACATTACCTGTGAAAAAGCGAAATTTACCATTATCGGTAAATCCGGTGAAGATTTTACTTATTTACCTTCGATTGAACGAATTGATTCTATTACGGTTTCCCAGTTTACATTAAAGGAAGTTGTAAGACAGACGATTTTCTCTATTGCAGATAATGATAATAACAAGCTGATGACCGGTGAATTATTTGAAATCAATGGTGATGTATTAAAGGTGGTATCTCTTGACGGACACCGTATTTCCATTCGTAAGATTAATTTGAAGAACAGCTATCCTGCAAAGAAGGTGGTTGTTCCCGGTAAGACCTTAAGTGAAGTTAGCAAAATTCTTTCCGGTGATGCAGACAAGGATGTCAATATCTTCTTTACCGGAAAGCATATTGTATTTGAATTTGAAAATACTGTTGTGGTTTCCCGTCTGATTGAAGGAGAATATTTTAAAATAGATCAGATGTTATCAAGTGATTATGAAACCAAGGTAACCATCAATAAGCGTGAATTATTGGAATCCATCGACAGAGCGACTCTTCTTGTGAAGGAAGGGGACAAGAAGCCGATTATCATTCATATTATGGATGAAACCATGGAATTAAAGATGAATTCCACAGTTGGAAGCATGAACGAAGAGATTGCAATTATGAAGCAGGGAAAGGATCTTCTCATTGGATTTAATCCTAAGTTTATGATTGATGCACTTCGTGTCATTGATGATGAAGAAATTGATATTTATCTGGTTAATCCTAAGGCACCCTGCTTTATTAAGGATTCCGAAGAAAAGTATATTTATCTGATTCTTCCTGTTAACTTTACAACCGTTTCATAAGAGGGCAGAGTATGGAATCCATTAAGATTAAAGACGAATTTATTAAACTTGGTCAGTTATTGAAGCTTGCAGGGTTTTGTGACAGTGGTGTGGATGCAAAGTTTGTGATTCAGGACGGACTTGTTAAGGTGAACGGAGAAGTAGAAACACAAAGAGGCAAGAAATTACATGATGGAGACATCGTGGAATTTGAGAATAAACAAGTAAAGGTTGTTAACTGATTCATGATTATCAAATCATTAGAACTTGCAGATTTCAGAAACTATGAGCATCTGGAAATCAGCTTTGACAAGGGTACGAATATCCTTTACGGAGATAATGCCCAGGGCAAAACGAACATTCTTGAAGCAATCTATGTTTCTGCTACGACAAAATCACATAAGGGAAGTAAGGATAAAGAGATCATCAACTTTGATAAAGAAGAGGCTCATATCCGTACCTATCTTGAAAAAGATGGTGTGGAACAGCGTGTGGATATGCATCTTCGTAAGAATAAGTCAAAGGGAATAGCCATTGATGGACAGAAGATTAAGAAAGCAGCGGATTTGTTAGGATTATTGAATGTTGTTTTCTTTTCTCCGGAGGATTTATCCATTATCAAGGACGGTCCTGCAGAGCGCAGACGTTTTGCAGATATGGAGCTTTGCCAGTTGGATCATTTTTATCTTTATAACCTGAACAATTATAATAAAATCATTAATCAGAGAAATAAACTCCTTAAGGATATGTATTTTAATCCGGGATTAAGTGAAACCCTGAATATATGGGATTCACAGCTTGTTTCCTACGGAAGCAAGATTATTGAAAAACGTGAGATTTTTGCCAGACAGTTAAGTGAAATTATAGGAGAGATCCACAGTAAATTATCTGGTGGCAGGGAACAGATTGTGATTCAGTATGAACCGGATGTTTCGATTGAAGATTTTGAACAAAAGATGAAGGATTCCCAGGAAAGAGATATCCGTGCCAAAATTACTTCGGTAGGACCTCACAGAGATGACTTTTCTTTTTTGGTGAACGGAATTGATATTCGTAAATATGGTTCTCAGGGACAACAGCGTACCGCTGCACTTTCTTTAAAATTATCAGAGATTGAACTGGTAAAGAAAATTACAAAAGATACTCCTGTTTTACTGCTGGATGATGTTTTGTCAGAGTTAGACAGCAACCGGCAGAATTATTTATTGAACAGTATTGGTGATATTCAGACCATTATTACCTGTACAGGTCTGGATGAGTTTATTAATAACCGTTTTGAAATAGACCGGGTATTCAGGGTAGAAAACGGAAAAGTGGAGGCAAGTCATGGAACAGAATAATTATGGAGCTGACCAGATACAAATTCTGGAAGGTCTCGAAGCAGTTCGTAAAAGACCTGGCATGTATATTGGTACTACTTCCAGCAGAGGATTACATCACCTGGTGTATGAAATTGTAGATAATGCCGTAGATGAAGCCCTGGCCGGTTATTGTGATAAGATTATTGTAACCATTAATGAGGATAATTCCATTACTGTTGTGGATAACGGAAGAGGTATTCCGGTTGGAATTAATCATAAAGCAGGACTTCCTGCTGTGGAAGTAGTATTTACAATTCTTCATGCCGGAGGTAAATTCGGCGGTGGAGGATACAAGGTATCCGGTGGTCTGCACGGTGTAGGTGCTTCTGTTGTGAATGCATTGTCTGATTGGCTGGAAGTTAAGGTTTATAAAGACGGCAAAATTTATCAGCAGCGCTATGAAAGAGGACATGTATGCTATCCTTTGAAAGAAATCGGTACCTGTGAGAAAGAACAGACCGGTACTACCGTTACATTCAAACCTGATGAAACAATTTTTACAGAAACAACGGTATATGAATTTGATGTATTAAAGCAGCGTTTAAGAGAAATGGCATTCTTAACGAAGGGACTCCATATTATTCTTCGTGATCTTCGTGTGGAAGAAGATCAGAAGCCGGTTGAGAGGGAATTCCATTATGAAGGTGGTATTAAGGAATTCGTTACTTACTTAAACCGCAGTAAAACAGCTTTGTATGAAAATGTGCTTTATTTTGAAGGCAAGAAGAATAATGTATATGTTGAAGTTGCCATGCAGCATAACGATTCTTACAACGAAAGCTCTTTCAGCTTCGTAAATAACATTAATACACCGGAGGGTGGTACCCATCTGGTCGGTTTTCGTAATGCATTAACGAAAACATTTAATGATTATGCAAGAAGTGCCAAATTATTAAAGGACAGTGAGCCTAATTTAAGCGGTGATGACATTCGTGAAGGATTAACTGCGATTGTCAGTGTTAAGATTGAGGATCCCCAGTTTGAAGGACAGACTAAGCAGAAGCTTGGCAACTCTGAAGCAAGAACAGCGGTAGACAGTATTGTAAGTGAGCAGCTGACCTATTATCTGGAACAGAATCCGATGGTAGCCAAGACCATCTGTGAAAAATCAATCCTGGCGCAGCGTGCCCGTGATGCTGCACGGAAAGCAAGAGATTTAACCAGAAGAAAGACCGCTCTGGAAACGGCATCTCTTCCCGGTAAACTGGCAGACTGTTCCGATAAGGATCCGAAGAATTGTGAAATTTACATTGTAGAGGGAGATTCCGCAGGTGGAAGTGCAAAGACCGCAAGAAGCCGTGCTACACAGGCTATTCTTCCGCTTCGTGGTAAGATTCTTAATGTAGAAAAGGCAAGACTGGATAAGATTTATGCGAATGCGGAAATCAAAGCGATGATTACTGCATTTGGTACCGGTATTCATAACGATTTTGATATCAGCAAGCTTCGCTATCATAAGATTATTTTAATGACTGATGCCGATGTGGACGGTGCACATATTGCAACCTTACTTTTGACCTTTATTTACCGGTTTATGCCGGAGCTGATCAAGCAGGGACATGTTTATCTTGCACAGCCTCCTCTTTACAAGCTTGAGAAAAATAAAAATGTATGGTACGCATACAGTGATGAAGAACTGAATCAGATTCTTACAGAAGTTGGACGCGATCAGAATAATAAAATCCAGCGTTACAAAGGACTTGGAGAAATGGATCCGGAACAGCTTTGGGAAACTACCATGGATCCGGAGCGGAGAATTCTCCTTCGTGTATCCATGAATGAAGAAACCGAATCCGAAGTAGATCTGACTTTTACTACCTTAATGGGTGATAAGGTAGAACCGAGACGGGAATTTATTGAAGAAAATGCAAAGTTTGTAAACAACCTGGATATCTAACAAAATTTCTTCGAAATGGAGACAAGCATGGAAGACAATATTTTTGATAAAATTCATGATGTGGATTTACAGAAAACCATGGAAACCTCTTATATCAATTATGCAATGAGCGTTATCGCATCACGTGCATTGCCGGATGTAAGGGACGGTTTGAAGCCGGTACAAAGACGAGTGCTCTATTCCATGATTGAATTAAATAACGGACCGGATAAGCCGCATCGTAAGAGTGCCCGTATCGTTGGTGATACCATGGGTAAATATCATCCTCATGGTGACAGCTCTATTTATGGTGCGCTGGTTAATATGGCACAGCCATGGTCCTTCCGTTATCCTCTGGTAGATGGACATGGTAACTTTGGTTCCGTTGATGGTGACGGCGCGGCGGCCATGCGTTATACAGAAGCAAGATTAAGTAAAATTTCCATGAAGCTGCTTGCCGACATCGATAAGGATACGGTTGATTTTGTACCAAACTTTGATGAAACAGAGAAGGAGCCGGCTGTTCTTCCAAGCCGTTATCCGAATCTTCTGGTAAATGGTACAACCGGTATTGCAGTAGGTATGGCAACGAACATTCCTCCCCATAACTTACGGGAAGTGGTTAATGCGATTGTTAAAATTATTGATAATCGGATTTTAGAGGACCGCCAGACCGATATTGATGAAGTCATTTCCATTATCAAAGCACCGGATTTTCCGACAGGAGGTATCATTCTTGGCACGAGAGGCTGTGAAGAAGCCTATCGTACCGGACGTGGAAAGGTTCGTGTCCGCGCAGTTACGGATATGGAAACCATGTCAAACGGCAAAACAAGAATTATTGTAACGGAACTGCCTTATATGGTAAATAAGGCAAACCTGATTTTAAAAATTGCAGAGCTTGTGAAGCTGAAAAAAATTGATGGAATTACTGATCTTCGTGATGAATCCGATCGTGAGGGTATGCGGATTGTAATTGAATTACGTCGTGATGTAAATGCCAATATCATTTTAAACCAGCTGTTTAAACATACACAGATGCAGGATACCTTTGGTATTATTATGCTGGCTCTGGTGAATAATGAGCCGAAGGTATTAAATATTCTGGATATGCTGAAGGAATATATTAAGCATCAGGAAGATGTTGTTACCAGAAGAACGAAGTATGAGCTGAAGAAGGCCGAAGAACGTGACCATATTTTACAGGGATTACTGATTGCTCTTGATAATATTGACGAAGTGATCCAGATTATCCGTGGAAGCCAGACAACGCAGATTGCAAAAGAAAGCTTAATGGCACGGTTCGGATTAACCGAGGTTCAGGCGCAGGCCATTGTTGACATGAGACTGCGTGCTCTGACCGGTCTGGAAAGAGAAAAGTTAGAGAACGAGCATCAGGAGTTACTGGCAAGAATTGCAAGATTAAAAGAAATTCTTGCAGATGAAAAGGTATTACTTGGTGTTATCCGTACTGAAATTCAGGAGATTTCCGATAAATTCGGAGATGACAGGAAGAGTAAGATCGGTTATGATGTCTATGATATCAGTGTGGAAGATATGATTCCAAATGAAAATACCATCATTGCAATGTCTAATTTAGGATATGTGAAGAGAATGACCATTGATAATTTCAAATCACAGCACCGTGGTGGTAAAGGAATTAAGGGTATGCAGACCATCGAAGATGACTTTATTGCAGATCTTCTGATGACAACAACCCATCACTATATTATGTTCTTTACAAATTTTGGACGGGTTTACCGGTTGAAAACCTATGAAATTCCGGAAAGCGGGCGTACTTCACGTGGAGTTGCTATTGTGAATCTGCTGCAGCTGAATCCGGGTGAGAAGGTAAGTGCCATTATTCCAATTAAGGATTATGAAGAAAATAAGAATCTGTTCATGGTAACCAGGAAGGGTATTGTAAAGAAAACCAGTGTAGTTGAATACAGTAATGTACGTAAGAATGGACTTACTGCAATCAATCTGCGGGAAGATGATGAACTGATTGAAGTTAAGGTAACAGATAAGGATACTGAAATTATTCTGGTAACCAGATTTGGTATGTGTATCCGGTTCAAGGAAACCGATGTACGTTCTACGGGAAGAGCATCTATGGGTGTAATTGGTATGAGCCTTAATGACCAGGATGAAATCGTAGGAATGCAGCTGGATCATCAGGGTGATTCTCTTCTGATTGTTTCTGAGAAAGGAATGGGAAAACGTACCTTTCTTGAGGAATTTACGGTTCAGAAACGTGGTGGCAAGGGAGTAAAGTGTTACAAAATAACGGATAAGACCGGCTATGTAGTTGGTGTAAAGGCAGTCAATGATGAAAATGAAATTATGCTGATTACTACCGGAGGAATAATTATTCAGATCCCGATGTCTGATGTATCCATTCTTGGAAGAATTACATCCGGTGTCAAGCTGATTAATCTGGATAACGGAGTAACGGTAGCCCAGATTGCCAAGGTACGTGAGAAGGTTTCCAACGGTGATGAGGAAATCAGTGATGAAGAGTTGGAAAATCTTGAGGATCCTCAGGATGATGGTATGTTAATACCGGAGAAAAATGATGAGGAAGACGAAGAAGTCATTTTTCCAACAGAAGAAAATGAGGATGATGAATAATTAAGAAATTATGTAACTATTCAGATCCCCATTCGTAAAACCGTTGCTAACGCAACGTAGTTTACCTCATGTGGTTACTTCGCCATATAAATTATGCTAAATATCCTTACGAATGCAAGCATTCGACGTCCATATTGTCATAATTTGCATGGCTCTGAATAGTTACCATATGGAAATGAAATCCCCATCAATAATGGTGGGGATTTTGTGACATGGGGGATATCATTGAAAAAACAGATTGAAGGACAGATGGATTTCTTAGATCTGCTGTCGGAAACACATTTTTTAGAAGAATTTCCACAATTTATTGAATGCAGCAGCTGTTGGTGCTATGATTGCAGACATAATGAAAATAATGAAGGTGTACCGAGAGATTTTGCCGGTGAGATAAAAGCCTGTCCTTCCTGTAAATTCTGTATGGAAAGTCAGAAAGCAGATATCTGTCGGATCGGTTCTTATAAGAATGGGTGTAAGGTAAGAGCGGAGGAAGAGGGATACGGACCGGAAACATGATCATAATTTTGACATTAATAAAAAGGAGTATGAAAAAATGGAAACGTATTTGGTACTAAAGGATCTGGCAATTATTATTATTGCTGCAAAGGTTTGTGGAATTATTGCAAGAAAGCTTCATGCACCACAGGTTGTCGGACAGATTATCGCAGGACTTTTAATCGGTCCCTGTGTACTGGGATTTGTCAGCCAGACGGATTTTCTTATGCAGATGGCTGAGGTTGGTGTAATTTTACTGATGTTTTCCGCTGGTCTGGAAACGGACTTAAAGGAATTGTTAAAAACAGGTCCGGTGGCATTCTTAATTGCCTGTGCCGGCGTGTTTGTGCCCATGATTCTGGGAGCTGTTTTTTATATGATGTATTATGGATTTGCACCATGGGGATCCGAGGAATTTTATAAGGCAGTATTTGTAGGAACTATTTTAACTGCAACCTCCGTAAGTATTACCGTTCAGGCACTTAAGGATATGGGAAAGCTTAAGGGTAAGGTTGGAACCACTATCTTAAGTGCAGCCATTATTGATGACGTAATCGGTATTATTGTACTGACCTTTGTTATTGGATTTAAGAATCCGGATTCTTCTGTCGGAAAGGTTGTAATCAGTACGATTTTATTTTTTGTACTTGCAGCTGTTGTCGGCTTTATCTCCTATAAGGTATTTAAATGGGTAGACAAGAGATATCCTCATACCAGACGTATTCCGATTGCCGGACTGGCATACTGTTTTATTCTGTCCTACGTGGCAGAAAGGTATTTCGGAATTGCGGATATTACCGGTGCGTATGTTGCGGGTATTATTCTGTGCTCCATTAATGATTCCGAATATATTGAAAGTAAAATTGATATTAACTCCTATATGCTGTTTGGTCCGATTTTCTTTGCAAGTATCGGATTGAAGACCAATATTGATAATATTACGGGAAGCATTCTTTTATTCTCTCTTGGCTTTGTAGTAGTTGGATTAATTGGAAAGATTATTGGATGCGGACTGATTGCCAAAGCATGTAAATTCAATTTTCCGGATTCTCTAAAAATTGGTGTCGGTATGATGACACGTGGTGAGGTAGCATTGATTGTTGCTCAGAAGGGATTGTCTGCAGGATTACTGGAGCCGGTATATTTTACTTCCGTTATTCTGTTGATTATTGTTTCCTCTATCGCAACACCGATTGTATTGAAATATCTGTATTCCAAGGATAAAGAGCCGGAAAAAGTTCAGGTATAAAAAATAGAAAAGCAGGGACAGGTCATGAAAGAGAAAATTTTAGATGCCATGCAGCGTTCCATCGAAAGTGGAAGCTGTTCCGGCGCAAATGTATTGGTTATAAAAGATGGAGAAGAACAGGTTTATTGTGATTATGGCTATCGTGATATTGCAAATAAGCTTCCAATGAGCCGGGATACCATCTTTCGTCTGTATTCCCAGAGTAAGCCGGTAACGGCTGCAGCTACACTTTTACTTGTTTCAGAGGGAAAGATTGATCTGGCATCTGCCGTTGAAGATTATCTGCCGGAATTTAAGGATGGTCATGTGAATGAAAACGGAAAGAGACGTAATGTGTATCGCAAAATTACAGTACGTGATCTGTTAAATATGACATCGGGACTGGCTTATCCGGATATGACAACAGAAGGCGGCAGACAGAGTGATATGGTTTTTCGTGAGCTGGATGAAAGACTGTATACGGATCATCCGATGACTACCAGGGAATTTGCACAGAGAATGGGAAAGATTGATCTGTGCTTTGAACCGGGAGAAAAATTCATGTATGGAACTTCTGCTGATATTCTGGGTTCTTTAATTGAAGTAGTAAGTGGAAAAAGCTTCGGAGACTTCTTACAGAAGAATTTCTTTGATCCTCTGGAAATGAATGAGACCGGCTTTTATGTGCCGGAAAAGAACCGGAGCCGTCTTGCCAGAGTATATGAAGAAAGTCAACAGGGACTTATGGAAGTAAAAACGAATCATTTAGGACTTCGTTATGAGCGGGATATTGCTCCTTCCTTTGAATCCGGTGGAGCAGGATTGTGTTCCACAGTAGATGATTACAGCAAATTTGGACAAATGCTCATGAATGAAGGTGTTTATCAGGGGAAGAGAATTATGCCTGCGCAGGCTGTCCGTTTCATGCGCCATGGTGGTTTAACATCTGAGCAAAAGCCACAGCTTCATCAGGGCTGGGACTGGATGAGTGGTTATACATATGGAAATCTGATGCGTGTCTGTGAAAATGAAAGCGAAACCTCCGTCTTTTCTTCCAGGGGAGAATATGGCTGGGATGGTTGGCTTGGAACCTTCTTTTCCAATGAACCGCAGCATGGTATCACACTGATCTTCGGCACACAGCAGATAGGTATTGGCCGTACCGGTGTGCTGGTACGTGAGATTAAGAATATTGTGATGTCCGAACTGGTATAGAAGAGAATTGATTTTCAGGGTCAGGAATATTTCCTGACCCTGATATTTTTAAAAAAGGGGTTTACAAAATGGATGAAATAAGATATACTGACAACAGTTAGTTAACACTAACTAAAAGAATCCTACAAGCCACTGGATGGCTTTTCTTTTAAATATATAGTTAGTTAAATCTAACTAAGAAAGGAGGAAGTGGCTTGAGCAGAGAAACGTGGGAAATTGTGCAGGAGAGTGGAATTAAAAATGTTGAGATCCAGCTTGCACTTCAATGTGCGCCTCTGATTGCAGGATTAAAAATATCGAATCTGTTTCAGATATCCATAGAGGATTACATACAGGTTTTAAAGATCTTAAAAAACAGCAGGATTATGATTTATCCTCTTGGGGTAAAAGGAAATACGATTGCGTTGCTTTTATACCGGAAGAGATCACTCGAAGGATATCTCGATCAGGAAAAAGTAAAAGAATTGTTAAAGGAATTTGGCTATTCCTGTACTTCGGTAAAGGAAATTTTAGTAACGTTCCGGAAGCATTATCAGGAATATCTTCAAAAAAAATGTCCTTTTCCACATGAAATCGGATTTCTGCTTGGTTATCCACCAGAGGATGTGGAAGGCTTTATCAGGAACAATGGGCAGAAGTTCTTATGTGTCGGGGAATGGAAGGTATATGAAAATTCAAAGGCAAAGCAGAAGCTTTTCCAGAAATATGACTATACCAGGGAAAACCTGATACAGCTCCTGTCATGTGGAATCCGTATGGATCAGATCGTGAGTATTATGGGTGCATAAATGATTTGAGGATCTGGTTCAGAATGATATGGTTCATGGAGTGAAATGCATGGTAGATCAGAAGAGCAAAATTAAAGTAACTATTCAGAACTCCATTCGCAAAACCGCTGTTTCACAGCTTATGTTTTGCTCATGTAGTTACTTCGCCATATAAATCATGGCATATGTTCCCTTGAATGCAAGCATTCATCGTCCATACTGCCATAATTTGCATGGCTCTGAACAGTTACAAATTAAAAATAATAAGAAAGGAATCAGAATTATGGATAAGATATATGTAATTTTCTGGACACAGGGTGGAAATACCCAGGCAATGGCAGAGGCTGTTGCAGAAGGAATCCGCGAGGGCGGTAAGGAAGCGGAAGTAACCTATGTGGGAAGCGTCAGCGCTGATGTTTTAAAGGATCAGCCGGTATTTGCATTAGGATGTCCTGCAATGGGAGCTGAGGTTTTAGAGGAAAGTGAAATGGAGCCCTTTGTTGCTGAGGTTGAAGCCTTCGCAGCAGGAAAGAAAATTGGTTTGTTCGGTTCCTATGGATGGGGCGATGGTGAATGGATGCGTGACTGGGTAGACCGTATGAACGGTGCCGGTGCAACCGTTGTCGGTGGCGAAGGCGTGATCTGCCAGGAAGCTCCGGACGATGAAGCAGTAAGTAACTGCAAGGCACTTGGCAAGCAGCTTGCTGCATTATAAATTAGTCATATTCTTAATACTCTTAATAAAATCATAAACCTAAGAAAACCGGCTGTCTGATGATTCAGACGGCCGGTTTTCATTGTTGTAACATAATTCGTAACATTTTTCTTTACTTTTACATAGTGTTTTGTAACGTTTTTCCTAAATAAATAATTAAAGATTACCATATCTTATTTTATTATACCCTTGAGATAATGGGTATAATAGGGTATAATTTTGTAAAGAATAATATTTAAAGGAAGGTGTACCATGGAATTATCCGAAATTCAGAACCGCGTAGCGGAACTGGAGCAGCAAATTTCCAATCTGCCTGCCGGCTCTATTACGAAAAAAACCGTTAATGGGAAGGAATATTTCTATCATCGTTGGACAGAGGATAAAAAACGGAAAGAGAAATATATACCTGTAGACGAATTGGAAAATTTTCATGCTCAGATCGAGCAGCGAAAGAAACTGGATCAGGATTTGAAGGCGCTGAAAAAGCAGTTGCCGAAAACAAGATCTATGGATGCTTCCATGTTTACTACCAATGTCCGCACCGGAGAAACACTGCGTTCTTTCGCGAAATCTGTCCGAGGCTACCGCAGACGTGAGTGTTTCCAGCAATTGTGTGATTATGTCTATGGTGATCCACAGGATAAAGTATTCATTCTTTACGGTCTGCGCCGGACAGGAAAAACCACCATGATCCGACAGATTTTTGCGGAGATGAGAGACACAGAACTGGTTAAGGCAGCATTTATCCAGATCACAGCAAAGGATACACTGGCAGATGTGAACCGTGATCTCAAGATATTGGAGGCGCATGGTTTTCGTTATGTATTTCTTGATGAGGTAACGTTGATGGAAGATTTCATTGAGGGTGCGGCATTGTTCTCTGATGTGTTTGCAGCGTGCGGTATGAAAATCGTACTTTCTGGTACAGACTCATTGGGTTTTCTCTTTACGGAAGATG
Source organism: Firmicutes bacterium CAG:95 (assembly GCA_000438155.1). Lineage (GTDB taxonomy): Bacteria > Bacillota > Clostridia > Lachnospirales > Lachnospiraceae > Suilimivivens. The sequence continues at coordinate 25,657 of FR902952.1, forward strand.
AGCAGCTTTATGATCGCTGCGTCCTGCTGCACACAACCTTTATCCCTTACCGGGAGTTCGAAACTGTGCTTGGTATTCATGGAATTGACGAGTATATCCGTTATGGTGGTACCATGAGTCTGGGCGGTATCCATTACAATGAAAACTCCACATTTGCCAGCAAGAAAAAAACGGATGAATATGTGGACACAGCTATTGCACGCAATATCCAGCATTCCCTGCGTTGCTATCAGTATGAGGGGCATTTCCGTCATCTGCGGGATCTGTATGATAAGAATGAACTGACCAGTGCCATCAATCGTGTCGTTGAAGACATCAACCATCGCTTTACGCTGGAAGTGTTGACACAGGATTGGAAGTCCCATGATCTTGGTATTTCTGCCAGCAATCTACGCCGGGATCGTGAGAATCCCACAGATATCCTTGATCGTATTGATCTTGTGGCTGTGACCAGTAGTCTGCGGAAGCTGCTGGAAATACGCAATAAGGCTGAGCAGACCATAGAACTGGACGATATTCACGTAGCGGAGATCAAAGAGTATCTGGATTTGTTGGATCTGACGCGGGAGATTGATGTGTTACACTTGCCGGATGTCAGTACAAAATCCAGCCGTACAGTGATTGCACAGCCCGGACTACGCTATGCACAGGCAGATGAACTGATCCGCAGTCTGTTGTTGGATGAGACATTTAGTGCACTGTCTCTGGCAGAGCGTACTGTTGTACAGGAACGTATTCTGACTGAAATCAAAGGACGGATGTTGGAGGATATTGTCCTGTTGGAAACCAAGCTGACAAATCTCAAAAAACAGGTATTTGTGCTGCAGTTTCCTATAGGTGAATTTGATATGGTAGTATTTGATCCGGAAGCTGGTTCCTGTCAAATTTTTGAGATTAAACATAGTGAAGAAGCTGTCTCACAACAGTATCGTCATCTGGTAAATGAAGAAAAATGTGCCCAGACGGAGCATCGCTATGGTTCAATTACCGGAAAGTTTGTTCTCTATCGTGGGAAGAGCCGGGTGGTAGATGGGATTCCGTATCAGAATGTGGAAGAATATCTGCGAAATCTAGGTGATAATCATTTGAAGGAATAGAATCTTCCAGATATAGATTAATAATTCCTTGCTTTACTATGTCAGTAAAATCGAAATTTTTATTATTCACATAAGGTATCCTGCAAAAGTATCATTATTTCAAGATATTATCATATAAAAAGTATGATTATATCAAGTACTTCTATTCCCGCAGACAGGTCTTTTGTAATAAACCGCCACTGATCCAGTATTTCTCCATAATTTCTTCCAAGCCGGTCTATGCTTTTTATAGTAATAACATCGCCTTTTTTTACCATTTTGGTAGGCCGGTCTTTCAAAATTTTTCCCAGAGGCCTTGTCCAGATACACATTTTCAGAACGTATACCGTATTTTTCAAAAGCCGCACTTTGTCTTTCCGGGTTCTGATCTTTAGTAGAAACCCGGATATATCCATATTTTTCCATGAGTTAAAAATCCTCCTATTTTATTATGTTCTTGTAGTTTTTTCTGTCAGGTAAAAACTACTTTGTCAGACATTATATCTGACAAAGCAATTTTCATCATATATGAAATACAAAGAATTTCCGGTGGATTTAATATATGGTATTTTTGAATGAAACTATATGAAAAATATTGACAAAAATGTTTAAAACCATTAAAATGAGTGCAAAATAAATAATGAAACACTTATTTTAACGGTTTTCTTTTGGAGGGACACATGAAAGAAAAATTATTTGCAATACCTAAGTATACAACTGCAGAGGATATTAAGGATTTACGTAAGCGTTTGAAGTTGACACAGAAGGAATTTGCAGAGTTGATTTGTTGTGGAAAATCAACGGTAGAGCGTTGGGAAACCAGTAAGGAGGTTATAAAAGGTCCGGTGGTTTTACTGCTTCACATGCTGGAGCAATATCCGGATTATCCAAAGCAGCTACAGATTCCTCCAAGAGTGTATCCACTCAGACTCTGGTATATGTATCAGCACAAGCCCTGTACACTGATTGATGTAAATGAAATGGAACAAAAAGTTCATATTATTAATTATACCGATAATCTCATGTTCAGGGCATTTGGAAAGGTAGAGAATCCGGATTACAAAATGTATGAAGAATTTTTGGAATCCAGATGTTTTCCGGCTAACAGGGATAAAATGAAGCTGGTATTAAAAGATCTGGATCTCCCATTTTATGATCCTCTGATGATTATAGAAAAGACAGCAGGAAAAATGGCAGAGGATGATTTTTGGATACGGATAGAACGTTAGATGAGGAAATGATATGGTAGAGCTTTTTGAGCAGGACGAAAGACAGAATAACAGACAGTCTTCCAAAGGAAATCAGTTAAAATGGAACAATAATGGAATATGGTATAAGGCAGACTATACCGGATATGAGGGACTTGCAGAATATATGATATCTCATCTCCTGTTAAAGTCATCCCTACGACAGGATGAGTTTGTTTTATATGAACCTGAACAGATCAGATATAAGGATGCTGTTTATTCTGGTGTGAAGAGCAATGATTTTCTGGAAAAAGACTGGCAGTTGATTACACTGGAAAGATTATTTATGACATTCTTTGGACAGAGTCTTTATCAGTCCATTTTTAAAATTTCAGATCCTGAGAAAAGATTGATCTTTCTTGTGGAACAAGTAGAGCGTGTTACAAACCTTTCAGACTTTGGTGTATATATGAATAAATTGTTTACGATGGATGCTTTTTTCCTGAATGAAGACAGGCATACCCATAATATTGCTATCCTGATGAATAAAGACGGAAGATTTTCCTATAGTCCGATTTTTGACAATGGAGCAGGATTGTTAGCGGATACATCATTAGATTATCCGTTGGGGAAAGATGTATATCTTCAGATAAAAGAAGTCCGGGCGAAAACGATCAGTGCGGATTTTGATGAGCAGCTTGATCTGTCAGAAAAGCTATATGGAAATCATTTGAAGTTTCATTTTCATACAAAGGATGTAAGTGATCTGCTTGATGGAATCAGTATATATTCTCAGGAAGAGAAAGACCGGGTAAGGGATATTCTTCTTTCCCAAATGAAGAAGTATGCGTATTTATTTGATGAGAAATAGCCGCTATTATTTTGTTATAATAGCGACCGCTTCAAGGACAGAAGATGTGACTTCTGACTCTCATATCGTAGTATATAAAGAAGATAGTTTAAGGATCTGCCTGCTCAACCCGCAGCATCCGGTAGCCGATGCCAATATGCGTTTGTATGTATTGCTGTCCATCTTTCCCTTTTTCTAATTTTTTGCGCAGAGTTGCCATGAATACCCGCAGAGAAGCAATATCGTTTTCCCAACTGCTACCCCAAATCTGTTGTGTAATATAGGTGTGGGTCAGAACCTTGCCCACATTTTTGGAAAGCAGGCACAGCAGCTTATATTCGATGGGAGTCAGGTGCAGCTCTGTGTCATCAAGATAGGCGCAGCCAGCTGCATAGTCAATTTTTAATGCGCCGTTTGTAAAAATGGAAGATTCCTGTGTCACATCGGTCTTCATCAGTGCCAGTCTTCGCTGCGTCACCCGCAGCCGTGCCAACAGTTCATCTACAGAGAATGGCTTGGTGAGATAATCGTCCGCTCCGGCATCCAGTGCTTCAATTTTATCAGAATCCTCCGTTCGGGCGCTGATGACAATAATCGGCATATTTGACCACGACCGGATTTTCCGAATAATTTCCACGCCGTCCATATCAGGAAGTCCCAGATCAAGCAGCACAATATCCGGATTGTGTGACAACGCCTCCATCACAGCGCTCGTACCGTTTTGTGTTGAAAGATACCTGTATTCATGGGTTTTTAACGTCGTTGTGATCAGATTGCGTACCGGAGTATCATCTTCTACAACAAGGACAAGTGGTTTATTCATTCAGGTTCACCTCACTAAGTGGTATTGTAAAGGAAAAAATGCAGCCATGCGGAGTATTGTCTTTCAGCGTCAGTTCGCCATGATGTGCATAAATAATGGTCTGACAGAGGGTAAGTCCAAGCCCAAGACTGCGGCGGCTGTCACCAATCAGATTGCTCCCGGTAAAAAACATTTCAAAAACGTGTTTTTTTATCTCATCAGGGATACCTGAGCCGTTGTCGATGACACGGATCTCAGCCATATTTTCCTGATGTATTGCCGTGATCCGAATGACAGAGTCCGCAGGGGTATATTTAATGGCATTGTTTACCAGATTGATAATAACCTGCATGATGAGTCCTGCGTCCACCCGTACCAACAGTGGTGTATCTCCGCAATCCGCCATAATGTGATGTTCTGCTGATCTTCGATCGATATGCCGGAGTGCTTCCGATACAATGTCGTCTACGACCTGATCAGAAAGGTGCAGTTTTACGCTGCCGTCCGCAATTTTCGTAATGGAAAGCAAGTTCTCAACAAGTCCAATCAGCCATTGTGCATCATCATAAATATCCGTAAATATCTGTTTCCGCGTTTGCTCATCCAATGCGGCATAGCTGTGCAGTAATGTATCGGCGTTGCCGGAAATGGAGGTCAGAGGAGTTCACAGATCGTGAGAAATGGAACGCAGGAGATTGGCACGAAGCTGCTCGTTCTTTGCAAGGACGGCAGTTTCTTCCTTTTCTCTGGCATTACGCAGGCTTTCTAACGTCAGGGCACACTCTCCGAGGATGGAAAACAGAATACTGGATGTAAATGCATCCGGCTGTGTTTTTTTCTCCATCGGAATCCCGACAACACCGTAAGCCTGCTGCCCGGTACGGATAGCAAGATACAGTCGTTTTGCCTTTGGAAATGTTTCAGTCGTTGCTCCGGCGCGCTTCCGGTTTTGCCAGACCCAGTGAATTACATCCTGTTCCTGATCATCAGCCGGAGCAGGATGTGGACAGCTTCCATCTGTCGGATAAAGAATACCTGTGGAGAGTGCATCACCCTGCACAGGATAAACCAGAATGTCCCGTTGCAGGAGTTTTTGTATCTGCATTGCGGTCATCTGATAAACCTCCTCCGGTGCTTCTGCCTTTTGGAGCTTTCTGTTCATATCAAAAAGAAGCTTTGTACGATAGGTGTCCCGTGCAGATAATAGTGCATGGGCTTTGAGCTTTGTGGCAAGTGTGCCGGTCAAAAGCGCTGCTGCAAACATAACGGCAAAGGTTATGGGATATTTGCTTCCATATGCACCCAAAGACAAACGTGGTTCTGTTAAAAAAAAATTGAACAGAACGACACTCAAAAAGGCGCACAGTATACCACAGGTATATCCATTCGTAAAAGAAGAAGTCAGAAGCACGCCCAGCAGGTAAACCATGATGATGTTGGCACTTGCAAGGTCAAGTTTCAAAAACAGCCATCCGATGATCGTTGCAGCTGCCAGAATACCAAGTGTCAGGAGAAGCTCCCGGGCGGTCGGGAGTATAGGACGAATGGTGGAAAGTCGCTTTCCGCGATAGCTTTTGTAGACTTCAGCATCCGGAATGATATGAATGTCAACCTCCGGCGCCAGTGTGATGAGCCGCTCCGTCAGTGCTGGCTCACTCCAGAAATGCCGCCGTTGTATGCCGCTTCGTCCGATTACAATTTTGGTTACATCGGAGAGCCGTGCATATTCTGCAATTTGTGTAGGTACATCTTCCCCATGTGTTGTGACGATCTCTGCGCCGAGCTGCTTTGCAAGATACATATGAGCCTGCAATCGAACAGTATCTTCTGCATTCATGGAAGCGTATCCGGGTGTCTGCACATAAAGTGCCGTAAAACTTCCACAAAACGCCTGTGCCATGTTACCAGCCATTCGCACAATACGTTCATTGGATGGAGAAGGAGATAAACACACCAGAATATGTTCTCTTTCTGTTTTGTTTACTATATTCTGCACATCCTCACCGCCTTTAATATTAATAACTATTAATATTATTATAGCATCAATATATGATGGTTTCTATCTGACAGGATTGAATTCGGTCTTGATTTTCCATCTTACGTTACAGTTCAGATCCGGAAGCATTTTTGCAGTGCCTTGTATTCGCCCAGTACCAGAATGGAACCATCTCCGGATAATATTGTATCAGGCGTGACGGAAACGTCCGTTTTTCCTGCGTGTTTGATGCCGAGAATACTGATTCCAAACTTTCTGCGGATATCCAGATCACCAATACTTTTACCAATCCAGCCTTCCGGCACTCCTACTTCAAAAATAGCATGCTGTTCGTCAATTTCTATATAATCGAAAATATGGTCAGCAGTGTACCGGATAGCAGCCCACTTTGCAACCTGCTTTTCCGGGTAGACCACGTGGTCGGCTCCGTTTCGAAGCAGAAACTTTTCCTGTACATCCCGTTCGGCGCGTGACACTACACATTTTGCTCCAAGCTCCTTCAGCAGTGATGTTGTTTCAAGCGAGTTCTGAAAGCTTCCTCCAATGGTTACAATGCAAACGTCATAATTTCCGATGCCAAGAGAACGAAGAAAGTCTGCATTTGTACTATCGCCAATCTGTGCATTGGTGACAAATGGCAATACATCATTAATCCGGTCTTCACTTATATCGACTGCCATAACCTGATGACCCAGTTGGGAAAGCTGTATGGCTATATGTCGTCCGAAGCGGCCTGCTCCGATTAGTAGAATATTTTTCATAAAATAAAATCCTCCTTATTTATCCGACTGTAATTTTTTCCTGGGGCAGTTTTGCATTTCCCGCCTTTTTGCCGGAGAGCGTGGCGTAAATAAGTGTTAGACCGCCGACTCTGCCAAGATACATGAGTATGATCAGTACTATTTGTGAAGGAATATGCAGCTGTGGTGTAATCCCTAACGTCAACCCGACCGTTCCGACTGCTGATGATGTTTCATAGAGGCAGTCGGATAACGGAAGATGCTCATATACACTGATAAAAATGCCTCCTCCAAAGAACAGCGTAAGATACATTGTCAGAATGGTCGAAGCGGTTTTGACAGTATTGCAATCAATCCTGCGTTTGAAAAACTGGGCATTATCGCGTTGACGAAAGGTTGCGACAGCATTGGCAAGCAGAACACCCAGCGTTGTTGTCTTCATTCCGCCTGCGGTAGAACCGGGAGCGCCGCCAATAAGCATCAGAAGAATCATTATGCCCTTTGATGCACTTGACATTGCAGATAGAGCTACTGTGTTAAAGCCCGCCGTCCTTGTAGTGACAGACTGGAAAAAGGATACCAGAAGCTGCGTTCCTGTTGGAAGCGCAGAAAAGTCCTCAAAAAAGAAAAATGCAGCAGGCACAACAATAAGGAAGCCCGTTATGGCAAGGATTACCTTGCTCTGTACCCGATAGCGATGAAAATGCCACTTGTGTTCGCAGATATCATCCCAGGTCAGAAAACCAATGCCGCCGATCACGATCAGTAGCATAATTGTGATATTGATGATCGGACTGCCTGTATAACCGGTGAGGGAAGGATAGAGATTGTTTTCTGTTCCAAGAATGTCAAACCCGGCATTACAAAATGCAGATATGGAATGAAACACTGCCATCCAGATACCCCGCCATCCATAGTCCCGGCAGAATACCGGAAGCATGGCTGCTGCACCAAGCAGCTCAATTAAAAATGTACCTCGAAGGATAAACTGCGTCAGCCGGACAACTCCGCCAACCTTTGGAGCGGAAATTGCGTCCTGCATGGTGCTGCGCTGCATCAGAGAGATTTTTCGTCCGGACAGCAATGCGAACGATGCTGCAACTGTTACAACGCCAAGTCCTCCGATCTGTATCAGTGCAAGAATGACAGCCTGGCCGAAGCCTGACCAATAGCTTCCGGTATCCTGCACCACAAGTCCGGTGACGCAGACGGCAGAGGTCGCAGTAAACAGCGTTTCGTTGAATGGAGTTATGCATCCCTCTGTTGTGGAGACCGGTAGCATCAGCAGCAATGCTCCCAGCAAAATGACTCCGACAAAACCTGATATGATAATTTGGAAAGACGAAAGGCGGTGCTTTTGGTGAATGATTTCTTCCGGCATAAAGTCAGCTCCTTATCTACTATGATAGCTAAGTGGTTTTATTATACATTATACAGCCGGAAATTTTAAGAGCAGATAAGAAATATTTGCGGCGTATTAAGATTAGATAAAGATGTGCTGATTTGTAAAAAAATTGAATTCATGTAAGAGATGCATTATTATAATAGTATAAAATTTCCAGAAGTGAATATGAAATTAAGTTATTCAACATTAATCACAACATATGGGGTCAGTGAAAATGCTTATTCAGGAGAGATCCAGTCAATTATTACAGCGGAGAATTTATTTGCTGAATAAATTTTCGTAGTATTACTATGAAATGCAGAACAGTTTTGAAAATCTGAAATAGAGAAAAGCATGAAACTATACTGGTAATTGGAGTAAGGGGATCATGGAGCAAAAGCAGTTGAAATATTCGAAGTTAATGGAAGATTTAAGGGAGAAGATGGTGTCGGGAGAAATCCAGGCAGGAGACAGGCTTCCTTCAGAAAATGAATTATCGGCTCAGTATCAGGTCAGCAGACAGACGGTGCGCAAGGCTCTTTCGGTGCTTCAGAATGAAGGCTATATTTACGCGGAGCATGGGAGAGGAACCTTCTGTTCCGAGAGGGTCTTACATACGGGACATTCCCATAATATTGCCGTAGTTACCACGTATCTGTCGGATTATATTTTCCCGCGTGTAATCGGGGGAATCGATAAGGTACTGACGGAGCAGGGCTACAGCATCATTCTGAAAAATACAAGGAATTCCAGAAGTCAGGAGGCAAGATGCTTAGAAGAGCTTCTTCAGAAGGACATTGACGGAATTATTATCGAGCCGAGCAAAAGTCAGATTTATTGTAAGCACACCCACCTGTATGAAAAGCTGGAAGAGTATGGTATTCCTTACGTGTTTATCCAGGGCTGCTTTGCAACGATGAAGGAGAAGCCAAGGGTGCTTATGGATGATGCGATGGGTGGTTATCTTATTACGAAGTATCTGATCGATACTGGGCATAAGTCGATCATTGGCGTGTTTAAGTCGGATGATATCCAGGGACAGAACCGTCACAAGGGATATGTAAAGGCACTGCAAGAAGCCGGGATTCCTTATGAACCGGATCACGTGATCTGGTTTTATACGGAGGATCGTGCCATTCATCCATATGAGGCCATTAAGCAGATGGCAGAAAGCGGAGTTCCGATGGATGGGGTTGTCTGCTATAATGACCAGATTGCCATGAAGGTGATTCAGGGTCTTACTGCTGCAGGGAAAAAGGTTCCTTCCGATGTATCCGTAACCGGATATGACAATTCCTACATAGCGAACAATGGAGGACTGCAGCTGACGACTATTGTTCATCCTCAGGAAAAGCTGGGAGAAATGGCAGCAGAGCTGCTGCTTAAGCTGATTCATTGTGAGGAGCACAGAAACAGGCTGCCTGAGGATCCGTCAAAAGAAAAGATGAAAGAGCCGGTCTGCACAGATATTCTGATTGCACCGGAGCTGGTTATCGGAAATTCCTGTATCGTGAGGGATCCAATAGAAAAAAGCATGTCCTGAATCAGAATGGTATCTTTTTCAGGACATGCTTTGTGCTTCTGATTTATTTGGTAAGACGGATTACGTTCCAGCTGTGTTTTCCAAGAACGGTATGCATTTTGCTGTTCTCAAGCTTCGTAGCATCGGAATGCGTCGGGGCAACGTGATCCGGATCCGCTTCAGTGTTGACTGCTTTCATATCGTCGTTGGTCAGTACAATATGCTCAGCCAGACGGTATCCCTCGAACTGACGCAGATCACAGGAAACCTCCATATCCTCATCCAGGCTCTTGTTAACCGCAAAAATAGTCAGTGCGTCATGCTCTTCATCCCAGATACAGACAGAGTCAAGGTATGGGGCATCGCCATAGGTTTTACTTTCATAAACGGGAGTCAGAACCTGTGTGTTTAACACGGTTCCACGGCCGTATACACTTGCGTGCATATATGGATAAAAGATGGTCTGACGCCATGCGCCGGTGTCGGATGTCATGATTGGGGCGATGACATTGACAAGCTGTGCCAGACATGCAATCTTAACACGGTCAGCGTGGCGCAGGAGTGTGATCAGTAAGCTTCCGACGAGCAGTGCATCCTCAAAGTTGTAGACATCTTCCAGCTGATGTGGTGCACGAACCCATTTTTCAAGCTTCTTATCCTGCTCATTGCTGTGATACCATACATTCCACTCATCGAAGGAAAGGTTGATCTGCTTCTTACCATGTTTTTTAGCTTTGACCGCATCACAGATAGCAACGACACCGGAAATGAAGTCATCCATACCCTTGGAGCTTGCCAGAAAATCAACCGTGTCGTCAGCAGCATTTCCATAATACTGATGCAGGGAGAGATAATCCACCTCGTCATAGCATTCGTCCAAAATCGTATATTCCCAGGAGCCGAAGGTCGGCATGGTAAGACCGGAGCTTCCACAGGCAACAGTCTCGATGGTCGGATCCATGAACTTCATCAGACGGGAAGTTTCTGCAGCAATACGGCCATATTCGGAAGCAGTCTTATGCCCCATCTGCCATGGTCCATCCATCTCATTGCCAAGACACCAGAGCTTGATATTATGCGGATCTTTATAGCCGTGGGATTTTCTCAGATCGCTGTAGTAGGTCCCTTCTTTAAAATTGCAGTATTCCAAAACATTTTTGGCGTCCTCCGGTCCGCGGGTTCCGAGGTTGACAGCCATCATGATATCGCTGCCGGCTTTTTTGGACCAGTCGGCAAATTCGTTCAGGCCAAACTCGTTTGTCTCAATGACACCCCAGGCAAGCTCCGGTTTCGCAGGCCGCTTGTCCTTCGGACCTACACTGTCCTCCCAGTGATAACCGGAAACAAAATTTCCACCCGGATAGCGGACGATCGGTACCTGAAGCTCTCTGACAAGAGCCAGCGTATCCTTGCGCAAGCCCTGCTCATCGGAAAGTGCGCTTCCCTCCTGATAGATTCCTTCATAAACAGCACGTCCCAGGTGTTCGATAAAGGAACCAAAGATTCGTTTGTCAACTTTTCCGGTCAGAAAGTATTTGTCAATGATAATCTCTGCTTTTTTCATATTTTAAAATTCTCCTTTCAGATAATGTTTTCTTATGATTTTGATTTTAACAGGAGGGAGAAAAAAACCTAGAGATTTTTGTCCGATAAAATTGACTTTTCTTCCGGCCTTGCGATAGAATGGGAAAAAGGAGAAGAGGATGGATTTTTCGATTCATATTTGTGAATATAACAGATCCAATGCAGATTACGATATTATTTACCGTCCGGAGGGCAGTGGAGATTATCTGTTTCTGCTGTTTAAAACACCAATGCGGGTGTATGTGGGAAAGCAGTTTTCCATTACACAGGAAAATGCCTGTATTTTTTACACACCCGGTCATGAGCAGCATTATCAGGCGGTACAGAAATTCCGCAACAGCTACGTGCATTTCTGGTGTAATGAGGATCTGGGAGCGAGGTACGGAATTGTGCCGAACATGATTTTTTATCCGCAGAATACGGAAGAAATTGATGAATATATCCGTTGTCTGCAGCGGGAATATATTACAAAAGATCTTTATGCGGCGGAATATGAGGAGACACTGGTCCGTCAGATGCTGATCACAGCATCACGTGGTATGTTGCTGCATCGGAAAGCAGCCGCAGAGCCGGAGGGATTATACCGTGAGTTTCAGGAGCTGCGCCTTGCCATGCTGAGCCACTATGAAAAGGAATGGACCATGGAAAAGCTTTGCGAGAGGGCCAATATGGAAAAAAGCCAGTTTTATTCCTATTATAAAAAGTTTTTCAGCAGCACACCGCATAATGATCTGATAGAGGTGCGCCTCGATAAGGCGAAAAACCTTCTCACGAACCAGGCGCTCTCCATTAGTCAGACTGCTGAGCTTTGCGGCTTTTCCAATCTGTCGCACTTCAGCCGCTATTTCAAAAAGCACTGCGGCTGTTCGCCGAAGGAATGGCGTCTTGGTTCTCAGCAAAACAACGGGAATTATGGGAGTAGAACCGACAGCAGTAATTATCCAGAGGGGGGAGAATCATGATTAAGGTTTTTCTGGTAGAGGATGAGTATGTCATCCGTGAGGGAATCAAGAAGAATATTGACTGGCAGGCACATGGATATGAATTCTGCGGAGAAGCAGGAGATGGAGAGCTTGCTTTTCCGATGATTCAGGAAATACGGCCGGATATTGTGATTACCGATATCCGGATGCCCTTTATGGACGGACTGGCCTTGAGCAGGCTGATTAAAAAGGAATTTCCGGAAACAGAAATTATTATTTTAAGCGGATATGAAGAATTTGAGTATGCCAAAGAAGGAATTAAAATCGGTGTAGCCCAGTATCTTCTTAAGCCGATCAGCGGAGATGCCCTGATTAAGGAAATTGATCTGGTAGCGGCATCCATTGAAGAGCGGAAGCAGAAGGAACGAATCCGGGAGCGCTACTTTAAACAGAGTATGGACCGTGAATCGGAGAAAGATAACCTTAATATCCAGGAGCTGGATTACAAGCAGTTTGAAAAAAGTAAGCTGCAGGAGTTTATGAAGGTCGGACGCAAGGAGGAGGTTCCATACTTCATTGATGAGATGTTTGAAAAGCTTGATCACAGTGCAGTGAAATCCCGGATTTTCCGGCAGTATATTGTGATGGATGCATATTTCTGTGTAGCAGAATTTGTGGAAGAGATCGGTTTTTCGAGGGATGAAGTGGAACCGATGGATGTTGCTTCGGATGTATTGTCAAGTATCGAATATTCCAAGGAGTATATTGTCCGTATTATCGGGAAAGCGATTGATGAACGGGATCAGGTATCCGGAAATAAATATAAGGATCTGATGGACGATGTGAAGGCATATATTGAAGCCCATTATGTGGAAGAGGATCTTACCTTAAATCAGCTTGCTGCACATGTGAACTTTTCACCCAATCATTTCAGTATGATTTTCAGTCAGCAGACAGGACAGCCATTTATTAAATATCTGACCGATTTTCGTATGAATAAGGCCAAAGAGCTTCTTCGGTGCACCGGCAAAAAGAGCAGCGAGATCGGACTGGAGGTCGGATATAAGGATCCGCATTATTTCTCAGCCCTGTTCCGTAAAACGCAGGGAATGACACCGACACAATACCGGGAAGGAAAAGCATGAATAAGAAATTGAAAAATGCAGCGAAGGATTTTTACGATCGTTCTTCCCTGACAAGTAAAATACGATATTCTTATCTGGTGATCCTGATTCCTATTTTTTTGTTTCTGATCTTTTGCTTTTATAATCTCTGGGCAGCGAACTACCGGTATCAGGATATGATTAACTCTACCGTAGCAGCCAGTGAGTTTACGCTTGATTTTAAAAAGGATTTTGACTATGAGACCTATCTTCTGATTGTAGGAAACAAGACAGTAGAAGAATCAGAACTCCGGGATATGCTTACCAATGCGAATCGGATCATTACCGGATTGGAGCAGATTACGGATTCCAAAGACAATCTTGCCAGATTAAAGAGTATTAAGAAGTATCTGAATAATCTTGATACCTATGTGGATCGTATTGAACAGAATATCCGGGTAGGAAACCGTTATGAGGACAATATGGAAATCTGGGAAAACGATGTTCAGATTGTAACGACACTCGTGCGCGAAACGATTTTTCAGTATATTTATTATGAAACAAAGGGAATTCAGGAATCCCATGCGGAATACCAGAGCTTTTTCGTTTCCATGATTGAAATTTCCGTCATTGCCTTTGTAGCGGTTTTGCTGTTGATTGTGTTTATTTCCCATTATATTCCTTTAAGTATTTCAAGACCGATTACGGAGCTTGTGGAGGTGACACAGCAGGTATCTCAGGGAAATCTGCAGGTAAGATCTCATGTTAATACAGGTGTGGAAGCAAAGCAGTTAAGCGAATCCTTAAATACGATGATTGACAAAATTAACGAGCTTCTTGAACAGGTAAAGAAGGAGCAGATCCGTATCAGGAAGGCAGAATTTGAGCTTCTTCAGGCACAGATTAATCCGCATTTTCTGTATAATACACTGGATACCATTATCTGGCTGGCAGAAAGTGATGAGCAGAAGCAGGTTGTCCATATGGTGGAGAGTCTGTCGGACTTTTTCCGGACCTCTTTGAATCAGGGAAAGGATATTATTTCGATCAAAGAAGAAATCCAGCATGTCCGCAGTTATCTGGAAATCCAGCAGATGCGGTATCAGGATATCCTGGAATATGAAATTAATGTTCCGGAGGAGTTTCATCAGAATATGATTCCGAAGATCACCGTGCAGCCTCTTGTGGAAAATGCACTTTATCACGGGATTAAGAATAAACGTGGCAAGGGGAAGATCACGGTAAGAGGATACCGGGAGGGTTCCTTTTTTATCCTGGAGGTGCATGACAATGGAATCGGTATGCAGCCGGAACGTTTGGAGCAGGTAAGGAATGCACTGGTTCATAAGCAGTTCGTGGAAAGTAAGGTATACGGATTATATAATGTAAACGAACGGATCCGCTTAAACTGTGGAGAAGAATATGGTCTCAGGATTTCAAGTACCTATCAGGAAGGAACTACAGTGAAGATTTTTCTGCCGGATGCAGACAGTGGTCTGACCAGCCCGGAAGAAGAAATTCAACCGGATTCGTAAAAAAATCAACTTAAAGTAGTTTTCGAGGATAAATTTCAACTTTTGCCATAGGGATCTTCATGGTATTTTCAGCCGGAAAAGTTATGATAGTCTTATCAAAGAGATCAATCTTTGATGAGACTATTTTTCATTAATGGGAGGTTATAACATATGAAGAGAAAACTTATGGCATTGGCAATGGCAGCAGCAATGGTAATTGGATTAACCGCATGCGGATCCGGTTCCGCACCGGCTTCGTCTACGGCATCGACAGACACAGAAAGTACATCAGACAGCGCATCTGCTTCTACAGACACAGCAGCAGATACTTCTGCATCAGGTGAGTTAATCAAGGTTGGTATCATTAATAATGACCCGAATGAATCCGGATATCGTACCGCAAATGACAAGGACCTGAAGGCAATGTTTACAGCAGAAAACGGCTATGAAGCATCCTTCGCATACAGCTTAAAGAATGATGAGCAGATTACTGCAGCACAGAAGTTCATTCAGGACGGTGTGGATTATCTTCTTCTTTCCGCAGCAGATACTGCCGGCTGGGATTCCGTATTAAAGGATGCACAGGATGCAGGTATCCGCGTAATCTTATTTGACCGTACCATCGATGCTGATGCAAGTCTTTATGAAGCATCCATCGTATCTGATATGGCAAAGGAAGGCCAGACTGCAGTTGACTGGTTAAAGGGACAGGGTCTCAGCGAATATAAGATCATTCACCTTCAGGGCGTTATGGGTTCTGCAGCACAGCAGGGACGTTCCGGTGCATTGGATGAAGCAGTTGCTTCTGATGGCTGGACACTGGTAACACAGCAGACTGCAGAGTGGAATGCAGAAAAAGCACAGCAGATCGTACAGTCTGTTATTGATTCCGGCGAATCCTTCAATGTAATTTATGCAGAAAATGATGATATGGCTAAGGGAGCTGTAGCAGCACTTGATAAAGCAAATATTTCCCACGGTGTTGGCAAGGACGTTATCGTTATGGGCTTTGACTGCAACAAGTGGGCACTGGAAGAATTATTAAATCAGAACTGGAACTATGATGGACAGTGCAATCCTTTCCAGGCATCTTACATCGATGACATCATTAAGACATTGGAAAGCGGCGGAACCATTTCCGAGAAGACCATCATCATGGAAGAAAAGGGCTTTGATGCAGCTTCTATTACCCAGGAAGATGTTGACAAGTACGGTATTTAAGAAAATACAGAAAGGTCTGATATTTCTGACAGATCAAAATTATAAAATCAGGGTAACTATTCAGGATTAATGTAATTGTTAAGATAACGGTAAGCTGTTGAATAGTTACAGATGAATAAGCGCGGTGCAGGAAGGAGACATTCAAAGCTGCTCCGCGCTTATTATAAAGGCAAGGAGAGTGACGGCTGCAGTGAAAGAAAATATTGTTTTACGAATGGAAAATATACATAAAAGCTTTCCCGGAGTACGTGCCCTGCAGGGAGTTGATTTTTCACTTTGTGAGGGTGAAATTCATGCATTGATGGGTGAAAACGGTGCCGGAAAATCTACATTAATTAAGGTATTAACCGGAGTTTATGGAAAAGAAGAGGGAAATATCTATCTGAAAGGCCATGACAAGCCGGTCAGTATCAAATCACCCCAGGATGCACAGGAGCTTGGAATCAGTACAGTATATCAGGAAATTACTCTGTGTCCGAATCTTTCTGTAGCAGAGAATATGTATATTGGAAGAACGAAGGGCTTCATGCAGAACTGGAAATCCATGAATGAAGGCGCAAACCGTATATTAAAGTCTCTGGATATTCCGACGGATGCATCGGAGCAGCTGGCAAACTGCTCGATTGCTGTCCAGCAGATGGTAGCTATTGCACGTGCAGTAGATATGGACTGCAAGGTTCTGATTCTGGATGAGCCGACCTCCTCTTTGGATGAGCAGGAGGTTGAAAAGCTGTTTAAGTTAATGCGTGATCTGAAGGCAAGAGGCGTTGGAATTATCTTTGTAACACATTTCCTCGATCAGGTATATGAGGTATGTGATAAGATTACGGTTCTCCGCGACGGCAAGCTGGTTGGACAGTATGAAATTAAGGATCTTCCGAGAGTCCAGCTTGTTGCAAAGATGCTTGGAAAAGAGCTGGATGATATGTCATCCATCCGTGATGACGATAAGGTGTACCATGGAACCGATGCGTCTGAGAATGTTTTGGAAGCAGAGCAGCTGGTAAGTAATGCAGGAATCAAGCCGTTTGATTTTTATATAAAGAAGGGTGAGGTGAATGGATTTACCGGACTTCTGGGCTCCGGACGAAGCGAATGTGTCCGTGCCATATTTGGTGCAGATCATGTATCAGGCGGAACGGTGAAGATGAAAGGTAAGAAAGTAAAGATTACCAGACCGATTGATGCGATGCGTCATGGAATTGCTTATCTTCCGGAAGACCGTAAGGTGGATGGAATCGTAGGTGACCTTTCTGTCCGTGAAAATATTATTCTGGCACAGCAGGTATTACGGGGATTCTTTAAACCCTTCTCAAAGGCAGAGGCAAATAAAATTGCAGAGGAATACATTAAGCTTCTGGATATTAAAACAGCATCTGCAGATACCCCGATTAAATCCCTTTCCGGTGGTAACCAGCAGAAGGTGATCCTTGCAAGATGGTTATTCACACATCCGGAATATCTGATTCTGGATGAGCCGACAAGAGGTATTGATGTCGGAACAAAGATTGATATACAGAAGCTGGTATTGGATCTGGCATCAGAGGGAATGAGCGTAACCTTTATTTCTTCCGAAACCGATGAAATGCTTCGTACCTGTTCAAGACTCATCGTTATGCGTGACCGCAAGGTGGTTGGTGAGCTTACAGGAAAGGATTTAACGCAGGCAAAGATTATGAGTACAATAGCCGGAGGTGATATGGAATGATACAGAAAATATTTCGCAGACAGATCTTTATTCCCATAGCTGCATTATTGATTTTGGCTATTTTCAATTTAATTGCAGATCCTTCGTTCTATAAAATTACGTTGGGTTATAACAGTGCGGGAAATCCGGTATTGTCCGGATACCTGATCACCATTCTGGATTATGGTTCAGAGCTTGCGATCCTTGCTATCGGTATGACGCTTGTTACGGCAGCTTCCGGTGGGCAGGATATCAGCGTGGGCGCAGCCATCGCAATCAGCGGCAGCGTAATCCTCCGGGTACTTTGTGGAACCAATTCAAGACCGGATACCTTACAGGCACCGATTATTGTAGCGTTCCTTATAAGCTGCGTGGTAGCAATGCTTTTTGGAGCATTTAACGGAGCGCTGGTTGCATATTTTAAAATCCAGCCTATGGTAGCGACTCTGATTCTGTATACGGCAGGGCGTTCCATTGCAGCCTGGATCAATAACAACGAGCTTCCGATTGTCAATGATCCGTCCTTTGCAGTATTTGGAGGTTTCATCCCCGGAATTCCGATTCCTACACCGGTTTTCATTGCGGCAGCGTGTATCCTCGTGACCGTATTGGTTTTGAAGTTTACGAATCTTGGACTGTATACGCAGGCAGTCGGTATTAACGAAAGCTCTTCCAGACTGAATGGTTTAAATCCGGCATTTATCAAGTTCCTGACCTTTGTAATTCTCGGACTTTGCGTGGCAGTAGCAGGACTCATCAAGGTCAGCCGTTTATCTTCCATTAACTATTCGGTAATTGCGAAGGATATTGAAATGGATGCTATTCTCGCCGTAGCACTTGGAGGGAATGCATTAGGTGGTGGTAAGTTCAATATGACAGCATCCATACTTGGTGCTTTTGTGATCCAGTTCCTGACAACGACCTTGTATAAATTCAATGTCCAGTCAGATGCTCTCCCTGCATATAAGGCAGTTGTTGTTATTCTGCTCGTGGTATTCAGTGCACCTGTAGTACGGGAAAAAATGGGAGAGTTCTTTAAGCGGATGAAAGCAGGAACACTGAAGAAGGAGGTACAGTAACATGAAGGCAAAAAGGAAAATGAAATTAACAGACACCAGTCTGCTGCTGTTGATTACTGTTGTTGTTTTCTTTGCAATGTATATCGGTGCAATTCTTTTTCAGGGAAAAGGCTTTTTAAAGCCGCAGACCTTCTTTAATATTTTAAATGCAAATGCTGCCCTGATTATTATTTCCTGTGGCATGAGCCTTGTGATGATTACCGGTGGAATTGATATTTCGGTAGGTGGTGTGGTAGCCCTTGTAAGTATGTGCTGCGCGGTATATCTGGATTATCATGGTGGTAATATCTTTGGAGCCATTGGTATTTCCTTATTAATCGGCCTTGGCTTTGGTCTGGTTCAGGGTTATCTTGTTGCCTATCTGGATATCCAGCCATTCATTGTTTCACTGGCGGGGATGTTCTTTGCCAGGGGAATGACAACTATCGTGAACACGAATCCCTTTAACGTAGCCAATGAACAGTTTGTGGCCTTAAAGGATACCAGAATCACAATACCCGGAATGGGATCGGTTAATAAGCTCGGAAATTACGTAAACGCATATATTGAAATCGGAGTGGTGGTTGCACTGCTTGTTGTAATTCTTCTGTTCTGTGTTCTTCGTTTCACGAAGTTCGGACGTAAATTCTATGCAGTCGGC
Organism: Firmicutes bacterium CAG:95; assembly: GCA_000438155.1. Lineage (GTDB taxonomy): Bacteria > Bacillota > Clostridia > Lachnospirales > Lachnospiraceae > Suilimivivens. Next base: position 44,965 of record FR902952.1, read on the forward strand.
GGTAACAGCCAGAGTGCCCTGATGCTCGGTATTAACGTGAAGCGTACAAAATTCTTTGCCTATCTGATCTGCAGTGTGTTAGCCGGTATCGGAGGATTTGTTTACTTTATGCATGTCGGTTCCGGATCAGCATCTCATGCAAGCGGAATGGAAATGAATGCCATCGCTTCCTCCATTATTGGTGGAACGATGTTAACCGGTGGTGTCGGTAATATTATCGGAACCTTCTTCGGTGTGTTATCCTTAAGCACCATCCAGAACATTGTGTCCTCCGCCGGACTGGATCAGGCATGGTGGACAGGAATTACGATCGCCGCAATGCTCTGCCTGTTCCTTGTGGTACAGAGTATTGTAATGTCCAGAAAGAAGAAGCTGTCTAAGGGATAGAAACATTCGTATGCCCAACAGATACAGAGAATGACGGGATGCTTATATCAGGATAGGTTACGAATTACAAAAACAGGGATGGAAAGGAGTCTGCCTGCAAGTATTTACAGGAGACTCCTTTTATAATAGTTATGCATGAGTCAAAATGATCAAAGGGGGAAGATTTATATGTCAGAAAAGAAGAAAGGGATAATAAAGGAACAGAATCATAAATTAAAAATGTTCAGTTTTTTAATATTGATTTCATTAATACCGTTGCTGATTGCAATTTTGATTACAAGTCTGATGTCTGTTTATATGACGAAAAACTATCTGGAAAAAAATGTCGAAAATACGTTATATATTGCTGCATCGAATTTGGCAAATCATTGCAGGGAAAATGAAATTACAGTTATGAATGCAAGTAATTTCAATGATTATATTGACAGTCTTAAGGAACAGGGAATTGAAATGGCGATCATCTTTGAAGATGTTCCCTGTGTTACTTCTGTTAAGAATGAAAATGATTATCGAATTCGTGAGATCCCTATTGGTAAGGATTTTGAGGCCGATCGCGAGATTTTGCTACAAGGATTTTATGATCAGAGTGTTTTAATAGATCATCAGGTATATTATGGATATTTTATGCCCATTATTACTGGCGATGAGCTTGTGGGAATGGCATTTGCGGGTGAATTACAAAACGATATTACGGAAGCCTCCAGAAATATGATTTATAAATACCTGCTTACGGCACTGATGCTTGGTATTTTGTTTGCCGCGTTAATTTTGATTTTCAGCCGCTATCTTACCAGTGCCTTGAAGCGTGCCGGGAAAAATGTTGATGCTCTCTCCAGAGGTATTTTGAGACAGGAGAATGAAGCAAAAAGTGGCATACGTGAAATGAATGAACTGTTAACTTCTACACAGAATATGCAGGAAAAACTGGTAACCATTATCAGCAGTGTCAAAGAGCTGTCAATTTCTTTAGTAAATGATATTGCAAATGTAACCGAATTAAGTGAAAATAGTAATCATAAGGCAGATAAAATCTCAGTTTCCATGAATGATTTATCGGATTCTACTCTTCTTCTGGATAAAAATATTCAAAGGATTGAGGAGCAGATCATAGAAATTGAGGAAGGTGTAGCTGAAATATCGGACCGCGTTATTCGATTACAAAGCAATTCACGGAGTATGATTCAGACTAACCGCAAGGCAACGGATAGTATGAATGAAATTTATGAAGGCAGCGAACAATCTGTGAAGGCGGTTGGAGATATTGCAGAGCAAATTCGACAGACGAATTTATCGATCGGGGAGATTGATAAAGCAGTTGAACTGATTCTTTCTATTACGGAACAGACAAAACTTCTGAGCATTAATGCTTCAATTGAAGCAGCCAGAGCCGGTGAAGCAGGAAGAGGATTCGGTGTTGTTGCAGAAGAAATCGGCAATCTTTCGGATCAAAGTGCCCAGGGTGCGGAAATGATTAAAAATCTGGCCAAAACGATTACAGAGAAATCTCTGGAATCTGTGCGGCTTGCAGATCAGGTTTCCGGATTGATTGTAAAGGAACAGCAGACCGTTATGGATACACAGCAGAAATATGCAGAACATAGTATGGATCTTGATCGTTCCGTATCGGAGATTGAGGGTATTGCAGAAAAGACGATTCTTTTATCTGATCGTAAAGAGAAGATTGTAACAGGTATTCGGACGCTTACAGAGATCAGCAAGAAGAATGCCGGTCAGAATGCAAATGTAAATCAAAATATATCAGATATTATTTTAGAAATACAAAATGTAAACAGAAGGTGTGAAAAAATGAACGTAATAGCGTATGAGTTGCAGAAATCTATATCATTTTTTCACGAATAGGTTGTAGACAAAATGAAAAAATGTGTTTTTGGTATGGTATTTTTTATAGGTGTTCTGTTATTAGGGATTAGCTGCAGTAAAAGTTTGTCACATTCAGACAGAGAAAAACAGGAGGAAATATCTGCTCTTGAAGAATGGAATGATCAGATTGTGATCGGATTTTCCCAGCTCGGAGCAGAATCAGCCTTTCGAAGTTCAAATACAATTTCTATGAAAGAAACTTTTACAGAGGATAAAGGATACCATCTGTATGTTGAAGATGGGCAGCAGAAGCAGGAAAACCAGATTATGGCAATCCGTACGTTTATTCAGCAGGAGGTCGATTATATAGTTCTGGCTCCCGTTACGGAAACGGGATGGGATACCGTGCTGCAGGAGGCAAAAGATGCCGGAATTCCTGTAATTATCATGGATCGCCGGGTGAATGTACCGGATGAATCCCTGTACACCTGCTGGGTAGGCTCAGATTTTGGCCTTGAGGGCAGGAAGATGGCAGAATGGATTCACCAGTTTACGTTGAAAAGGGAGATCCCGCCGGAGGAGGTCCGGATTGTGAATATTCAGGGAACCATCGGTGCAACCGCACAGATTGGCCGTACAAGAGGCTTATATCAGGCTGCGAAAGCATACGGATGGAATATTCTTGCTGAGGAAAGCGGTGATTTTACCCAGGCTAAAGGGAAAGAAGTTATGCAGTCCTTTCTCGAAGAATATCCGGAATTAAATATGGTTTACTGTGAAAACGATAATGAAGCATTTGGCGCCATTGAGGCCATTAAGGAAGCCGGAAGAACGATCGGAACGGATATCCGGAATGGTGAAATCATGGTGGTTTCCTTTGATGGTGTGGACGTGGATGCATTAAGCTGTGTTGCAAATGGTGAGATTTCCTGTATTGCGGAATGCAATCCGCTGCATGGTCCGTGGATTGAGGAAATTATCCAGATGATAGAACAGGGCAGGGTGCCTTCCAAATATACATATGTCGATGAGGGAATGTACTCAAATGAGGATATTGCCTCTTCCATTACCATTAACGGAAGCAGCTATCTGATCCGGAAGGTTAATCCGGAATTACTTGTGGAGCATGAAAATATGCAGTAAGCAGTTTTGACTGCCATATAGGAAATGAATCAGAAGAACACGAAATATATCAATATTACATAACTGAATAGTTACCATAATTAGAAATAGAAATATAAGAAATGGAGGATCTGGCGATGGAGCACTTATTGAAAATACCCTGTACATCCATGCCCTTTGTGTGTGAAGCAGATTATAGTGTGACGTTGACTCCGATGATACATGTGGACCGGACAGCACCATTTCATGTGGCAATTTATTTATTGCAGGGAAGCATGGAGATTATAGAGGATGGAATTTCTTACAGAATTATGCCGGATCAGATTTTTTTCCTGAAAAGTGGTGTTCATCATTGGGGGGAGAAACCTTTTGAAACAGGATCATCCTGGTATTACGCGCATTTTTATTGTGATGCTCCCTCATCCTGTATGGAGGAGCTTCCAAGAGGGATTTATTATGATGAAAAGATATGCCTGAAGCCTTCTGAAAAGGATCGGTATTTCACTACTCTGCCGAAATTAATGGATTGTAAAACAAAGACACAGATAAAGAGAAACTTTGAGAAAATGATCGAAGCACATGTTCATGGGAATATTCCCCAGGCATCCATTCGTCTTTGGCAGGTGTTCTTAGAATGTGCACAGAATGCACAGGATGATAAGGTAAGTAATGGTTATGTGGAACAGATACAGAATTATGTGAGACAGCATTATGTGGATGGATTTACCTCCGTACAGATTCAGGAAGCCTGTGGCCTGTCATATAAATATGCAGGAACCCTGTTTAAGGAGGTGACCGGACAGACAATTAAGGAATATCAGTGTACATTAAAATTACGGAAAGCAGAGCAGCTGTTAAAGGAAACCGATAAATCCATTGCAGAAGTTGCACAATTGACAGGATTTTCAGACATGTTTTACTTTAGTAAAATATTTCATAAAAAGAAAGGATGCCCTCCCGGTGAATACCGGAAAACCTATGTACCCGGTATTTAGGGAAGCAGGGCTGAAAAGATCCCGTAATTTGAGACATGTTATGGTTAAATCGGAAAATAATACAAATTATAAGGAATTTATTCCATTTTAACTCATGTAATAGAAGATTAATATACATATAAAGAAGGTAGGCAGAACCGCCTGTTGAAAGAAACATGAATCAGATGGAGGGTATGTTAATGGGTGATTTGCAATTAGTTAAGAAATTTAAGGTAAATGATGGTTTTTTTGGCAGATATGAAAAACTGGTAAAAGATGTAGTGCTTCCTTATCAGGAAAAGGCGCTCAATGACCAGATTGAAGGTGCAGACAAAAGTCACTGCATCGAGAACTTCCGCATGGCTGCAGAGAAGTTAAAGACCGGAAAGTGTAACGGTGAGTTCTATGGTATGGTATTTCAGGACAGTGATGTGGCAAAGTGGTTAGAGGGTGCCGCTTATTCTCTGGCACAGTATCCGGATGCTGAGTTGGAAAGACGTTGTGACGAAATTATTGATCTGATCGGCGAGGCACAGCAGGAGGACGGTTATCTCAATACCTACTTTACCGTAAAGGCTCCGGATAAAAGATGGACAAACCTGCAGGAAGCGCATGAATTATACTGTGCAGGGCATATGATGGAAGCTGCCGTTGCCTATGCAGAGTGTACCGGTAAGGTCAAACTGTTAAATATTATGTGTGGTATGGCAGATCATATTTATAAGCATTTTATTGAAGAGGGAGCGGAAGGATATTCGGGACATCCGGAGGTAGAACTGGCATTATTGAGGTTGTACCGCTGTACGAAGAATGAGAAATATAAGGAATTAGCACTTCATTTCATTAACGTAAGGGGTGTGGACAGTGATTATTTCTGTAAGGAAAAAGAAAGAAGAAAATGGACAGTATGGAATGCGGATCCGGAGGACAAAGAATACACGCAGTGCAGTGCCCCGGTCAGGGAACAGACGAAGGCCACCGGTCATGCTGTAAGAGCTGTATATTTATATACCGGTATGGCAGATGCTGCAATGGAAACCGGTGACACTGCATTGGCAGAGGCCTGTAAGACTCTCTGGAACAATATTACCCAGTGCAGAATGTATGTAACAGGTGGCATTGGTTCTGCTTATGAAGGTGAAGCTTTTACCAAGGACTATCATCTGCCAAACGATACCGCCTATGCAGAGACCTGTGCGGCAATCGGTTTGATTTTCTTTGCCAATCGAATGCTTTATCTGGAAAGGGATCGAAAATATGCTGATGCAATGGAACGCGCATTATATAATTGTGTGCTGGCAGGAATGCAGTTAGATGGAACCAGATTCTTCTATGTCAATCCACTGGAAACTTTACCAGGTATTTCAGGGGAAGCAAAGACCCACAGGCATGCTCTTCCGGTAAGACCCAAATGGTTTGCCTGTGCATGCTGTCCGCCTAATGTGGCAAGAACGTTATCTTCTATATCTGAATATGCATGGCATATGACTCGGGATACGTTGTTTTCAAACTTATATATTGATGGCACGTTAGACTTGACAGAGAATTTTGGCGGTAGAATAATCTTAGAGACAGCCTATCCGTACGATTCTGTTGTTAACTATAAATTTGCACCGGAAAAGGAAACGATGTATGTACCTCTGGCAATCCGTATTCCGGCATGGAGTGCGAATACGAAGATTCTCTTAAACGGGAAGCCGGCAGAGTATGAAATGAAGGCAGGATATGCATATATTTCCGGAGAATACGGGGCAGAAGATATCATAACCGTAGAGCTGGATATGGAGGTAAAGAGAGTATACGCAAGCACCAGGGTGGCAGCTAACTCAGGAAAAGCAGCACTGCAGAGAGGACCGCTCGTTTATTGCGCAGAGGGTGTGGATAACGACAATGATGTATTATCTCTAAGCCTGAAAAAAGATGGAAAAATTACACTTGGCGAATACATACCGGATAAATTATGTGGTATTCAGGAATTGCATGCAGAGGGATACCGGGAAGCCGTCAATGATGGCCTCTATAGCTATGATGAACCGGTAACAAAGGAATGTCAGATTACTTTAGTGCCATATTATAGCTGGGCTAACCGTGGATTGAACCAGATGAGAGTATGGATTCCTATCAGATAACAAAAATCCCACACATGAGCAATAGTTTCCAATAAAACAGTATGATAAAATTACTGGCATAGGGTAGTAGCCGTACGGGAGTGCGACAAGAAAAATTGACGATACTTGGTTTCCACAACCAGGTATCGTCTTTTTAATTTTGAGTAGCCAGAGTGATTAAAATATACAACTTGTAAGAAGAACAATACAAGTTGTATCCTTTAAGTAGAGGATAAAGTTGTTTATCTACGACAGAAATGTGGATAAAATCGGAAAAGTCTATTTAAAGGAGGTTGTTTTTAATGTTACAGAAAAAAGAGTACAAGTTTTGGTTTTGCACAGGTTCACAGGATTTATACGGAGACGAATGTCTGGCCAAAGTGGCAGAGCATTCCCACAAGATTGTTGAGGGATTGAACCAGTCCGGTATCTTACCTTATGAAGTGGTATGGAAGCCGACCCTTATTACCAACGCATTGATCCGTAAGACCTTTGAAGAAGCCAACATGGATGAAACCTGTGCCGGTGTGATTACGTGGATGCATACCTTTTCTCCTGCAAAGTCCTGGATTATCGGATTGCAGGAATATCGTAAACCGCTTCTTCATTTACATACCCAGTTTAATGAAGAGCTTCCTTACGACTCTATAGATATGGATTTTATGAATGAAAACCAGTCTGCACATGGTGACCGTGAATATGGTCATATCGTAACCCGTATGCGGATCGAAAGAAAGGTTGTTGTCGGACACTGGGCAGATCCTGTTGTAGCAGGAAAGATTGCATCCTGGATGCGTACCGCAGTGGGCATTGTAGAAAGCAGCCATATCCGTGTGATGCGTGTTGCAGACAATATGCGTAACGTTGCTGTTACCGAAGGTGATAAGGTAGAAGCACAGATTAAGTTCGGTTGGGAAGTGGATGCTTATCCGGTTAATGAGATTGCCCAGTCTGTAGATGCGGTGTCTGAAGCAGATGTAAATACTCTGGTAGAAGAGTATTATGATAGGTATGAGATTTTACTGGAAGGCAGAGACGAGAAGGAATTCCGTAAGCATGTAGCGGTGCAGGCACAGATTGAAATCGGCTTTGAACGTTTCTTAGAGGAAAAGAACTATCAGGCCATCGTGACTCATTTCGGAGATCTTGGTGCCTTGAAGCAGCTTCCGGGACTTGCGATCCAGCGTCTGATGGAAAAGGGCTATGGATTCGGTGCAGAAGGTGACTGGAAGGTTGCTGCCATGGTGCGTCTGATGAAGATCATGACCGGAGATTTAAAGAATCCGAAGGGAACCTCCATGTTGGAGGATTATACCTATAATCTGGTTAAGGGTAAGGAAGGAATTCTGGAGGCGCATATGCTGGAAATCTGTCCAAGTATTGCAGAGGGACCGATCAGCATTAAGTGCAATCCATTAAGCATGGGTGACCGTGAGGATCCGGCAAGACTGGTATTTACTTCCAAGGAAGGCCCGGGTATTGCAACCTCATTAATTGATTTAGGAAACCGTTTCCGTTTGATCATAAATGATGTAGAATGTAAGAAAGTAGAGAGACCGATGCCCAAGCTTCCGGTTGCAACGAACTTCTGGACTCCGAAGCCGGATATGTATACCGGTGCGGAAGCGTGGATTCTTGCAGGAGGAGCGCATCATACGGCATTCACCTATGATCTTACGGCAGAACAGATGGGTGACTGGGCCGCAGCCATGGGTATTGAAGCGGTCTACATTGATGAGGACACAAAGATCCGTGACTTTAAACGTGACCTGATGCTTGGCGAGGTATTCTTCAAATAAATATTAAAACAGGAGGTATTACAATGGACACAGCACAATTAATTATCGAAGGAAAGGGTTACTTAGGTATTGAGTTTGGGTCTACCAGAATTAAAGCCGTTCTGGTGGATAAGTCAGGAAATGTATTGGCTTCCGGTGGACACAGCTGG
>FR902953.1 GCA_000438155.1 Firmicutes bacterium CAG:95
CCTGAAAATATATGAGATCTAATATACTTCTACAAGCATTCCTCTTGCCCAATCATACTGTCCTTTATCTTCAAACTCACTGTAAAAGACTTCATTCATGATCCTGTGTCATGGAGTCTTTCACAAAAATGTAATTGTCTCCTTTCAGTAACCATTTTCCCTTTCTTTCCTGAACACACCGTTTATCAGATCAACAAAATATTCTCCGATCCTTTTCCTGTCCAATAATCTTTAGTATAAAGAATCAGGACACTCCCAACAAGGAATGTCCCGTCTTAATCATTTACAATATTTTATCAGTATCCATTCATCCACACTATTTCACAACTCTCACACGGAATACGCCTTCTACTGCCTGCAGTTTCTTAAGAATTTCTTCTGTTGCAGGGCTTTCGATGTCGAACATGGAGTAAGCAACCTCGCCTTTGGACTTGTTAATCATGTTGGCAATGTTGATTCCTGCATCTCCGAAGCATGCGGAGAATTTCGTAATCATGTTGGCAATATTCTTATGGAAAATGGCAACTCTGCCTGCAGTCTCACAGGCACCCATATCACAGTTCGGATAGTTTACGGAATTCTGGATGTTACCATTGTTTAAGTACTCCATCATTTCTTTAACTGCCATCTTCGCACAGTTGTCTTCGGATTCCTCGGTAGAAGCACCCAGGTGAGGAATGACAATACATCCCTCCTGTCCTGCGGTTGTCGGGTTCGGGAAGTCGGAAACATACTTACGGATCCTGCCGTCCTTGATTCCATCCAGGATATCCTGTTCATTGCAGAGCAGATCTCTCGCAAAGTTCAGAATGATAACGCCATCCTTCATCTTGGAGATGGCATCGGCATTGATCATTCCCTTGGTAGAATCCAGTAACGGTACATGAATGGTAATGATGTCACAATTGGAATAAATATCCTCCACATTCAGTACATGCTTGACATCACGGCTTAAGTTCCATGCAGCATTTACGGATACATATGGATCATAACCGTATACTTCCATGCCAAGATGCTTCGCAACGTTTGCCACCTTTACACCAATGGCTCCAAGTCCGATGATACCTAACTTCTTGCCCTGGATTTCTGTACCTGCAAATTTCTTCTTTTCCTTTTCGGCAGCCTTTGCTATATCCGGATTGTCCTTATCGGATAAAACATAGTTTACACCGCCTAAAATATCACGGCTTGCAAGCAGCATACCTGCAATAACAAGCTCCTTAACACCGTTCGCATTCGCACCCGGTGTATTGAATACAACGATTCCTTCCTGTGCACAGCGGTCTAACGGAATGTTATTGGTTCCGGCACCTGCTCTTGCGATACAAAGAAGCTTTTCGTCAAACTGCATATCATGCATGACTGCGGAACGAACCAGAATACCTTCTGCATGATTCACTTCATCGGTCTTTTCAAAATCACTGGTAAAATCATTCAATCCAACCTGTGCGATCGGATTTAAGCAATAATAATTAAACATGGCTCTCTCCCCAATCTTATAAGTTTTTCGCTTCAAAATCCTTCATAAATTCTACAAGCTTCTCAACACCCTCAATCGGCATTGCATTATAGATACTTGCACGCATACCGCCAACGGTACGGTGTCCCTTTAAGTTCTCGAAGCCTGCTTCCTTAGCTTCCTTTACAAACTTGGCATCGAGCTCCTCAGAACCGGTTACGAAGGGTACGTTCATCAAAGAACGGTCTTCCTTACGGACAGTTCCCTTGAACAGCTTGCTTTCATCCAGATAATCATAGAGAATCTTTGCTTTCTTCTCATTGATCTCCTTCATCTTCTCAAGTCCGCCCATCTTCTTCAGCCACTTGAATACCTTACCACAAATATAAATTCCGTAAGCCGGAGGAGTGTTGTATAAGGAATCATTATCTGCATGAATCTTATATTTCAACATCGTCGGTGTTCCCGGTAACGTATCTTCGGTAATCAGATCCTCACGAATAATCACGATAACCACACCGGCCGGTCCGATATTCTTCTGCACGCCACCATAAATGACACCATACCTGGTAACATCTACCGGCTCAGACAGGAAACAGGAAGATACATCCGCAACAAGAGTATGTCCCTTGGTATTCGGAAGGGTCTTATACTTTGTTCCGTAAATGGTGTTGTTTTCACAAATATATACATAATCCACATCATCAGGGATCGGAAGATCTGAACAATCCGGTATGTAGGAAAAGGTCTTATCTGCAGAGGATGCTACTTCAATTGCCTCTCCATAAATCTTAGCTTCCTGATATGCCTTCTTAGCCCACTGACCGGTAACGATGTAAGCTGCCTTACGATTCTTCATGAGGTTCATGGGAATCATGGCGAACTGCTGGCTTGCACCCCCCTGAAGGAACAGTACCTTATAATTATCCGGAATATTCATCAGTTCACGCAAATCCTTCTCTGCTTCCTTGATGATATGATCATAGGTCTTAGATCGATGGCTCATTTCCATCACGGACATACCACTTCCCTGATAATCTAACATCTCATCTGCAGCTTCTTTCAGTACTTCTTCAGGTAAAACTGCGGGACCTGCTGAAAAGTTATACACTCTGGACACTTTCTTCTCCTCCTGCTCATGCGAAATCTGAATAAATCTATCAAAAATTAATTTTATACTCTTATTTCCCATTCGTCAACCGCTTTAGCAATTTACTTTAATAAAACATTACACAGGGTGTTCCGATTTCCACCATATCATAAAGCTCTGCGACCTGATCCGTCGGTGTATTTACACAGCCATGAGACCCATTCGTCTTATAAATTTCACCGCCAAAATTCTTTCTCCAGGAAGCATCGTGAATGCCGATCGCTTTATAAACCGGAATCCAGTATTTCACGGGAGTCGCATAATCCGCGCCACGCAATACCCTGTTCCGCTGCTTATTATAAACATAGTTGGTTCCGGACGGTGTTCCACGTCCAAGGCTCGTATTTCCGGTCACCACATCGGTTTCAATTTTTAAAACGCCATCCACATAATAATACATTTTCTGCTCAGTCATATCGACTTCAATATAAGTAGGTCCAATGTCATTCTTCCCCTGATATAGTGCTTTTTGCAGGTATTCCGGTTCATGCCGTTCTGTCCTTTTCTCACAAAAAGCCTGATAGAGGTATTCCTTTTCGGTATCCCGGTCGATCAGGTTTCCGTAAATTCCACCCTCAACAATCACCTTTTCCCCTCGGGTAGCCCTGAATTCACGGACAGCACCAACGGTATCGTATTCATCTGCCAGCTGATCAATAAAAGCATCGGTCTTCTCCCTGTCTGCGATGAGATCTCCGTTTTCATCAAGGAGAAAACTGCCATCCTCATCCAGTTTCATAAAGTTGCAGGTAACAGAAGCATCCACCCTCACTTCATTCTCTCCCATTACATACACAATGCCGCATTCCTGAAAAGCACGTACCTTTTCATACAGTGCAATATCCTTCTGCATCTGCTCCGTAAGGGGAAGATCTTCATAGCATCCTGCAGCCTCCAGATCCAGTTCTCCCTGAAAGCTGTCAAACGCTCTTTTAATATATTCTTTTGTCTTCTCTTCGTTCAGCACATGGGATCTTTCATTTAACAGATAATACCCCTGAGGGCCTTTGCAGAGCTTTACTCTGCGGTTTTCCGGACGGATTCCGGTAAAGAATGGGAGCTTGGCTACTTTTTCTTCAAATGTTTCCACCTGATAAGAAACCACCGGAAGAATTTCATGATTATTCTTTTCTCCCAGCATATTGTCAATCCATAGAAGCGGACTTTGCTTCTCATAAAAAGCCTTAAGTCCCGGGAGATAATTCATGGAAAGAGAAACCTCCTGTGCCGGGATCATATAGGACTTACCATCACTGTCTATAATGGTAAGTCCCAGATAGGAGGATTCTTCCTGTAATTCCTCATTGACCTCATCCAGGGTTTTACCAGTACAGTAGACACCATTAATCCATGTATTGTAGGAAAAGCCATCCCTGTAATAAAATGCCAGCCCCAGATACATGCACAAAACCGATATGATAATAACCAGAATTCCAATTCCGAATCCCTTAGCCAATGCCTTATTCATGCAGTATACTCCCTAAAAATAAGGACCTTCCTGTAAAATATTCCGGAAAGTCCCCACTTAGAACTTCTTTTGTTAACTCCTGCTGAAAGCTTCACAGCTCCACCATAGTAACACGTCAGCCATGCTCATTCATAAGCTGCCGGATTGTACAGATTGGCTAACAAAAATACGTGTTTTCCGGCAACTTATTTCATGTCGGATGCGTCAAATGCCTCGCTGATCGGTGCTCCGGCAGGAACCATCGGGAATACCTTGTCATCCTCCGGAATAATGCATTCAATCAGAACCGGTCTCTTTAAATCAATGGCCTTCTGAATAGCAGCAGCCACTTCTTCCTTCTTCGATACCCGGATTGCTTCACAGCCAAGCCCCTTCGCAACCATACAGTAATCTACCTGCTCACTTAACACAGTCTGGGAATAACGCTTACCATAAAAGAGCGTCTGCCACTGACGTACCATACCAAGCACATGATTGTTGATCACCACTTCAATAATCGGGATATTATAATGACTTGCCGTTGCAAGCTCATTCATATTCATACGGAAGCAGCCATCACCTGCAATATTAATGCAGATCTTATCCGGCTGTCCAAGCTGTGCTCCAATACAGGCGCCAAGGCCATATCCCATCGTTCCAAGTCCACCGGAGGAAAGGAAGGTTCTCGGCATGGTATAGGTATAATACTGGGATGCCCACATCTGATGCTGTCCGACATCTGTTGTAATAATGGCCTCACCCTTGGTAATACGGTCAATTTCCTGCATGATGTACGGACAGGATAATTCTGAAGGATCATAGGAAAGCGGATACTTTTCTTTCAGTTCCTCAATATGTGCCATCCATTCGGTATGCTGCTGTTTGGGCAGCTTTCCATTGATTTTTGTCAGAATTTCCTTAAGATCACCGACTACGGAAGCGGTTGTTTTAATATTCTTATCAATTTCTGCAGCATCTATATCAATATGTAAAATCTTTGCCCCGGAAGCAAACTTTGCTGCATTTCCAACGACACGGTCCGAAAAGCGCGCTCCCAGTGCTATCAGAAGATCACATTCACTGACACCAAAATTCGATGCTTTCGTTCCATGCATACCAATCATACCGGTATATTTCGGATCATGTCCATCCATGACACCCTTTCCCATCAGGGTATCACATACAGGAGTATCCAGAATTTCTGCAAGCTCACGTACTTCCTTATAAGCTTCGGAAATCACGGCACCACCACCGACATAGATAAACGGTCTCTGTGCTGCCTTCATTAAGGTAATCGCCTGCTCAATATCTGCATCGGTATATTTACAGGGATTCTTAAAAGGAAGAGGCTCCCTCTTTTCATATTCGCAGGTGTTGGCGGTTACATCCTTGGTAATATCTACAAGCACAGGTCCCGGTCTTCCTTCCCTGGCAATCCGGAATGCCTTACGGATTGTATCAGCCAGTTTCGTAACATCCTTTACAATATAGCCATGCTTCGTGATCGGCATAGTCACGCCGGCAATATCCACCTCCTGGAAGGTATCCTTGCCAAGTAAAGGAAGGTTTACGTTACAGGTAATGGCAACGACCGGTACAGAATCCATATAAGCGGTTGCAATACCGGTTACAAGGTTGGTAGCTCCCGGTCCGCTTGTTGCAAGACACACGCCGACTCTTCCGGTCGCTCTTGCATAACCGTCTGCGGCATGGGCCGCACCCTGCTCATGGGAGGTCAGTATATGACGGATTTCATCAGAATGCTTATATAAAGCATCATACACATTCAGAATGGTTCCGCCCGGATAACCAAATACCGTATCTACTCCCTGTTCCTTTAAACATTCAACAACAATTTCAGCTCCCGTCAACTGCATGGAAGTCTCCTCCTTATATCAGAATAAATTCTTCAAAACCCTCGATATGATCTCGCAATCTGTATTTCTTATCTCTATTTTTTAGGTACCTCTAAGATTGCTCCACGGTTTCCGCTGGTTACCAGTTCACGGTATCTGGAAAGATACCCTGTGGTTACCCTGGGTTCTCTTGGCTGCCACTTTGCTCTTCGCTTAGCTAATTCTTCGTCCGATACCTTCATGTTGAGAGTATTTTCCGGAATATTGATACTGATGATATCTCCCTCTTCCACAAGGGCAATCGGTCCACCAACAGCTGCTTCCGGAGAAACATGTCCGATGGATGCACCACGGGATGCACCGGAGAATCGTCCGTCTGTGATTAATGCTACGGAGGATCCAAGTCCCATTCCTGCGATGGCAGAGGTCGGATTCAGCATTTCACGCATACCGGGACCGCCCTTCGGTCCTTCGTAACGGATTACAACGACATCACCTGCTACGATCTTACCGCCTTTAATGGCCGCAATCGCATCCTCTTCACAGTCAAACACTCTTGCCGGTCCTTCGTGTACCATCATTTCAGGCACAACTGCAGAACGCTTTACCACACCGGAATCCGGTGCGAGATTTCCCTTTAATACAGCGATACCACCGGTTGCAGAATACGGATTGTCAATCGGCCGGATAACTTCCGGATTCCGGTTTTCCGCATTGGCAATATTCTCGCCTACGGTCTTGCCGGTTACCGTAAGAAGATCTGTATAAAGAAGATCCTTCCCGGTTAATTCCTTCATTACTGCATATACACCACCGGCCTCATTCAAGTCTTCCATATAGGTCGGACCTGCAGGTGCCAGATGACAGAGGTTCGGTGTCTTTGCGGATAATTCATTGGCAATATCCAGGTTTAATTCCACGCCTGCTTCATGTGCAATTGCAGGAAGATGAAGCATGGAGTTCGTGGAACATCCCAGTGCCATATCTACGGTAAGGGCATTCATGAATGCTTTTTCGGTCATAATGTCTCTCGGACAGATATTGTTCTTAACAAGCTCCATGATCTGCATTCCGGCATGCTTTGCAAGACGGATTCTTTCGGAATATACGGCAGGAATCGTACCATTTCCGCGAAGCCCCATACCAAGCGCTTCCGTCAGGCAGTTCATGGAGTTTGCGGTATACATTCCGGAGCAGGATCCACAGGTTGGGCAGACCTTTTCTTCGAACTCAGAAAGCTCGTCCATGGTCATCTTTCCGGCAGCAACGCTTCCAACTGCCTCAAACATCGAGGATAAGCTTTTCTTACAGCCATGTACATGTCCTGCAAGCATCGGTCCGCCGGATACAAAAATGGTCGGAATATTGACTCTGGCAGCAGCCATTAAAAGTCCCGGTACATTCTTATCACAGTTCGGGATGCAGACCAGTCCGTCAAACCCATGTGCCATTGCCATACACTCTGTGGAATCGGCAATCAGATCTCTCGTTACCAGAGAGTACTTCATTCCGATATGTCCCATGGCAATTCCGTCACATACTGCAATGGCCGGAAATACCACCGGTGTTCCACCTGCCATGGCAACACCCATTTTTACTGCTTCCGTAATCTTATCCAGATTCATATGCCCCGGTACAATTTCATTATAGGAATTCACAATACCAATTAAGGGACGGCGCCGTTCTTCCTCCGTATATCCCAATGCATTAAACAGACTTCTGTGGGGAGCCTGTGCGGTTCCTGTCTTTACAGAATCACTTCTCATCTCTTATCCTCCTAAACCAATCATATTATCTGTCTCAGTAATCCTTCATCCGTAACTGTTCAGTACCTTCACAGTTACGATGCAAAATCCATTCCAAATCGGCTTCGCCGATGGGGTTTTGCATTACTGAATCATTTTCTTACGGTCCTGGCAGTAAATGCTTCGACCTGTACTGAATAGTTACCTTCATCCATACTCATTCGCAGATTGCCGGAATGTATGGGAATGACTGAACTGTTATCTATTCTATTTCTGCTGCAAGGAGATCTCCCATCTTTGTACAGCCTACCAGAGTACATCCCTCTGACATAATATCAGAGGTACGATATCCCTTTTTCAGGATCTCTTTAACCGCCTTTTCCATGGCATCGGCTTCCCGATCAAGGTCAAAGGTAAAACGAAGCATCATGGCCGCGGATAAAACCGTTGCAATCGGATTTGCGATGTCCTTTCCCGCAATATCCGGTGCAGAGCCGTGGCTCGGTTCATAAAGGCCAAACTTCGTATCATTTAAGGATGCGGAAGACAGCATTCCGATGGAACCGGTTACCATACTTGCTTCATCGGACAAAATATCTCCGAACATGTTCTCGGTAAGGATCACATCAAACTGTGCCGGATCCTTCACAAGCTGCATCGCACAGTTATCTACCAGCATATGTTCCAAAGCAACCTCAGGGTAATCCTTTGCAACCTCTTCTACCACCTTGCGCCACAATCTGGAAGAATCCAGTACATTTGCCTTATCAACACTGGTTACCTTCTTTCTTCTCTTCATTGCAATGTCAAAGCCCTTAATTGCAATCCGGCGGATTTCATTTTCATCATAGGTCAATGTGTCTACCGCTTTACGGATACCGTTTTCTTCAGTGGTGTGACGTTCTCCAAAATAAAGACCGCCGGTCAGCTCTCTCATAATCATCATATCAAATCCGGCATCACTGATTTCCTTCTTTAACGGACATGCATCTGAAAGCTCCGGATAAAGAAGAGCCGGACGTAAATTAGCAAACAGATTCAGGGACTTACGAAGCTTTAAAAGTCCTGCTTCCGGTCTTAACTCCGGCGCCAGCTTATACCAGGGAGAGGTTGTTGTATTTCCTCCGATGGAGCCCATCAGTACGGCATCGGAAGCTTTCGCTGCCGCAATAGCCTCATCCGTAAGTGGAACGCCACAGGCATCAATCGAGGCACCTCCCATTAAAACATCCGTATACACAATCTCATGTCCATAGCATTGGGCCACGCGGTTCAATACCTTCTGTGCCTGGGTAACAATTTCCGGTCCAATTCCATCACCTTTGATGCAAGCGATATTCAATTTCATAACACACTCTCCTCATATAATATTTTCTCGTAATTATTCAAAAATGATCTACGGGATCATTTTTGAATATACATGGTGACAAAAAAAGTGAGGCGCTGCCGCGCCTCACTCTTTATTTATTCTGCATCAGCTTTTTCGATCTGAGTAATTGCAGATTTCTGCATGGGGATACGGCAGTTCTTGTTATTACCAAATTCCACGATGACTGTGTCGTCCGTAATGTCAATGACAATCCCATAAAAACCACTTGTTGTCAGTACGCAGTCCCCACATTCCAATGTTGAGAGCATTGCCTGATGTTTCTTCTGTTCCTTCTTCTGTGGACGAATCATAAAGAAATACATAAATCCAATTATAATCACGAACCATGCGATCAAAGGAATGATTGCTGCAATACCGGTAGCACCTTCTGCTGCAGCACCTGTTGCTGTCAATAAAATACCCATTGTTGTTCCTCCATAAATTTACTTGTTTATACATCATACACGGTTTGACCCATACCGTCAAGTTTCCGCTTCTTATATGTCTTAAATTCTCCCCTGTCAAGTGCGTCCCGGATCTCCTCCATCATCGTATTGTAGAAATACAGATTATGAAGCACGCAAAGGCGCATACCGAGCATTTCCTTCGCCTTTAAAAGATGGCGGATATAAGCCCTTGAATATCTCCTGCAGGCAGGACACTGACATCCTTCTTCAATCGGACGGGAATCCAGTTCATACTTTGCATTAAAGAGGTTGATCTTGCCCTGATTCGTATAAAGATGTCCGTGACGGCCGTTTCTCGTCGGATATACGCAGTCAAAAAAGTCTACACCACGGTCTACCCCCTCCAGGATATTGGCCGGGGTCCCGACTCCCATCAGATAGGTTGGCTTATTCACCGGTAAATATGGAACAGTTTCTTCAAGAATATGATACATCTCTTCATGTGTCTCGCCGACTGCCAGTCCCCCGATTGCATAACCATCCAGATCAAGCTCTGCAATCCGCCTGGCATGTTCCACACGGATATCACTGAACACGGCTCCCTGATTGATTCCAAACAGCATCTGTCGCTTATTAATGGTATCCTCCAGACTGTTTAAACGCTGCATTTCTTTCTGGCATCGGATAAGCCATCTTGTCGTCCGGTCAACGGAATTCTGTACATAGGTCCGGTCAGCACGGCTCGATGGACATTCATCGAATGCCATGGCAATCGTGGAAGCCAGATTGGACTGGATCTGCATACTCTCCTCCGGTCCCATAAAAATCTTATGTCCGTCAATGTGGGACTGGAAATAAACACCCTCTTCTTTAATCTTACGTAAGGAAGCTAAAGAAAACACCTGAAAGCCGCCGGAATCCGTAAGGATTGGTTTGTTCCACGACATAAACTTATGAAGTCCTCCAAGCTGCTTAATCACCTGATCTCCCGGACGCACATGCAGATGATACGTGTTCGACAGTTCCACCTGCGTCTTAATTCCTTCCAGATCTTCCGTGGAAACAGCGCCTTTAATAGCTGCCACAGTTCCGACATTCATAAAAACCGGAGTCTGGATCACCCCATGCGGAGTCGTAAATTCTCCACGCTTGGCTCTTCCCTCCTGTTTAAGTAAACGATACATAATTCTTCTTAAACCTTTCTATTTCTTTCATTTAACATTTCTAATTAAAAATATTAAGCAATGCTTCTATAAAAAGTAATACCAATAGCAATTACAGGCATATTACAAATATTGATCCCAGAACTCTTCAAGACACAGTCCCTGCTCCATAATAATGGCTGCCGCATCCTTTCCGACATACCGGAAATGCCACGGTTCATATTCAATACTGGTAATGTACTCTTTGCCCTTAGGATAACGCAGAATAAATCCATATTCACTGCAATGCTCCGACAACCAGATTCCGGCATCCGTATTCCCGAATCCTTCATCCAGAAGCTGATAGGTGTCACAGACAATATCAATTGCCAGTCCCACCTGATGCTCGCTTGCTCCCGGCAGAGTAACCGCCTGGGATGCAACCTTATATGCATCCAGATAAGACATTCCTTTATTCATATAATTCACAATTTTCCGATCAAATAACACTTCCTGATACTTAAGATCACGGTAAGGGGAACAGATAGCCAGATTCACACCATCCTTCTTGGCATCCTGCATCATGGATAGCAGTTCTTCAATGATCCTCTCATCACACTTCATGGTTCCCTTCATCGTCTTGATATTACCAAGGGTAAAGGTGTAATCCTCCGGAATCGGATGCTGCTTGTTAATCAGCATGATCTTCCAGTCCTTCGCATCGAATTTGATCTCTTCGTTCTGCTCCTTTGCTATATCTGCTGTTTCCTTCTGCTCTCCCGTCCTCATAAGAAGATCCTGATTTTCATTTAAGATATCATCCACGGAATACTTATCCGTCTGCTCCAGATCATGATAATCCGTATCGTCAAAGCCTTCGGCTTCCTGCAAGAGCTCTTCCGTTGTAAACTCCTGACTTTCTGTTTCCATCCCACGTGCAGGGATAATACCCGGTTCATCTTGCTCAGGAAGAAGCGGCTCTTCTTCTGAAATAAATCCCCTGTCCATATAAAATACCGGATAAGCAAAGCTGTTCCCTGTAAAAAAACAGCATAGAATGAATAACGCACAGGCAA
>FR902954.1:0-47906 GCA_000438155.1 Firmicutes bacterium CAG:95
CACGACAGAATCGGATAAGGCAGCAGCTACAGCAGTAAAGGCAGAGACTACGACCGTCAATAACAAGATCAATTATGCGGCATATGTTCCTTCGGTATTTTATAGTGAATTGCAGCAGACCACAACACCAAAGGCAGTTCCGGTAACTTCCCCGTCAACTACGGACCAAAGCACAGATACAGACAGCAGTAACAGTAATGCACTTTCTACGCCACAGCCGGTTGTCAAGACCGGAACCGGAACGGCATATTATGTTGTAACCTTTGAATATATCACTAATAAAGCAGCAGATGACTCCCGAACCATTTACGAAGTTGTCTCCGGAAGTGAAACAGAAATTTCAGGTGATACGACCAACCGTCCTTATGATGTGTATGTCAAGAGTGGCAGTACCGCAGAAGCGGGCACAACGCCTTCCGCATCCGCAGACAGTTCTGCAGATGTGTCTGCTTCTCCGTCTGTAACTCCATCGGCTTCTCCTTCTTCTACACCGGATATCAGAACCGATAAGGTATTCCTTTATGTTGGTCCGGGACAGGGAGATTATAAACTGACGGATCAGGCCGACTTAAGTGATGCAGATAAGAAGAGACAGGCTCCGGTATGGATGGAAGTGCGGAATGCACCGACCTATTTCCGGTTTAACGGAGGATGTGACTGGCTCAAAAACTATGTGTTCCACGCACTTTCCAGTGGAGATAATGCTAATGAGAATTTCAAGATTCAGGTTCGCACGATCCGGGCAGATGAACTCACCCAGGATATGATCGAAAAAGCAGATCTGGTCTATTTGGAGAGTGGGACAGCACCGTTTGTCCGTTCGGACAGCACGAAGGTGACGCTGGCTTACTTAAGCCAGGATACGCAGACGGTTCAGCGGGACGGAAACAGTATGACGACCGGCATGACCAGGGAAAATGCATACGGACTCCTGTATCAGGCGGCCGTGAACCTGCTCCCGGTGATTGTGGATTATCAGGCAGTAACCAGAAAGGAGTACAAAGATCTGGATTATCAGAAGGTGGCGAAAATGTTCCTGAAGGAGGACCTGGAAAACTTCGTCAACGATGCTCATACGGACAAAAACTGGATGTTTGAGCATCTGGGAGATTCCGGTTATCCGGATCGTTCCTACAATGGCAATCATTTCGTCAACCGGAATGTGTATATGGTAAACAGCAGTACCCCGCTTGTAAATGGGGATTTCCCGAAGGCATTCGATGAGGGAAGTACAGGAAGCGGATTTTCAGAGGTGCTGAACCTGATTCAGTCCGAGAATGCCCTTTTGTCGGAAGACAACCGCATTCCGGAAAGCGTCTGCAAAGCAAAGGCAATTGAGTATATCATCAATTATTCGGTTGGATTTATCGCAGAATTTACAGATCTGCACATTATGGAATTACAGCCGACCAACAATGACCAGGCGGATCTGAGGGCGGAGAATCCGACCGATAACAGTACGACACTTTACTGGCAGCGCAATGCGACAGGATCGGTTAAGAAGCAGGTACTGCGCAGCTCCCGCAAGGTGAATGTTCAGGTCACAACGAAGACACCGTCCTCCTTTAACAGTGAATGGGAGGATATCAACCAGAATTACAATCTGGTCTTTGTTGGACTGGACGGACAGAAGCTGAATTATGCGGCAGGATTGTGGAGCAGTACCGCATATAATGACTCAAATCTGAACGGAAAGCTGTATCATACCGGTGATCAGGCCGGAGGCAGTGACGAACGGTATGATGCATCGGATATTACGAAACGGAAGAAGCAGGAACTGCTTGATTTCATGAAAGCAGGCTATCCGGTTCTTGTTGAGAATGATTTCTTCAATGGAAAGTCGGCCAAGAATGGAGTTGACCGGATTAATACGAAATACGTGGCAGCGGATACACAGATGTATGATTTCCTGAAACAGGCCACGACGGATTATGCGGACAGGATCTACACCATCGATGATGTACACAGCAATATTCTGTTCCTGGCACAGCTGAATATCGACCATCCGGTAATCCGGGTGACAGACACTGCAGATGTAACCCTTTCGGAAACATTAAACGGAGAATTTTCCGTTTCCTTTGGTTACAGCATCACGAACCAGAACGGAGGCAGTTACGACGGTGAGTACAGTACGGAACTTTATCTGGATATGAACGGAGATGGAAATTACACGGATGCAGAACGTGTGGACAATGTGTCTGCGGAGGGAAATGTCATCCGTGCAGCGGCAGACGGTGGGCAGCTGAGTATTCTCTTCACGGAGGATCCCGGATCCCGTGCCATTTCATTCCGGCTCCGTGTGGTAGATAACGGAAATACGTATCGGAGATCTTCCGTAGAGGGAATCCTTACCGTAGCGGATACCACGAAGGAAAAGATCCGGGTACTGCAGATTGGGGAACCGGATACTACATCCCTTTCGAAGCTGTATCAGCAGGAGAATTCTACACTTGGGTATTACCTCAGGGCGGCTGAGAATGGCATGAATGTGAAATTCGATATCGAAACGGTTTCGTCCGCAATGCTGGGAGAGAAGCTTGCAAAGAATCAGGACTATCTGGAGCAGTGGGATCTGCTGATCGTCGGATTCGGCAACGGTTCGGAGAATATTCAGGCAGGAAGAATCGAAGATTATATTCAGAAGGGACACAGCGTACTGGTTACCGGTAAGGAGGCAACGGACGGAAAGCGTCAGATGAGCACTGCGCTCCTTGGACAGGATGAAAATCTCAAAACCTATGGAAAACTGGGACGCGATACGGGCTCCCTGTACCGGTATGCAGGACTTGAGGCCGGAATGTTCGGTGCGCAAAGCAGTCTGAGTGCAGCGGGACTGAATGAGGGAAGCATTTTCAGCTATCCGTTTTCGATTGGTAAGTCGGTAGCACTGGATGGAGGAAAAAGTTATCAGGCTTACGATTACCTGCTTGATTTAAGCAGCCTTAAGGCACCCTTTGTGACACCGTGGTTTGTATTTTCCCAATCGGGAAACAATACAAATGCCTACGATATTTCGCCGAAGGACGGGGCGAATAATTACTGGCTCTACAGCAGAAGCAATGTGGTCTTTATCGGAAATGATGACTATTCCGGCTTTACGTATCAGGCAGACAATCAGCAGAATCCGGTCGGAACCGGGCTGCAGGAGAGTCAGATGTTCGTAAATGCCATGATGCTTGCCTATGATGCCGGTGTGCATAATATGAAAGTGGATATTGTGGCTGGCTTTGATACGGATGAAGCGAAGGTATCGAGCATCAGTATCCCGTTCGATCAGGAAATCAAGGCACAGAACGGTCTGCTCGATGAGACCGTGGATGTTTATTTTAAGTTTAAAAACAGCAACCTGACCCGGTCAAATGCGTATACCGTAAACTTCTATTACGAAGACACGGCAGGATCGGACACTCTCAATGTGGGAGATGAGGTTGTACAGGTGACGCCGTTTACAAGCAGCCTGTGGACGGTACAGGACAATACCCTTACGGAAGTGGCTGCCTCCCAGATCAGGCAGGGAAAGGTTTACCGGCTTAAGGCACCGGTGATTGCACTTCAGAATAACACAGCGGCTACGAATGCAAAGATTTATGTGGAAGTGGTTTCGGCGCTGGAGCGTCCGGATGGTTTGGAAGGCGCAGGAAGTAAAGAGGTTCGTGGATATGATTCCGTGACCTTCACCCGTACACAGCTTTTCCTTCTGGAGTAAAGCAGAAATCCCGGCAACTGCCGGTGGAATCCGGAACAGTAAAGTCTTATATATGGAAGAAATTCATCAGGCAGAGATTTCCGTTTCGTAAAATTTCGGAAATTTCTGCTTGAAACTTTTTCGGAAGTATTGTATAGTGTAAAATCGTATATGGTTTAAGACTTTAGCATACAGAAGCGTTCCGGTGATCCAAAGGATCCGAAGGGATGCAGCTAATTAATAAAAAAGAGGTTTAAAATGGCGAAATATCTGGTAATCGTGGAGTCACCTGCCAAGGTGAAAACTATAAAGAAATTTCTGGGAAGCAGTTATGAGGTTGTGGCGAGTAACGGCCATGTACGGGATTTCCCGAAGAGTCAGCTTGGAATTGATGTGGAGCACGATTATGAACCGAAATATATTACGATTCGTGGCAAGGGCGATATTTTAGCCAATCTGCGTAAGGAAGTCAAGAAGGCAGACAAGATCTATCTCGCAACTGACCCGGACCGTGAGGGAGAAGCAATTTCATGGCATTTATATTGTGCATTGAAGTTAGAGGACAAGAAGGTATATCGTATCACCTTTAACGAGATCACGAAGAATGCCGTGAAGGAATCCTTGAAGAATGCACGTGAAATCGACATGAATCTGGTGGATGCCCAGCAGGCAAGACGTATGCTGGACCGCATGGTGGGTTACCGGATTTCCCCATTGCTGTGGGCGAAGGTGAAACGTGGCTTAAGCGCAGGACGGGTACAGTCTGTGGCACTTAGGATCATCTGTGACCGGGAAGAAGAAATCAACAGCTTTATCCCGGAGGAATACTGGACGCTGGATGCGTCCTTACAGGTAGACTCCGAGAAGAAGCCTCTCGTTGCCAAGTATTATGGAACGAAAGAGGGCAAGGTGAATATTAAGAGTAAGGAACAGATTGAGGAGATCATGAAGGAGTGCAGGGAAGCCTCCTATGAGGTTGCCGAAATCAGAAAGGGAGAGCGAACCAAGAAGTCTCCGCTTCCGTTTACTACCTCAACCTTACAGCAGGAAGCCAGCAAGGTACTGAACTTCTCGACACAGAAGACCATGCGTCTTGCACAGCAGCTTTATGAAGGCGTGGAAATCAAAGGCTCCGGAACGGTGGGTGTCATCACCTATCTGCGTACCGATTCGACGAGAATTTCCGAGGAAGCACAGGCTGTGGCAGAAGATTTTATCAAAGAACATTACGGAGACCGCTATGCTGCCGGCGGAACAAGAGAGGATCGTAAGGATAATAAGAAAATTCAGGATGCACACGAAGCCATCCGTCCGACTTCCCTTACCTTCAGTCCGGTAGTATTAAAGGAATCCTTATCCAGAGACCAGCTGCGCTTATATCAGCTGATTTATAATCGTTTTCTTGCAAGCCAGATGACGTCTGCTGTTTATGAGACCACATCGGTAAAGATTGATGCCGGAAAGCACCGCTTTACCGTAGCGGCATCAAAGCTTGTCTTTGACGGCTTTATGAGTGTTTACATCCAGGAGGATGATAAGGAAGAGACCAATACCTTAACAAAGGGACTCGATGAACGCTCGAAGCTGAAGCTCCTTGAATTTGAGGAGAAGCAGCATTTCACACAGCCTGCCCCGCACTATACCGAGGCATCCCTGGTCCGTGCCCTTGAGGAGCTTGGAATTGGACGTCCGAGTACCTATGCACCGACCATTACAACGATTCTTGCCAGAAGATATGTTGTGAAGGAAAATAAGAACCTTTATGTAACCGAGCTTGGTGAAGTGGTAAACAACATCATGAAGGAAGCGTTCCCGAGTATTGTGGACGTGAACTTTACCGCAAATATGGAAATCCTCTTAGACAGCGTGGAAGAAGGAAAGGCGAACTGGAAGACCATTATTTCGAACTTTTATCCGGATCTGGATGAAGCGGTGAAGATTGCTGAAAAGGAACTTGCCGAGGTTGAGATTAAGGATGAGGTATCCGATCAGGTCTGTGGGCTCTGCGGCAGACAGATGGTGATTAAATACGGTCCGCATGGCAAATTCCTTGCCTGCCCTGGCTTTCCGGAGTGCCGTAATACCATGCCATACTATGAGAAGATCGGCGTGGCCTGTCCGAAGTGTGGTAAGGATCTGGTGCAGAAGATGACCCGTAAGGGCAGAAAGTACTATGGCTGTCTTGGCGCACCTGAGTGTGATTTTATGGTATGGCAGCGGCCATCCGGGGACAAGTGCCCGAAGTGTGGCTCCTTAATGCTTTATAAGGGAAATAAGCTGGCCTGCATGAATGAAAATTGCGGGTATGTAACAAAGATTGAAAAAAAGGAAGATTAACTCCTTATTGAATATAATTTCTGAAAATTTTAGCAGTAGTATAAAATTATTCAAAAATTCACGCATTATCATTGTAAATAAAGATCAATTGTGTTATACTGTGTTCAACAGGTGTTAAATAGTGATGCCTGTATCTGGTTACGGGGAAGGCGTGAATTATGAGTAGTGTACAGTTATTAGATAAGACAAGAAAGATCGGAAAGCTTCTTCATAACAACAATTCGAGCAAGGTTGTATTCAACGATATCTGCTCCGTGTTGTGTGAGATTCTTGATTCCAATGTACTGGTGATCAGCAAGAAGGGCAAGGTATTGGGCGTTGGTGACTGTGAGGGTGTAGAATCTATCACAGAACTGATTGTTGATCAGGTAGGCGGCTTTATAGATGGTATGCTGAATGAACGTCTTCTGGCAGTTCTTTCCACGAAGGAAAATGTGAACCTTGAAACACTGGGCTTTGAGGATGAAAATGTCCGTAAGTTTCAGGCCATCATTACCCCTATCGAGATTGCAGGCGAACGTCTTGGCACCCTGTTTATTTACAAGTGTGATCAGCAGTATGATATAGACGATATTATCCTTTGTGAATATGGAACTACGGTAGTCGGACTTGAAATGCTGCGTGCTGTAAACGAAGAGAGTGCAGAAGAGTCCAGAAAGCTTGCCGTGATTAAATCAGCAATCAATACACTTTCCTATTCCGAGATGGAAGCAGTAGTGCATATTTTTGAAGAGCTCGACGGCATGGAAGGAATCCTTGTTGCCAGCAAAATTGCAGACCGTGTCGGAATTACACGTTCTGTCATTGTAAATGCACTTCGCAAGTTTGAAAGTGCAGGTGTCATTGAATCCAGATCTTCCGGAATGAAGGGAACCTATATCAAGGTGCTGAATGATATGGTTTTTGATGAAGTTGAGAAATTAAAGCGTGAGAATATGCATTAATGCTTCGGCATAATGGAACACAGACGGAATACAGGAACTAAAGGATTAGTTTTACAAGGGATTAAAGGGATTTAGGAAGCGGGCTTCGTAGATCCCATTTTTATTGAATCAGGAGCAATCAGGACGTTACAGTTCACACAGCAGCCAGACACTTGCTGTCAGGCTGCGTAAGAACATGATTCAGGAGTGAGCAGGCTCCTTTTGCGAAGCAAAACTTTAAATGAGCCTGCGAATCGTTACTTGCCATGCATCCAGAGAAGCTGCCAGTGGCAGGTTTGATGGTGGAACGAGGTACGAGTGAGCAGTAACAATTGGGACATAGGTACTAGGCATGGAATTTAAAAAAATCTTGTGTTTTTGGCTGATTATTTCTATAATGTAACAAGGGAGGAAATACCTGATGATTAATTCAAATGTTTTTGATTATATTAATGTAATGGGAAAGACGGCAGATGCATCCTGGAAGAGAAATGAAATTCTCTCCAATAATATTGCCAATGTAGATACTCCACGATATAAGAGACAGGATATTAATTTTGAAGCCCAGCTCCGGCAGGCTCTTGGAAACAGCCGGTATGAATCGGTGGATGACAAGGTATCTTCTTTAAATGTCGGAGATCTGCAGGCACGTGTTTATACTGATGCGGCGAACTTCTCATATCGTCTTGATGGCAACAACGTGGATATTGATACGGAGAATGTGGAGCTGGCCTCCAACCAGATCAAATATAATGGTCTGATCAACAGTATTAATCAGGAATTTGCCAATCTGAAAATGGTTATGAAATAGGAGGAATACATAGATGAGCATCTTTACTTCCTTTAATGTAAATGCGTCCGGAATGACAGCGCAGCGTTACCGCATGGATATCATCTCCGAGAACGTGGCGAATATGAATACCACCCGTACCGAGGATGGAACACCTTACCGCCGTAAGGTAGTAACTTTTGAGGAGAAGGGACCGAAGCAGGGAACCTTCAGCAGTATTTTTGGAACTGCGAGCGACCGTTATAAGAATCAGGGGGTTAAGGTATCTTCTGTGAAGGAGGACACCTGGACGCAGATGAATATGGTGTATGATCCGTCCCATCCCGATGCAGACGAGAACGGTTATGTGACTTATCCGAACGTCAATGTGGTGACCGAAATGACGAACCTTATTGATGCAAGCCGTTCCTACGAGGCGAACGCAACAGCCTTTAATGCAAGTAAGTCCATGGCTGCAAGGGGACTCGAGATTGCACAGTCTTAATTCAGAATCCTATTAAGGAAATAAAATAAAATAAAATGAAATGCAGGAGATAACAACATCATGGTAGATATATCCGGTTTTTATAATATATCTTCTAATGCCATCCGCAAGGCAGCAGAGAGTACATCCATTCAGAATGCCAGTCATTCTACAGGAGAGTTTGAAGGAATGCTTGATAAGGCAATCGAGAATCTGTCAACAACGAATGCATACCTTTCGGATGCGGAGAATGAGCAGATCAAATGGGCTCTAGGCGAATCTGAAAATACGCATGACCTTAGTATTGCACTGGGTAAGGCATCGACCGCATTAAGCTATACGGTAGCGGTACGCGACAAGTTTTTAGAAGCATACAAGGAAATTATGCAGATTCAGATTTAAGGAGTTAGATCATGGCTGACAAGATAAAAGAGCTTTTTAACAAAGTTCTGGAATGGTGGAATCGCTTTTCCACCAAACAAAAAACGTTCATTATATCAGCTGGGGCAGGAGTGATTCTTGCCTTGGCTATTTTGGTTACTGTCCTGACAAGACCGCAGTACACGCTGCTGCGCAGCTGCGATACAACGAAAGAAGCGTCCGAGATAGCAGATATTCTTGAAAGTGAAGGGCTTGATTATCAGGTTTCGGACGATGCCTATCAGATTACCATCAATAAGAAGCAGCTCTCACAGGCAAATCTGCTGCTGGCCTCCAATAATATTCAGGCGAATTCATATACCATCGATAACGTGACAAGCGGCGGATTCAGTACAACAGAGTCCGATAAGCAGAAACGTTACGAACTTTATATGGAAACAAGGCTGGCACAGGATCTTCTGGGAACCTTTTCTTTTGTAAAGTCTGCAGTAGTGGAACTGAATATTCCGGAGAATGATGGAACCCTGATTTCGAAGCAGGAGGATTCTTCGGCGTGGGTTGTTTTGGAGCTCAAGGAGGAAATTACACAGGATACGGCAGCAGGTATTGCGAAGGCGATTGCGGTTGCCATCGGAAATAAGACCGAAGAAGGCATTGTAATTATGGATACGCAGGGAAACACCCTGTATTCCGGTTCGGAAAGCTACAGCGTTTCCGGAACCGCAAGCTCCCAGCTCAGTGTCAAGGCACAGTGGGAGAACAAGGTCAAGAATAATGTCCGCCAGGTAGTTATGGGAACCAACCAGTTTGACAAGGTGGAGGTAGCCGTTAATCTGGATCTGGATTTTTCTACAAGCAGCCAGACAGATCATGAATTTTATGTAGCGGACGGACAGACACAAGGGTATTTGTCCTCTGAGCGGATCTACAGCTCCGAGGCAACGAACGGCAATTCCGATGTGCCGGGAACCGATTCCAACGGTAATCAGGAATACGTTTATCAGGATAATTCCGAAAGCGCCTCCACGACCTCTGAGGAAGAGCGCAAATATACACCGAGTGAGCGGATTACAGACAAGCAGATCCCGGCAGGTACCATTAATTATACCAATTCGTCCATCTCCTGTGCGTTTACCAAGATTGTGATGGTGCGCGAGGATGAGGTGAAGGCTCAGGGGCTTTTAGACGGAGTGACCTGGGAAGAGTACAAGCTTGCAAATGAAGGCCAGACTGCAATTGATGTGGATCAGAGCTTTTATGATATGGTATCCAAAGCCACCGGATTCCCGACGGACAACATTTCCATTATGGCATATTCCGAGAATATGTTTGTGGATTCTGAGGGCCTGGGTATTTCTGCTACGGATATTATGACGATAGTTCTTATCGTTGGCATCCTGGCGCTTCTTGTTTTTGTAGTACTGCGAAGCATGCGTGGAGACAAGGCAGCAGAACAGCCCGAAGAGCTTGCTGTGGAGGATCTGTTACAGTCCCAGCCTGAGACCGAGCTTGAAAATATCAATACCGAGCAGATGTCTGAGACAAGAAGACTGATTGAACGGTTTGTGGATGAAAATCCGGAGGCGGCAGCGAGTCTTTTACGAAACTGGCTGAATGAGGACTGGGGTTAAACCTGCACTTTAGGAAGGTTAGATAATCATGAGCGAAGAACGTATGAGCGGACTTCAAAAGGCGGCAATCCTGCTGATTGCATTAGGCCCGGAGAAGTCAGCAATGATATTTAAACATTTAAAGGAAGAAGAAATTGAAGAGCTGACACTGGAAATTGCCAATACCAGGAGTGTTACCCCTCAGGTTAAGGAAGAGATCATTGAGGAGTTTTATCAGGTCTGCCTGGCACAGCAGTACATAGCAGAAGGTGGTATCGGTTATGCCAAGGAGCTTTTGGAGAAGGCCCTCGGAAGCGAGAAGGCAATGGATGTCATTGGCAAGCTGACCGCATCCTTGCAGGTAAAACCGTTCGAGTTTGTGCGAAAGACCGACGCATCCCAGCTGCTTAACTTTATTCAGGATGAGCATCCGCAGACGATCGCCCTTATTTTGTCCTATCTGCCTCCATCACAGGCAGCTTTGATTATTTCCGCCCTGCCTCCGGACCGTCAGGCAGATGTTGCCAAGCGTATCGCGGTGATGGACCGGACAAGCCCGGATATTGTGAAGGAAGTGGAGAAGGTGCTCGAATCCAAGCTGTCATCCTTAGTAAATCAGGATTACACCATTATTGGCGGTGTCGATGCGGTTGTAGATATTTTGAATACAGTAGATCGTGGAACCGAGAAGCACATCATGGAATCACTGGAAATCGAAGAGCCGGAGCTGGCAGACGAGATCCGCAAGAAGATGTTCGTATTCGAAGATATTCTTCTTCTGGACGATCGTGCAATTCAGCGTGTGCTGCGTGATGTGGATAATAACGACCTGGCTCTTGCACTTAAGGGTGCAAACGAACAGGTACAGAATGCAATCTTTAATAACCTTTCCAAGCGTCTTGCTGTCATGATTAAGGAAGATATGGAATTTATGGGACCTGTCCGCATGAAGGATGTGGAAGAGGCACAGCAGAAGATTGTAAATATCATCCGTAGGCTGGAGGATTCCGGAGATATCGTAATTTCCAGAGGCGGAGGTGACGAGATCATTGTTTAGTAATTTATATAAAGTGGGTTTTGTTCACCTGGGTGAGGATGCCCGTGTGATTGATATGAATGCCATACTGGAAAAGCGCCTTAAGGAGGAAGCAGAGCGTAGAAGCCGTCAGCCGGAGCACGAGCTTGTAGCAGCACAGGATGGCTTTACGGAGGGACTGAATGCCGAGAAGGTCGATGTTTTATTAGAGCCGGATGCAGAAGCTGCTTCCCAGCAGAATGCATCCATTCAGGAGCAGGAGCAGTTAAAGCAGGAAATTGAAGAAGCAAGGAATGAACTGGCGGGTCTGCAGGCGCAGATCGAACAGGAAAAGGAACAGGCACAGCTTGAAATTGACCAGATGAAGGCCAAAGCCTTTGAAGAAGCGAATGAACAGGGCTATCAGGAAGGGTACCGGAAGGGTCTTGATTCCGTGCAGGAGCTGCAGAAGCAGTGTGAGGATGAACGGCTGCAGCAGGAACAGGAATATCAAAAGAAACTCGAAGAAATGGAACCTCTGATGGTCGATACCTTATGTGATGTCTACAGTCATATTTTCAAGGTGGAGGCGAAGGAACACAAGGAGCTGGTTTTGAAGCTTTTACAGGATACATTGCTGAAGGTGGATGGCACAGGTTCTATCATTGTTCATGTGGCAAAAGAAGATTATGCTTATGTGCAGGAACAGAAGGGAGCTTTGCTGGAAGAAGCCGGTATGCAGAGCGGATCGGTGGAGATCGTTTCGGATGCAGCACTTGCACGGGCACAGTGTATGATTGAAACAGAAGGCGGTGTGTATGACTGCTCGCTCGATACCGAGCTTGCAGAACTGAAACGCCGGTTGATGCTGCTTGCTTATCAGAAGTCCTAAGTAAAGCAAAATCCCACTGGCAAAGCCGGTTTTGGAAAGGATTTTGCATTGTAACTGTGAGAGTACTGAACAGTTGCTAAGCAGAAAGGGAATACCGGGATGGATATTTCAGATATTCAGTTTGATAAATATAGATCCGTATGCACAGATGATTTATTCAAGGTACGCGGAAAGGTAGTAAATGTTGTAGGGCTGACCATTGAGTCAGCGGGACCTTCAGCAAAGCTGGGGGATATCTGCATGATTTATCCGAGTGCGGCGAATGCAGGCAGTAAGCCTGCACTTGCTGAAGTGGTTGGATTCCGAAACGGAAGAAATCTGTTGATACCCTATGAGGATGTCGAAGGAATCGGACCTGGAAGCAGCGTAGAGAATACGGGTGCACCATTAAAGGTACGCGTGGATGAGTCCTTGTTATCCCATACACTGGATGGATTGGGACGCCCGAATGAAGAGATGGTTTTATCGGGTGAGGAATATTCGGTAGAGGCGAAGCCCCCGGATCCCATGTCGAGAAAGATTATTTCCGAAGTCCTTCCTTTGGGAGTAAAGGCTGTAGACGGCCTGATCACCGTTGGCAAGGGACAGCGAATCGGGATCTTTGCAGGCTCCGGAGTTGGAAAGTCTACCTTAATGGGCATGTTTGCCCGGAATACAAAAGCAGATATTAACGTCATCGCACTGATCGGTGAACGAGGCAGAGAGGTGCGTGAATTTATTGAGCGAGACCTGGGACCGGAGGGCATGAAGCGTTCGGTCGTTGTGGTTGCAACCTCAGATAAGCCGGCGCTGGAGCGTAAGAAAGCAGCGCAGACAGCAACAGCGATCGCGGAATACTTCCGTGATCAGGGAAAGGATGTCCTTCTGATGATGGACTCCATGACGCGTTTTTCCATGGCACAAAGAGAGATTGGACTGGCAAGTGGAGAACCTCCGGTATCGCGGGGATATCCGCCAAGCGTTTATTCGGAGATGCCAAAACTCTTAGAGCGCGCCGGATGTTCGGATAAAGGCTCAATTACCGGACTTTATACCGTACTTGTGGACGGTGACGACTTTAATGAACCGATCACCGATACGGCACGAAGCATTCTGGATGGACATATTATGCTGGATCGTAAGCTGGCGCATAAGAATCATTATCCGGCGATTGATGTGTTACAGAGTATTTCACGTTGCATGAGCCAGATTGCAACGAGGGAGCACAAGTCCTATGCCGGCAGGCTTAAGAATGTCATGGCTACTTATGCAGAGGCAGAGGATCTGATTAATATCGGTGCATATAAGGCAGGAAGCAACCCCGACATTGATTATGCGGTTTCCAGGATCGGAGCGGTCAATGAGTTCCTGATGCAGGATGTGTCCGATAAGTTTACCTTTGAACAGACCGTATCCATGCTGAAGGAAATTTTCGATGGCTAAGTTTAGATACCGGATGCAGAGCATTCTGGAAATAAAAAAGAAACTGGAAGAGCAGGCAAAGAATGAGTTCGCGGCAGCGAGGGCAGCATTGAACGAGGAAGAGGATAAGCTCGAACAGTTAAAGAAACGTAAAGAGGCTTATGAAGACGAGGGGCGCGCTTTACGGGAAAATACCCTGAATATCATGGATATTATTGAGAATAAAGAAGCACTGCTTCGTATGGATGAGTTTATTGCAGATCAGCAGCTTAATGTGAAGCGTGCACAGGACCGCATGGAGGAAGCAAGGCTTGCCCTTCAGACCGCCATGCAGGAGAGTAAAACGCAGGAAAAGCTGCGTGAGAAGGCGTTCGGGCAGTTTGTGAAGGAAGAAAACAAAAGGGAATCCAAGGAAATCGATGAGCTTGTCAGTTATACATACGGCAGGAAAGCATAGGAGAGAGTATTTTGAGTTCGGAAGTAGGAGATGTAATGACTCCTGAAGAGGCAAAAGCGGAAAAGCAGCGTCTGAAGGAAGAAAAGAAACAACTGAAAAAGGAGCAGAAGGACCAGAAGAAGGCAGCAAGGGCAAGGGCAAAGGAAATTGCCAGCCAGGAGGCAGATCTTGCGGATGAGGAGGAGACAGGCAGCGGATCGGTATTTTTGGTAACCTTTATCATTGTACTGATCTGGATTGCAATTCTGTGTCTGGTTGTAAAGCTTGATCTGGGTGGATTTGGAAGTAATGTGCTGACTCCGGTATTAAAGGATGTGCCGGTTGTGAATCTGATCCTTCCAAAGAACAGCGATACGGAAGTTCCTGCCGATGATTCACGGTCATACGGCGGCTATAGCAGTCTGCAGGAGGCCGTGGATTATATCAAGGAGCTGGAACTGGAGCTGGAACGGGCAAAATCCACCAATACCGAGAATACCGATGAGGTTTCCCAGTTAAAGGCAGAGATTGAACGGCTGAAGACCTTTGAGGACAGCCAGCTGGAATTTGAGAAGATTAAGACCCAGTTTTATGAAGAAGTAGTCTATGCTGATAAGGGACCGGGAATCGAGGAATATAAGAAGTATTACGAATCCATGGATCCTGCTACGGCAGAGTATCTGTATAAACAGGTGGCAGCGCAGACAGAAGAAACGGATGAAGTCAAGGATTATGCGAAGGCTTATTCCGAAATGAAGCCCAAGCAGGCAGCTGCAATTTTTGAAGATATGACCGACAATCTTGATCTGGCAGCAAGAATTTTAAGTGTGATGGATGCTGCCGACCGGGGGAAGATTTTAGGTGCGATGGATCCGGTCGTTGCCGCCCAGCTTACTAAAATTATGGATCCGGAGTCTTAAGGAGGTTACTCCTTTGACCGATATATTCATTGTACCTTGAAAAAATAATAAAGGAGGAAAAAAGATGACGAGTGCACCTGTAAAGAACGCGGGCCCGCTGCCTGATTACATCAATACCGGAAATGCTGTTCCCTCTAAGACCTGTGGAACAGACAGTAATTTCGGAAGTGCGATGAACAAGGCAACGACAGGAAACCGCAATCTGTATGAGACGCGTCCGTCAGCTGTAACGAAGAGTACCGGAACAGCGAATGTTACGGAAATGTCGAAGAACACCACAGACAGCCGTAAGATTCCCGATGTGAATAACACGGAACGGTCGCCAGAGACCGGCTCTTTTGAAAAACAGGCCGATGAAATCACCAAAGCCGCCGACAAGATGAAGAATTCCATAATGGAAACCCTTGATGTGTCGGAAGAAGATTTACAGAAGGCAATGGAGATTCTGGGATTTAATATGGTTTCTTTACTTGATCCGGCAAATTTATCCCAGCTTGTTCTGACCTTAAGCGGCGAAGCGGATCCCTCATCATTATTAACCAATGAGGCACTTTTTCAGGAGCTCCAGTCCTTGCAGCAGATGGCAGGTGAACTGACCCGGGAGCTGCAGCAGATCCTTTCCCTGACACCGGAAGAGTTGACCGGTGCGATGGCAGACGTACAGGAATGGATGCAGAGCGTGGAAAATGTTCCGGCAGATGGGACATCCGGCGAAGAATCTGTGAATGGAAATGTTAATGGGGAAGAAAAAGAGCAGAGAATGAATGTGGACATTCGTGTGAACGGACAGGAGGTTTCGCTGGAAACGGATGGCAAAGGAAATGTAACAGGAACCGTTCAGATGACGAAAGCCGATTCCGGGGATTCAGGAAGTGCCACGAAACAGGAAAGCGGCAGGCAGAGTTCCGCAGGAAAAGATACCGGAGCCAAGGCGGTACCCGATCAGGCAATGCTTAACAATCCGTTACAGAACCGCACAGCGGTAAATGAAACCGGGTTTACACAAAGCACGACCGCTTATACCTCGAACACGCAGGAAATCATGGATCAGATTTTAAGTAACATCAGGATCCGGATTACACCGAATGTGGATTCCCTTGAAATGCAGCTTCATCCGCAGAGTCTTGGAACCGTTCACGTGCAGCTTACGAACCATGCAGGAGAGATTACCGCAATGTTCCATGTACAGAATGAAGCCGTGAAAACTGCTGTGGAAACGCAGATGATACAGCTTAAGGAAGCGTTGAATGATCAGGGAGTGAAGGTAGAAGCCATTGAAGTATCCGTAGACACCAGAGGCTTTGAGAGCAGCTTATGGCAGGGACAGGAGAATCCCGGGCAGGAAGCGTATGAACAGCAGCGCAGAACGCCCAGAAGAATCAATCTTGCTTCCCTGGATGCATCTTTTGAAGAAGAGGCAACCGAAGAAGAGGTGCTTGCCGCAAAGATGATGGAAGCAAACGGAAATACCGTAGACTTTACCGCATAGGAAAGTCAGAAAGGAGAGAATATGGCAGTAAGTGCAGTAGTTAAAGACGGCAAGATTCAGCAGACCGCAGCAGAAACCTCTGCGAAAAAAGCAACAAAAAGCAACAGTGGTATGGATAAGGATGCTTTTTTACAACTGTTGGTAGCACAGATGAAGTACCAGGATCCGTTAGAGCCTACATCCAATACCGAATACATATCCCAGTATGCAACCTTTTCCCAGGTAGAGCAGATGCAGAATATGGCGTCCTCCATGGAATTATCCAGAGCATCCTCTATGGTAGGAAAACTTGTAGAAGTAACCTCGACCGATTCAAACGGAGAATCCAAGACAATTCAGGGAACGGTGGAATACGTTACCTATGAAAACAACAAAGCATATGTATCCATTGACGGAACGAAGTATTCCGCAGAAGATGTCACTGCAGTCATCAGTGAGGAATATCAGTCTTCCTATGATCTTGCCGTAGCGTTCTGCGTAGCAATGAACAAGCTTCCGGGTATTGACCAGTTAACCTATGGTGATAAAGAAGCCGTAGAAACTCTGAAGAAGGGTTATGAAGCAATGACAACCTATCAGAAGAGCTTTGTTCCGGACAGTTATGCGACGAAGCTTCAGAAGTACGTGGAGCGTATGGAAGAGCTGGTAAAGGAACATGACCGTGCACAGGAAAATGCAGGAGAATCCGGAGAGAACGGTGAAAACGCAGATAAGACACAGGAAGCATAAGGATCTCAGGGAGGAGAACAACCATGATCGTGAAGAATAATGGATTCCTTACGATTGAGCAGCTGCAGGATCAGTACCTGAATGGAACAACAGGTAACACTCCTGTAAGGACCACGGATGGGAAAAGCTTTCAGGAAATTCTGGAAAGCACACAGGGCAGCAGGGAAGTAAGATTTTCCAAGCATGCTGCACAACGGCTTTCAAACAGAAACATTGAACTGACAAAGGATCAGAAGGAACGCTTGCAGGCAGGAACCGCCAAAGCTTCTCAAAAGGGAATCAGAGAATCCCTGGTGCTTGTGGATCAGCTGGCATTTATTGTGAACATTCCCAATAATACTGTTGTGACCGCAATGCAGCAGAACGAAACAGATGAAAATATCTTTACAAATATTGATGGAGCCGTTATTATATAAGCTGGACCTTACGGAGGCAGACATTCCCGACTGACAGACGGAATGAAAGGACGGCTCAAAACAAGGAGGTCATTTCATTATGATGAGAGCATTATATGCTGGTGTGGCAGGTCTTAAAACACACCAGACAAGAATGGACGTTATTGGTAACAATATCGCCAATGTAAATACAACCGCATACAAGTCACAGTCCATGACATTCAGTGACCTGATGTATCAGACCACACAGGCAGCATCCGGTGCCAATGCAACAACCGGTGTCGGTGGTACGAATGCACGTCAGATCGGTCTTGGATCCAAGACCAGTGCGATTAAAACCGCAATTACCCAGCAGGGTGCAACACAGACAACGAACGATCCGTTTGACGTGATGATTACGGGAGAATCCTTCTTCGTTGTGAATAACGGAAGTCAGAACTTCTTTACAAGGGACGGCTCCTTCTATGTGGATGGCGCCGGTAACCTTGCCATGACCAGTACCGGTTATAATGTTATGGGATGGCTTCCGGATACGGAAGATCCTACCACGATCAAGAAGGATACCGTAACGGCACTCCGTGTTATGACCGAAGCCAATATGACCTATCCGGCACAGGCAACCAGCCAGGCAACCTTCGCAGGTATTATTGATACGAATGATACCAATGTAACCAGCAAAGAAGGAAGAGTAGTGAATCTTGAGGTGTATGATAACAAGGGATTTAAGTATACCGTGCGATGCACACTGCATGATGAAGACACAACGGCTGATGACGGTATGTTCTATTTGAAGCTGGAGGATATTCTGGACTCCAACGGAAAGAGCATTGTGGAAACAGGAAAAAAGGTTACGGATTATATGAAATTTGATGGTGTTACAGGACATGCTGGTGATACAAGCGGTGAAACGACACTTCTTCAGTATAGCACGAAGGATGGATCTTTTGTAAATGCGGGAAAAGCAAAGGGAGATGCTTCCACACAGACTTCGCTTACCATTACAGTTGCAAATCTTCCAAGTTTTGAGAACATTACCGCAGATTTCTCCGCAACCTCGAACCAGAACAACAACGGAAGCTCTACCTTTGTAGGATCGAAGGGTAAGGGTATCGGTTCCGGACGTAAGGTGGGTGAAATGAGTGGTATTGCCATTCAGAAGGATGGTAAGATCTATGCTTTCTATGACAATGGACAGAAGAGACTGTTAGGACAGATCGCAGTTGCAAACTTTGCCAATGCATCCGGTCTTTCCAAGGAGGGAGATAACCTCTATTCCGCAACACAGAACTCCGGAGACTTTAACGGAGTGGGGGAGGACATTACCGCAGATGGTGGTTATATGAACTCCGGCGTACTGGAAATGAGTAACGTGGATCTTTCTGCTGAATTTACCGAAATGATTACGACCCAGCGTGGTTTCCAGGCCAACAGCCGAATCATCACCGTATCCGATACCTTATTGGAAGAACTGACCAATCTGAAACGGTAGTGCTGAATAGTGACAATCAATAATTAAAAGAGAAGCAGAGGAAGCTTTAAAACGCATAAAGGTGTAAGGGAACGGGCAGAAGCAGCCCGTTCCCTTAAGGTATTTTTCCGGAGGTGTGGACAGATGATTGAAGTTACGAAGATGAATGGTAGAAAAGTACTGGTAAACCCGGATCTTATTGAACTTGTTGAAGAAACGCCGGATACGGTTGTTCTATTTACAACCGGAAGGAAAATAATTATAAAAGAAAGTAGACAAGAGGTCAAAAATCTTGTAAAATCGTATAGAAAGGATATTTTTGCAGATTAACGCAAAAAGGTGATACAAAGTGGATTTAGCGTCAATTCTTGGTTTAGTGTTATGCTTTGGCATGTGTATATATGGTATTATCAGTAATGCAGGTGCAGAGAACTTTGGGCGATACATAGATCCTCCGTCAGCAATTATTACATTTGGTGGCGCTTTTTTTGCGATTATGGCATCGACAACCCTTAAAAACTATGTGGCCGGCTTGAAGAGCTTTTTACTTGTGTTCAAGACTCCTGCAAACGATGTGAAGTCCATGATCAGTCAGATTATTGACCTTTCCAATGTGGCCCGTAAGGAAGGACTTCTTTCTCTGGAAGAGGCCGCAGGTAATCTGGATGACGAGTTTATGAAGAAGGGAATCCTTCTGATTGTGGATGGTACGGATCCGGATCTGGTACGCGGCATTCTGGAAACCGAGCTTGTCAGCATTGAAGAACGCCATAAGGGCAAAATTTCCTTCTGGGAAGACCTGGGCGCCATGGGTCCTGCCTGGGGTATGATTGGTACACTGATCGGTCTGGTTAACATGCTTTATGAAATGGATGACCCGAGCAGTATCGGACCTTCCATGGCGGTAGCACTGGTTACCACCTTATACGGATCCCTGCTTGCCAACTGGATCTGTACGCCGGTTGCAACTAAATTAAAGTTAAATAATGCAAATGAAATTACCATGAAAGAAATTGCTATTGAAGGATTGCTTTCGATTCAGGCGGGTGAGAATCCACGTGTTATCGAAGAAAAACTGAAATCCTTCCTGGCACCGGCAGACCGTGCCAATGCATCTGCCGAGGGAGGTGAAGAGGTTGGCTAAGAGAAAGCCGGAAGAACCGCCGAAGGGAGCGCCAGCGTGGCAGTCGACCTTTGCGGATCTGATGAACCTTCTGCTTTGTTTCTTCGTTATGTTGTTTTCCATGTCCACAATGGATGCCCAGAAGTTTGAACTGATGGCAGCATCCTTTAACCAGACCTTCAGTATTTTCAGCGGAGGTGCTTCTGCGATTGGCGATGGCATGCTGATCAGTAACGGTGTAAGCCAGTTGAATGAGCTGGATAAGTACATTAACAGCACCGGCATGAATCCGGAGGGTGAGGAAATGCCCAAGGAATTCGAGGAAGCCAGGGAAATGGTGGACGAGGAGCAGATGAAGCAGTCTGAAGAACTGGCAGGAAAGGTGGAAGAAGCTCTCGAAGAGAAAAATCTGGATAAGGAAGTGGACATCGAGTTTACTTCACAGTATGTGCAGCTTACAGTAAATGGAGCGTTGCTTTTTGATTCGGGAAAAGTAGAATTAAAACAGGAATCTCTGTCAATGATGAACCAGCTCGGTATTATTTTGCAGCGGTTTGCAGAAGGGACTATCGAAATAGAAGGACACACAGATAACGTTCCGATGTCCGGTGCGAAGTATTCGAATAATGATGAACTGAGTGCGGGGCGTGCACTTTCCGTATTTTACTATCTGCGCGACAATACAACACTTGATATGAGCAGGGTGAAGCATTCGGGAAGAGGTGAATACATTCCTATTGCCGATAATTCCACACCGGAAGGAAGAGCAATGAAC
The DNA here is from genome assembly GCA_000438155.1 of Firmicutes bacterium CAG:95. GTDB lineage: Bacteria > Bacillota > Clostridia > Lachnospirales > Lachnospiraceae > Suilimivivens. The sequence continues at coordinate 20,833 of FR902954.1, forward strand.
CGTCGGGTGGAAATCCGGATTTATAACGCATTAAGTTCTTATAACTAGAAAGGTGTTACTATCATGAAGAAAAACCTCATTTCGGTCGCAATTCTTGTATTGTTGATCGTGAATATTGTTCTGACCTCAATTATGATGTTCAGTGTACTGAATACGAATAAAAAAACAGCAGCATTTGTCACGGAAGTGGCATCTGCAATCCAGCTGGAATTAGGAACGGATGAAGAGTCACAGGAAACAGAAACAGTCGCCATTGATGATATTGATACTTATACGATCGCCGATATGACGATTCAGCTAAAGCCCTCCGCTACCACAAACAGCAGTGGGGAAAATACCGGTAAAGTACATTATGTAAGCACTTCGATCGTTCTGTCCATGAATAAGAAGAATGCAGATTATAAGACTTATTTTGCTGATCTTGTAAACAAGGAAGATCTGATCAAGGGCGAAATTACCGAAGCCTTCAGTCAGTATACCATGGAGGAAGCATCTGAGAATCCGCAGGCAGTAAAGGATGAAATCCTGAGCAGAATTCAGGCTTTGTATGGATCTGATTTCATTTTTGATGTAACCTTGAGCAATCCTCTTTATCAGTAATACGCAGGGCACTGCGTAAAGAAAGAAGGAGGTGAGGACCGGTGGGCGAGGTACTATCGCAAAGTGAAATTGATAATCTGCTCGCACAGCTAAGCAGTGGCGAGCTTGATATGGAGCAGATGCAGGAGCCGAAAGAAAAACAGGTTAAGGATTATGACTTTAAGCGCCCTGCCAAGTTTTCCAAAGAACACCTGCGGACATTGGAAATTATATATGAGCATTATGGACGGCTGCTATCGACCAATCTGCCGGTTTATCTGCGCAAGAATGTACAGGCTACGGTAGCAAGCTCCGAGACGGTTACATTTTCGGAATTTACGAATGCACTTTCCAATCCGGTTATTTTGGGAATTGTGGACTTTAAACCCTTGACAGGGAATGTTATTATAGAATTAGCACCTAATCTTGGCTTTGCCATGATTGACCGTATGCTCGGAGGACAGGGAGCACCGCTGGAGCGGAACCGTGACTTCTCCGAAATTGAAATGACCATTATCCAGAAGATGATGATTGTGTGCATGCAGCTTATGAGAGAGCCATGGAAGAATGTACTTGACATCTCTCCGATGCTGGACCGGATTGAAACGAATGTCCAGTTCGCACAGGTCATCGCACCGAGTGACATGATCGCCATTGTGACGATGAATGTGAAGATCGGTGATGTTGAAGGGTTTATGAATGTCTGCCTTCCGTTCTTTACACTGGAAGACATTATTGATAAGCTGAATACAAAGTACTGGTTCTCCACGATGAAAAAGGACGATTCCACGGATTATGAAGAGCAGATTGAATCTCTCATCAAGAGAGTGGATGCTCCGATCCGGGCGGTTCTCGGTAAGAGCCAGGTATCCGTAAATGATTTCCTTGGTCTGCAGTGCGGTGATATCATCCGGCTGGATACCAATGTGAATTCTGAAATGTCAGTCTATGTAGGAAATATCCGCAAATTTACAGCATTGCCCGGTTCAAGTCAGGACAAATATGCTGTCCGGATAACATCAGTAATCAGAGAGGGGGAGTAAGGCATGGACGGAACGTTAACGCAGGATGAAATTAATGCACTACTCAACGGAATGGATTTGTCCGACAGCAGTAATAATGCTTCAAAGGACGAACCGGCAGGATCATCCGATGATGCACCGGCAGCTACGGCGGGTGCAGCTCCGGCATCCAACGCGGATGCGCTGACCGATATAGAGCGGGATGCAATTGGCGAAATTGCCAATATCAGCATGGGGTCCTCTGCAACAACGTTATACTCACTGGTCAATCGTAAGGTCAATATTACAACACCGGTAGTTACCATGGCTACCTGGGATACGGTAGTAGAGGATTACCAGAGACCATGTGTTTTTATTAAAATTAAATATACGGCAGGTCTTGATGGCGCCAATATTATGGTGCTGAAGGATCATGATGTGAAAGTAATCGCAGATCTGATGATGGGTGGAGACGGAACCAACACCGATGGAGAACTTGGAGAGCTTCACTTAAGCGCCATTTCAGAAGCGATGAACCAGATGATGGGATCTGCTGCAACCTCACTTTCCACAATGCTTGGAAAGGTGATCGATATCAGCCCCCCGGAGGCAAGTATCTTAAATCTGGAAGAAGTTGAAAGCGGGGAATCAATTGAAGGATTTCTGGCAGGAAACTTTGTAAAGATTTCTTTCCGGATGCAGATTGACGATCTGGTGGACAGTACGATCATGCAGCTTTACCCGATAGAATTTGCAAGGAGCCTGTATGAAACCTTTGTAGCATCAAGCTCCGGAGAATCAGAACCTGCTCCGGCAGCTGCAGGCGAACCTGCACCCGCTCCGGAACCGGTGCCGACACCGGCTGTGGATCCGGAACCATATGTTCCGCCGACGGCTTCCATGAATCAGAATCAGACGATGAGTAATCCGGCCAATATGGATATGAATCAGATGAATATGGGAATGCCGAATATGAACATGGGAATGCCGCAGATGGGCATGCCGAATATGAATATGGGAATGCCACAGATGGGTATGCCACAGATGGGTATGCCGAATATGAACATGGGCATGAACCAGATGAATATGGGAATGCCCCAGATGAATGCACAGCAGCCCATGAACGTGCAGCCTGCACAGTTCCAGAGCTTTAACAATGCTGCCGCCGCCATTCCGGGACAGGAAAACATCGGTTTGATTAAGGATGTTCCGTTGGAAGTTACGGTAGAGCTTGGCAGAACCAAGAAGTCGATTGCAGAAATCCTGGATTTTGCACCGGGAACCATCATTGAACTTGACAAAATTGCCGGAGAGCCGATTGATGTGCTTGTAAACGGCAAGTATGTAGCCAAAGGCGAAGTAGTTGTAATTGAAGAGAGCTTTGGTGTCCGGGTAACCGAGATAATTAACTAGAAATAGGAGAAAAATTATGGCAAAGAATATTTTAATCGTTGATGATGCAGCATTTATGAGAATGATGATCAAGGACATTCTTACCAAGAATGGATACAATGTTGTAGGAGAAGCTGAAAACGGATTAAAGGCAGTTGAAAAGTACACTGAATTAAAGCCGGATCTGGTGCTGATGGATATTACCATGCCGGAGCTTGATGGAATCGGAGCTTTAAAGAAAATCAAGGAAGCTGATTCCAACGCTCTTGTAATTATGTGTTCTGCAATGGGACAGCAGGCAATGGTTATCGAATCCATCCAGGCAGGAGCAAAGGACTTTATTGTGAAGCCGTTCCAGGCAGACCGTGTATTGGAAGCTGTTAAGAAAGTAGTTGGTTAATTATGCTCCTTGCCATTACATCAAGGACTGACAGCTATCTTCAGTTTCTGACCGTTCTGCTGTTGTTTGTGTTTGTTCTGGTGATTACCTACTTCACAACACGCTGGATCGCAAGATACCAGAAGGTAAAGAGCAATGCAGACAATCTGGAGGTGATCGAAACCTGCAGAATTACTTCCAACAAGTATCTGCAGATTGTGCGTGCCGGGACGAAATATGTCCTCATCGCCATTGGCAAGGATGAAGTACATATGCTGACCGAGTTATCGGAGGAAGAGTTGATGCTCACAGCCGGGAAAGGACAGCATCAGATGGATTTTTCCAGGGTGTTTGCCAGTGTAAAGAATCTGGGGAAAAAAGAGAAAGAATAAATGAAGCACTTTATGAAAAAGATCATAAACATGGTATGCCTGCTGATGACGGTAGGCATATTGTGTATTATTCCGCAGTTTTCCGTACAGGCATCTTCCACATCGACAGGGCTTACCGGGGAAACCACGGAAAGCACCACAAGGCAGGATCCAGGAACAGCTGAGGATCAGAGTGATTTATCGCAACTGAATATCGGTAATACCTTTACCATTACCAGTAATGAAGGTAATGGGCAGATTAACGGGACATTAAGGATTCTGATTATGCTGACACTGATCGCACTGGCACCGACGCTGCTGATCATGCTCACTTCATTTACCAGAATCCTCATTGTGTTACATTTTACCAGGGCAGCACTGAATACCCAGACGGCACCTCCAAACCAGGTGTTGATTGGGTTGGCTTTGTTTCTGACCTTTTTCGTGATGCGGCCGACGATTACAACGATTTATACGGAGGCCCTGGTTCCCTTTGAAAACGGGGAGATCACGCAGGAGGAATTTTTTGATGAAGGCTTACAGCCCTTACGTGAATTTATGTATGGGCAGACCCAGAAGAAGGACGTGACGTTATTCTTTGAGATCAGCGGAGAGGAATGGGACGGAACACTTGATGGAATTCCTACGGAAATTCTTATCCCAAGCTTTATTATCAGTGAACTCAGGACTGCATTTATTATCGGCTTTTATATTTATATTCCGTTTATTGTCATTGATATGGTCGTGGCATCAGTTCTCATGGGTATGGGTATGATGATGCTGCCGCCGACAACCATTTCCATGCCGTTTAAGATCCTGCTGTTTATTCTGGCAGATGGCTGGAGTCTGATTATTGGAAATCTGATTAAAACCTTCTATTAGCAGGTAGCAGGCAGAATCAGGAACGCACTTAAGAATTTGGAAGGAGCAGATAAATGGGGATTGAAGAGGTAACTGCTGTTTCGAGCGAGGCACTTTATCTGGTGATTAAGGTTGCCGCACCGATATTGCTTGTTTCGCTGGTGGTTGGTCTGATTATCAGTATTTTTCAGACCGTCACATCCATTCAGGAACAGACACTGACCTTTGTTCCAAAAATTATAGCAGTATTTTTTGCACTGATTGTACTTGGTCACTGGATGCTGAATGAGATGACACAGTTTATGATCCGCTTGTGGTCTGATTTTCCGTTATATATCAGGTAGCTTATGATCAATTATGATTTTACTTACAATGAATTGCTGTATTTTCTGCTGATTTTTATACGGGTGGCGAGTTTTGTTTTTGTTGCACCGTTTTTCAGCATGGGAAATACACCGGCAAGAATCCGTGCCGGACTGAGTTTTTTTATTACCCTGCTTCTGTATCACACTCTGCCGGAAACGGAGATCGTTTATAACGGACTTCTGGAATATACGGTGATTGTGATGAAAGAGGTGGTTACAGGCCTTCTGCTGGGGTTTGGAACGAATTTCTGTACTTCGATCATGTCCTTTGCCGGACAGATCGTGGATATGGATATTGGTTTGTCCATGGCGAGTATGTTTGATCCGACGACGAAACAGCAGACATCCATATCAGGTGTTATTTATAATTATATGATTATGCTGATGTTGATTATTTCAGGAATGTACCGTTATCTCTTATCTGCGTTTGTAGAAGCCTATACGCTGATTCCGATTAACGGAACCGTATTCCGTTTTCATAAAATGCTGACCGGTTTTATCAGCTTTATGACCGATTTTGTGATCATTGGATTCCGGATCTGCCTGCCGGTTTTTACCGTGATGATTCTGCTGAATGCCATTCTCGGTGTGCTGGCAAAGGTGTCTCCGCAGCTGAATATGTTTGCGGTTGGTATCCAGTTGAAGATTCTGGTCGGTCTTTCCGTATTATTTTTATCCATGGCGATGCTGCCTGAGGCGGCAGGCTTTGTCTTTGACCAGATGAAAAAGGTCATGGTGAGCTTTGTAGAGGCAATGAGTTAGGAGGATTGGGCGCGGTGTTGGAATATCAGCTTCAGTTCTTTGCAAAGGATGGTCCTGGCGGAGAGAAAACCGAGCAGCCGACTTCCAAGAAGTTAGAGGATGCCCGGAAGGAAGGACAGGTTGCCAAGAGTAAGGAGGTTGCAAATGCGGCCGGAATCCTGGCGCTGTTTCTGATTGTCCGGTTTTATGCAGGGACTCTCGGAGAAGGCTTTGTGAATTATTTCCGGGGAATGTACAATGCGATTCCGGATGCCATTCAGATGTTTGACAGTGCTGTTCCGTTTGCAACAATTTCCGTGATTCTGCGTCAGATGATTCTGCAGATGCTGCTTATGATGGGACCGGTTTTGCTGATTGCGGTTGTCATTGCGTTTGTCTGTGATGTCGTACAGGTTAAATGGAAGCTTACCGGGAAGCCGTTACAGCCTAAATTCAGTAAATTAAACCCGGTAAAGGGTTTTGGAAGGATTTTTTCAAAGAATTCGATCGTGGAACTGATCAAATCGATTGCAAAGATTGGCGTGATCGGTTATATTGCGTTTTCTGAGGTTCAGAAATATGCATCAGAGCTGTATTTGTTGTATGATATCGGTCTGTATCAGGCAATCGGACTAGTAGGGGATATCCTGTTTTCTGTAGGAATCAAGGTGGCGGCAGCTTATATGGTCATTGCACTGCTTGATTTTGCTTATCAGAAATGGAAGTTCAGGCAGGATATGATGATGACCAAGCAGGAAGTGAAGGATGAATATAAGAACCAGGAAGGGGATCCGCAGATCAAGGGAAAGCAGAGACAGCGTATGCGTGAGGCTTCCCAGCGGAGAATGATGCAGCAGCTTCCGGAAGCAGACGTTGTTATTACGAACCCGACACATTTTGCGGTAGCGATCAAGTATGATCCGGACAGGTACGATGCTCCTTATGTGCTTGCAAAAGGTGAAGATTATCTGGCACAGAAGATCAAGGAGATTGCCAGGGAGCATGACATTGAAATTGTAGAAAATAAGCCATTGGCACGTATGCTTTATGCCAATGTGGATATCGGAGGCCTGATTCCTCCGGAACTTTATCAGGCGGTGGCGGAAGTGCTTGCTTTTGTATATCACCTGAAGGGGAAAGCATAAAGGATTGAGTAGACCGAAGACGACAGGAAAGGAGAGCAGACATGAAAAAGGCAGACGTTGGTGTAGCGGCATATATCGTAGCAGCCTTTGTAATGCTGATTGTACCGATTCCAAGCTGGCTTCTGGATGTTCTGCTTGCATGTAATATTGCGATTGCATTTACGATCCTGTTTACTACGATGTTTTCCAAGGAAGTACTGGATATGTCATTCTTCCCGACCATTCTGTTGTTCACCACCATTTTCCGTATTGCACTGAATGTATCTTCGACCCGTCTGATTCTTACAACCGGTGATCCGGGACAGGTGGTAGCAACCTTCGGAAGCTTTGTTGGTGGCGGGGATCTGATTGTAGGTGCGATTGTATTCCTGATTTTGCTGATTGTGCAGTTTATGGTGATCAATAAAGGTTCCGAACGTGTGGCAGAAGTAACGGCGCGGTTTACTTTGGACGCAATGCCCGGTAAACAGATGGCGATTGATGCGGACTTAAATACGGGAGCAATCAATGATGCCGAAGCAAAAAGGCGAAGAGACAAGATTCAGGAAGAAGCGAGCTTCTTCGGATCCATGGATGGTGCGGTAAAGTACGTAAAGGGAGATGCAACGGCAGGTCTTATTATTACCGCAGTCAATGTCATCGGCGGTATCGCCATGGGTGTACTGCGGCAGAATATGGATATTACAGCGGCACTGAATAAATATGTTATTTTAACAATCGGTGACGGTCTGGTAAGCCAGATTCCTTCTCTTCTGATCTCACTTTCTACAGGTATTCTGGTTACGAAGGGATCGAAGGATGCAGACTTTGGTACGGTACTGATCAGACAGTTATTCGGTGTACCAAGAGCCTTGTATCTGGTAGGTGCAATTATTGCAGGACTTGGTATTGTTACGCCGCTTCCCACAGTGGTTTTCCTGGCATTGGGACTGATTTTTGTCGTGACGGGACGTGTGATTGCGGGAACGATCGAAACAGCGCAGATTGAAAATGAAGTTGATACGGAGGAGGCAGCGGCAGAAGAGATCCGGCAGCCTGAGAATGTCAACAGTCTCCTGCAGGTGGATCCGATCGAGCTGGAGTTTGGCTACGGTATTATTCCGTTAGCGGATGTGAATCAGGGCGGTGACCTGCTTGACCGGGTGGTGATGATCCGGAGGCAGATTGCACTGGAATTAGGTACGGTAGTGCCGATTATCCGACTGCGTGATAACATTCAGCTAAATCCGAACCAGTATATTATTAAGATTAAAGGCATACAGGTGAGCGAGGGCGAAATCCTGTTTGATCACTATATGGCAATGAATCCGGGCTATGTGGAGGAAGAGATTACCGGTATTCCAACGTTTGAACCGTCCTTCCATCTGCCGGCCATCTGGATTACGGAAGGGCAGCGGGAACGTGCAGAGAGCCTTGGCTATACGGTAGTGGATCCTCCTTCTATCATTGCAACCCATCTGACGGAAATTATCCGCCAGCATATTGCAGAGCTCCTGACCAGACAGGATGTACAGAATCTGGTAAACAACTTAAAGGAAACAAATCCTTCGCTGGTAGACGAACTGATTCCGAAGCTTCTTGGACTTGGCGAGGTACAGAAGGTATTGCAGAACCTGCTTAAGGAAGGAATTTCTATCCGTGACCTTCTGACGATCTTTGAAACACTGGCAGATTATGCACCTTCTACGAGAGATACGGATATCTTAACCGAGTATGTGCGTCAGAGCCTGAAACGTGCGATTTCCAATAAGTTCTTCCCGCCGAATGAGACAACGAGCGTGGTAACGCTGGATCCGAAGATCGAGCAGGAAATTATGGCAAGTGTGAAGCAGACGGAAAACGGTGCTTATCTGACACTGGATCCGGAACGTACGAAGGCCATTATCAAATCAGTGGAAACGGAGATTGCAAAGCTGGAAAACCTGGGGAAGAATCCCATTATTATTACTTCTCCGATTGTCCGTATGTATTTCAAACGACTGACAGAGGATTATGTGAAGGATCTGATTGTAGTATCCTATAATGAAGTGGAAAATAATGTAGAATTACAGTCTGTAGGAATGGTGACAGCATGATAATCAAGAAATTTCAAGGGAAAACAGAAGCAGAAGCAGTAGAAAGTGCGAAGAAAGAATTGGGAGACGGCATTGTCATTATGAATGTCCGGAATGTAAAGAAGAAGGGGATGTTCAGTTTTCTTAAGCCTCAGATGGTTGAAGTAACGGTGGCGCTTGAAGAAGAACCGGTAAGACCGGGAACAGTGCCGGAAAAGGACCTGAATCTGACAGATGCCATTGCAAATATCCGCTCCGTCAGTGAGAAAGCCCTGCAGCAGGAGGCAGCAGGGAAAAAGGAACAGGGCAGTCAGGAGGAGAAGCATGCGGACAGCACAGTCATTGAAGAAAAGCTTGACAGCCTGCATTTCCTTTTGGAGCAGCAGATGCAAAAGCCTGAAGAGAATAAGACAGAGGACAGGGCAGAAGCAGAAGAAGAGACGCCGAGTGAAATGGAGCAGTTTATGAAGCTGCTTTATAATACCATGCTGGAAAATGAAGTCAATGAAAAATATGCCAACCAGATCATTGATGAAATTGAAAAATCCAACAAGCCGAACATGCCGTTTGACTATGCACTTTCCAATATCTACCAGAAAATGATCCTGAAATTCGGGAAGCCGGCAGGCATTACTCCGGCGGCCCAGGGACCGAAGATGTTATTTTTTATCGGACCTACCGGCGTTGGAAAGACAACAACCATTGCCAAAATAGCCTCACACTTCTGCGTGGATGGAGGTAAAAAGGTGGCATTGCTTACCGCAGATACTTATCGTATTGCAGCAGCAGAACAGCTGCGGACCTATGCAAATATCCTGGAGGTTCCGTTCCGGATTATTTATTCGGTTGAGGAGCTTTCCCAGGCCATGCGGGACTTTAAGGATTGCGACTATATTTTAGTGGATACGGCAGGACATTCCCACCAGAATGCCGAGCAGAAGAAAGTGATGAAGGAGCTGATTCATTCTGTGGATGGTATTCTTGAAAAAGAGGTATTTCTGGTATTGAGTGCAACGACGAAGTACCGGGATCTGCTAAGCATTGCGGATACTTATTCGGATATGACAGATTACAAGCTGATTTTCACAAAGCTGGATGAAACCATAACGCTGGGAAATCTGTTAAACTTAAAGCTTTATACCGGAGCGCCGCTCTCTTATGTGACCTGCGGACAGAATGTACCGGATGACATTGAAGATTTCAATCCGCAGAAGACTGTAAAAAGATTGCTTGGAGGGAAGCAGAAATAGTACGAAAATACGATTCAATACAAAAGATCAAAAGATCGGGGATAGGAAATGGATCAGGCAGAACAGTTAAGAAATATCATAAAGGCAGGTAATGTGAAACGCAGCAGGCCTTTGGCACGGGTGATCACGGTCACAAGTGGAAAGGGCGGTGTTGGAAAATCCAATACAGCGATCAATCTGGCAATTCAATTCCGTAAGATGGGAAAGAAGGTCGTGATTCTGGATGCGGATTTTGGACTTGCCAATATTGAGATTATGTTTGGCGCAGTACCAAAACACAATCTCAGTGATTTGATTTATCAGGGTAAAAATATTAAAGACATCATCACCTGGGGACCGATGGAGGTTGGATTTATCTCCGGTGGATCCGGGATCACGGGGTTGTCGAATTTAAGTAAGGATTATCTGACGTATATTGTCCATAATCTTGCGGAACTGGATACCATTGCAGATGTTATTATTGTAGATACCGGAGCCGGAATTTCGGATGCGGTACTGGAATTTCTTGTGGCAAGTGGCGAAATCCTGCTTGTGACAACACCGGAACCGACTTCCATTACCGATTCCTATTCGTTGTTAAAGGCATTGAACGGACACCCGGGACTGGAACGGGACAATACGCAGATTTGTATGATAGCCAATCGTGTCAGCACTGCAAACGAAGGAGAAGTATTATTCCAAAAACTCGATGTAGTGGTAAGCCGTTACCTGAAGCTTCCCATTACCTATTTGGGTGCTGTGCCGCAGGATCCGCTTTTGGCAAAGGCTGTGATGCAGCAGCTTCCGGTTTCCTTACAGAATCCGCAGGCAAGGTCTGCGCAGGCCTATGAAGAGATCGCAGCAAAGCTGATGAAACAGGATGAAGGACAGAATACACAGAAGCGTGGTGTTGCCGCATTCTTTTCACATATTATAGGAAAGAGAAACAACGGTTAGAGGGGGAGCAAAATGCTGTCAAAATACGTGAAGCCCGGAGACAAGGTGGAAGTTCAGGCGGTAGAACGGGTAAAATTCGCAGATGAAGGAGAAAAGAAAAAGGTTTACGCCAGTATGGTCAGTGATATTTTATCGGATGACCAGTTGGAAATTGTGATGCCGATGGAAAAATCCAAGCTGATTCTGCTTCCGGTAAATGCTGAGTATGACGTGTATTTCTATACGGAATCAGGGCTTTACCAGTGCTTTGTGAAGGTTGTTGACCGTTATAAACAGGATAATCAGTATATTCTTCTACTGGAGCTTACGAGTAATTTGAGAAAATTCCAAAGGAGAGAATATTATCGTCTGGGCTGTGCTCTTGAAATGAGTGCCCGTCCACTGGAAAAGGAAGAGATCAGGGCAGTTGAGAACAATGATAAGTATCTGGTGCCGGGACTTCCTCTTAAGAGAAGTGTGATTGTGGACATCAGCGGTGGGGGAATCCGGTTTGTCGGGGATTACTGTTATGAGCCGGATAGTCTGGTCTGTTGCAAATACAATCTGGCAACCGATGGAAAGAGTAAAGAATATACGCTGATTTCAAAGATTTTAACAGCACGGGAGCTGCCAGACCGGCCGGGACTTTATGAGCACCGTGCTCAGTACATTCATATTGATACAGCAGAGCGGGAAGAAATTATTCGGTTCATTTTCGAGGAAGAAAGAAAACACAGAAAGCGGGAAAAAGGAATATAGACGATTACTTTGCACTCATGTGAAGGATAAAGTGTGGTATACTAAGTATATGTAAATACTAGCATCGAAAGATGTGGCAGACACATCAGGTCAAGAACATGTGAAAGGAAATAAAGTAAATATGATTAGAACGGATTCCGCAGGCAAGGTGGTCGCGATTGCCAGTTCTACCGGGGGTCCCAAGGCGTTGCAGAAGCTGATACCTTTGCTGCCGAAGGAACTGAATGCTCCGGTATTGCTCGTACAGCATATGCCCGCAGGCTTTACAGAAGCACTGGCGTCCAGACTGAACGACCTGAGCAGAGTTACTGTGAAGGAAGCAGAAGAAGGTGATATCCTTCAGAAAGGCTGTGTTTATCTGGCCAGGGGTGGCAGGCATATGAATGTGGTCCGGTGTTTACGGGGCCATATGATTCATTATTCGGATGAGCCGCCAAGAGAGGGCGTGAGACCATGCGCCAACTATATGTATGAATCGTTGGCAGACAGTGCATATGATTTGATCGTATGTGCGGTTCTTACAGGCATGGGTGCCGATGGCACGGCTGGAATCGCTGCATTGAAGCAAAAGAAAAAAGTACTTGTTTATGCGCAGGATGAAGACAGCTGCACGGTGTATGGAATGCCGAAGTGCATTATCAAAAGCGGACTGGCTTTAGTGGGAATTCCACTCGAACGTATTGCGCAGGAAATTATTAAGAACGTGGGGGTATGTTAAAATGGATGTAAGTCAATATTTGGAAATTTTTCTGGATGAAGCCAAAGAACATCTTGAGAATCTGAATACGCAGATTCTGAAGCTGGAACAGGAGCCTGAAGATACGGATACCATTAACGAGATCTTCCGGGCAGCGCATTCCTTAAAGGGAATGGCAGGCACCATGGGATATAAGAGAATGCAGACGCTGACTCATGATATGGAAAATGTATTCTCTGAGATCCGTAACGGCACATTGAAGGTGTCTGCAAACATGATTGATACTTTATTCCAGTGTCTGGATGCACTTGAAGAGTATACCAATAATATTCAGGAAAGCGCGGATGAAGGAACAAACGATAACCAGCCGCTGATCGAAATGCTGAACAGCTTCTTAAAGGGCAGCAATGCTCCTGCAAAGGAGGAAAAGAAAGAGGATCCCGCAGCTGCGGAAGCAGAAAAGAAAGCAGCTGCAGATGGCGAAGAAAAGTGGAAAGAAATTGTTCTTACCGATGATCAGAAGCATGTATTCCGTACCGCTAAGGAACAGGGAAAGAATACATATGGTATGACGGTTTATATTCAGGAGAACTGTCTGCTTAAGGCAGCAAGAGCGTTTCTTGTATATAAGGCTGTGGAGGAACGGGCAGAGATTATTGTCTGCAATCCTTCAGCGCAGGATATAGAGGATGAGAAGTTTGATCTGGATTTCAGCCTGATCGTGGTAACCGATAATTCCTTAGACGAAATCCTTCATGCGGCAAGAAACGTATCCGAAATCGATAAGGTTGTCGGATCGGAGTTAGAGCTTAAGGACGACGAGGCTTCCGGAGAAGAAGAAACTGCAGTTTCCACAGAAACCGCAGCAGAAAGAAAGCCTGCACAGAAGACCGCCTCTGCAGTTCCTGCCAAGAACGATAAGAAGCCGGCCGGTAAACCGGTAGTAAACCGTACCGTCCGTGTCGATATTGAAAAACTGGATGTTTTAATGAATCTGGTGAGCGAGCTGATCATTGCAAAGAACTCCCTTGTATCTGCATCCAGTGTAGAAGGTGTGAACAGTACCACCTTTAACGAGCAGATTGAATATCTTGAGAGTGTAACCACGAATCTTCACGAATCTGTTATGAAGGTACGAATGGTTCCTATTGAGAGTGTTGTATGCAAGTTCCCAAGAATGATCCGGGATCTGTCCAAGAAGCTGGATAAGAAGATGGAACTGTATATGTCCGGTGAGGAAACGGAGCTGGATCGTACCGTGGTAGATGAAATCGGTGATCCTCTGATGCACCTGCTTCGTAATTCCGCCGATCATGGTCTGGAATCTGCTGAGGTTCGTGCAGAACGTGGAAAGCCGGAGGTTGGTTCTATTTTCCTTGATGCTTATCAGGATGGAAATAACGTTGTCATTGAGGTCCGGGATGATGGTAACGGAATTGATGTGGAGAACGTTAAGAAAACAGCCATTGAGCGTGGCGTGATTACTCCGGAACAGGGAGATAACATGAGTGAGAAGGATATCATTAACCTTCTGTTCCATGCAGGATTTTCTACTTCAAAGAAGATTACGGATGTATCCGGCAGAGGTGTCGGTCTTGATGTTGTGAAGTCCAAGATTGAATCCTTAAGCGGTGAAGTGGAAGTAAAGAGCAAGCTTGGTGAAGGAAGCACCTGGATTATCCGTCTGCCTCTGACCCTTGCAATTATCCAGGCATTGATGGTGACCGTTGGTGGAGAAAAGTATGCAATTTCTCTCGGCAGCATTCAGACCATTGAAGATATTAAACCGGAAGAAATCAAGCTGGTACAGAACAGCGAAGTGATCAATTTAAGAGGAACCGTCATTCCGATTATCCGTCTGAGCAATGTCCTCGAGATCGAAAGCTTAAAGAAGCCGGATGAGGACATGGTTGTTGTTATCGTTAAGAAGGGCGAGAAGCTGGCCGGTCTTGTAGTTGACGAGCTTATGGGACAGCAGGAAATCGTTATTAAGTCACTCGGTAAATACATCAACAAGTGTAAGTTCATCAGCGGCGCAACCATTTTAGGTGACGGCGAGATCGCATTGATTCTTGATGCAAATGCACTGTTTTAGGAATGGGGGAGAGAATCATGGACGAATTAAGAGTAAACAATGAAGTAAAAACAGAAGGCGACAGTATCCAGTATATTGTAATTAAACTGGGCGCCGAGCAGTATGGAATTGATATCAAATATGTGGACAACATCGTAAGAATGCAGCATATCACCAGAGTTCCAAAGGTTGCCGGTTATTTAAAGGGCGTGATCAATCTTCGTGGAGAGGTCATCCCGGTTATGAATCTGCGTCTGAAAATGGGACTTCCTGAACAGGAGGCAACGAAGGCATCCCGAATTATTATCCTGAAATTAGAGCAGCATGGAACCATTGGCTTTATCGTGGATGAGGTTCGTGAGGTAGTAACCCTGTCTCCGGATCAGATTGATAAGGTTACCTATGATGCAAACGAAGAAAAAACGAATTTTATATCGGGTATCGGCAAGTTTGAGAATGAGCTGATTTCCCTGCTTGATATGAATGTAGTTGCTGCAGAACGATAACAGATACTGAAGATATAACGAAATGATAACTGTTCAGTACCTTCACAGTTACGATGCAAAATCCATTCCAAATCGGCTTCGCCGATGAGATTTTGCATTAACTGAATCATTTTCTTACGGTCTCAGCAGTAAATGCTTCGACCTGTACTGAATAGTTACACGAAATGATACATAATAGGAGGGACCATGAAGGACCTTAGTATGGAACAAATAACACAGCAGTATTTTGATGTGTTAAAGGAATTAGGAAATATTGGTGCGGGAAATGCAACAACCGCACTGGCACAATTGATTAACTGCAAGGTAGACATGAAGGTTCCACAGGTGCGTCTGCTGAATTTCAATGAACTTGGAGCATTGCTTGGCGGGGAGGAAACAATTCTTGTGAGCATTTATCTTCAGGTGGAAGGTGATGTGGAAGGAAGCATGATGTTTGTTCTTTCCGAGGATTCCGCACTGCATCTGGTCAACAAATTAATGAGTGGTATGCTTGGTGTCCCTGAGAAGCCCATTGAGGAATGCCATTTCGGTGAAATGGAATGTTCCGCAATGAAGGAAGTTGGAAATATTATTACGGGTGCTTATCTGAATGCCTTATCTTCCTTAACCAATATGAAGATTTTTCCATCGGTTCCACAGCTTGGAATTGATATGGCGGGGGCTATATTAAGCGTTCCTGCAGCAGAATTCGGAGTAATGGGGGATAATATTCTGCTGATTCAGACACAGTTTTCAGATGATATTGAACTGGATGGTTATTTTATACTGATTCCGGATGTGGAATCATATGAGAGAATTCTTTCTGCATTGGGAGTTATGTAAGATGAGTGAAATAATTAAGGTTGGTATGGCTGACTGGAAGGTCTGTTCCGGTCAGGATGGGGTAACCACGCTGGGGCTTGGCTCCTGCGTTGGAATTGCAATCCGTGATCCAGCGACAGGCATAGGAGGACTTGCCCACATCATGCTTCCGGACAGTACCGAGATCCGAAACAACTCAAACAGATTTAAGTTTGCCGATACCGGAATTACCGATATGGTAGCGGAGATGGTAAAACGTGGAGCAGTACGCAGCCACATGGTTGCAAAGATTGCGGGCGGTGCACAGATGTTTGCTTACGGAAATACCAAGAGCGATATGATCCGTGTGGGAGAGCGTAATGTAATTGCAAGTAAAAAGAAGCTTGAAGAATTGAAAATACCGCTTATTGCCGAAGATACCGGGGATACCTATGGACGAACGGTAATCTTTTATCCGGCAACAGGTGTATTCACAATTCGGGCAGTTGGAAAACCGGAGAAGAATATATGAGAAAGATAAAACTCCTTGCTCCCTTTCTGATGTTGCTTTCCGGTTTGATCGCGAGTATTATGATGTTTTATTACCATTATGAGAAAAAACAGCTCCTGCTGATTCTCGTATTGGTAATGCTTCTGTTTTATGCTGCGGGGGCTTTTATCCAGAAGAAGGTCAATCAGTTCATACAGAAGTACGAAGAGGAAGAAGAGAAGAGAAAGGCACAGGAGGGAGAAGTGATTGAGAAGGAACCTGTGGAGAATGACAGTGCTTCCATAGGAAAGGAAGAAACAGATACTGATTCGAAACAGGATACAGAATAAAATAAAATGCATTGGAGGAGGCTATGGACGAGGCATATAAGAATAAGCTCTGGAACGAATATGCAGCAACAAAATCGTCGGAAGTCAGGGAACAGCTGATTCTTGAGTATGCACCTCTTGTAAAGCTGGTTGCAGGCCGTTTAAGTATGTATCTTGGCTACAATGTGGAATATGATGATCTGGTAAGCTACGGAATCTTCGGATTGATTGATGCAATTGATAAGTTTGACAGTATGAAGGAAGTGAAGTTTGAAACCTACGCAAGCCTGAGAATCCGGGGATCCATTCTGGATCAGATCCGGAAGATGGACTGGATTCCGAGAACCATCCGGCAGAAGCAGAAGAAGATTGATGCGGCAATGAAGGAAATCGAAACGACAACGGGAAGGGCCGCGACCGATGAAGAAATTGCACAGAAGCTGGAGATCAGTACGGATGATTTTGCCGATTGGCAGTCTCAGATGAAGATTACCGGGGTGGTTTCTTTGAATGAGTTTATGGAATCGGGAAGCGAAATTCCGGCAGAGCAGCATAACCAGCATCGTTTCGAAGAGCCGGAGGAGGTTATTGAGAAGGAGGAACTTAGGGAAGTGCTGGGACAGGCACTGGAGCTTCTTACCGAGAAGGAAAAGAAGGTCATCCTTCTATATTATTATGAAGATCTGACGCTCAAGGAGATCAGTAATGTTCTGGAGGTTTCAGAATCCAGAGTTTCACAGCTGCATACACGTGCACTGCAGAAAATGAAAGTCAGGATGGGGAACTATATGGGGGTGTTCAAAGCGTGAGAAATGGGTATTTTCAGATTGGGTGTACCGGGGGCGGTACGGTTGTCAGGCTTGTTAAGCCTGTAGATGGCGGTAACGAGGTGACTGCAAGAGAAATTGCAGAGTATTTGTCCGGTCATGGTATTGTGTATGATGCCGGACTTTTAACCAAGGGAATTCAGACTGCGGCTTCTGTCGCAAACAATGAATTCCTGTTTTTGGTAAATAAGGATATCATTCCGGAAATCAGGGAGAGTTATGTCCTCACGATCCGGCCGGACAAGATGATTGCAAGTGTGCGGTTCTATCCACCCTCCATGAAAGGAGAGCGCATGACAGCACAGGAATTCCTCATGGATTTAAAGGTGAAGGGAATTGTGTTCGGCATTAAGGAAAAGGAAATCGAGGCGTTTTTTGAAAAACCCAGATATTGTACGGATTTCATTGCTGCAATGGGTGTTCCTGCGAGAAACGGATGCGATGCCCGCATTAAATATTTTTTTAATACGGATCTTCATTCGAGGCCGGCCTTAAGCGAGGATGGAAGCGTGGATTTCTTTCATCTGAATACGATCTGTCACTGTAAAAAGGGCGAGGTGCTTGCCAGACTTTATCCGGAGGATCCCGGAGAGAATGGTACCACAATTTACGGAGAAATCGTGAAGCCCAGGGAAGTAAAGCGTAAGCATCTGGAATTTGGACGTAATATTACCCTGTCTCCGGACCGGCTGCAGATTACTTCTGATGTGAATGGGCATGTGGCACTGGTACAGGATAAAGTATTTGTTTCGGATGTTCTGGAAGTGGAAAATGTGGATACTTCGACCGGAGATATTGAATACGAAGGCAGTGTTCTGGTAAATGGCAATGTCTTAACCAACTTTTCTATCAAAGCCCAGGGACATGTGGAGATTCGGGGAGTTGTGGAAGGTGCATGCATTGAGGCGGGCGGAGATATCATTATTGCCCGTGGCATGAACGGTATGGGAAGAGGTGTACTTGCCACGAAAGGAAACGTGGTGGCAAAGTACCTGGAGAATGCAACGGTCAATGCGAAGGGCTATGTTTCTACCGAATCGATTCTGCACAGCCGGGTCATGGCGGGTACAGAAATTAATGTTACAGGGCGAAAGGGTTTTATTACCGGCGGAAGAGTGAGTGCAGCCAATGTAATCCGGGTGAAAACGTTAGGATCACCGATGGGCGCAGATACCATTGTAGAGGTTGGTGCGGATCCGTCTGTGAAATTGAGAATACAGGAATTACAGAAATTAGTTGTTGAACATAAAAAAGCAATCGAAATCAGTCATCCGGTGCTGACTGCAAATATGCAGAAGCTACGGCAGGGAGTGAAATTAAAGCCGGATCAGATAAAATATTTCCAGGAAATGCTGCAGGAGGAGAACCGCAGAAATCAGGAAATAGAACAGTATTTACAGGAAATGGAAAGTCTGCAGGCGATTCTGGATGCAAGCTCGAATGCCAAGGTGGAGGTAAGCGGAGAGGTGTTTGCCGGAACGAAGATCTGTATCGGTGATGTCTCCATGGTTGTAAAGAACTCCATGAAGTTCTGTAAGTTTGTGAAGCAGCAGGGTGATGTGAAGATGACTGCTTTATAGGAAATGGAGTAGCTATTCAGTACAGGTCGAAGCACTTGCTGCTGAGACCGTACGAATATGATTCGATAGTGCAAAATCCCATCAGCGAAGCTGATTTTAAATGGATTTTGCATCCGTAACTGTGCAGATACTGAACAGTTACGAAACCCAATTTGGATAATCGAGGTGAAAGCTATGACAATCAGTCGTGTGGAACTCCAGGGACAGGTAACACGTGCCCAGGACTTTACCAATATCAAACAGAATGAAGATCATAAGGGAATGATTGACCAGTCGAACTTTCAAAGTCAGACGCAGCAGAAGGTTGAGCACAGGATGCATCAGGTCAACAAAAGTGATCAGGCCGAAAACCGGCAGAAGAAATTTGATGCCAAAGAGCAGGGAAATGGAACCTATGCAGGAGATGGAGGACAGAACCGGAAGCATCATCCTGCGGAGGATAACGGCAAAGTTTTTGTGAAAGGACAGGGCGGCTTTGACATTCGGGTATAGCGGCTTTGAGGAAAAGAAATGTCAGTATTGGAAATTGTATTGCTTATCATGGGAATTGTGATTTTTATCGGAAGCTTTCTGATTCCGGAAGGGAAAACCCGTTCCGGAGAGGATAAGATGGCTATTGATGAAAACAAAATCCATGATCTTGTAGCAAAAGAAGTAGAGGAAGCACAGGGGAAGATTACGGATATTGTGGATGAAACCATAACCTATGCCATGGAGAAGACGGAACGCAGCATGGATCGTCTGACCAATGAAAAGATGATGGCAGTCAATGAGTATTCGGATACAGTGCTTAGTGAAATCAATAAGAACCATCAGGAGGTGGTGTTCTTATATGATATGCTGAATGACAAGCATGAGAATCTGAAAAATACCGTAACGGAAGTGGAGAAGACTGCAAAGGAAGTTCGTCAGACGGTGAAGGATGCAGAAATTAATGCCAAAGAACTGACGGTCAAAGAAGCAGCTTTGAAGCCGGTATCTGCAGAAATGCAGACAGCCATGCAGGAAGTACCGCAGCAGCCGGAGTTTGAATTGTTTGGTACATCCAGGGCTTTTTCACCGGAGAAGGTTACGGTGGAAGAACCCAAAAAGACTTCAGGAAAGAGTGCAGGAGCTGCGAAAGCAAGAACACAGGCGGTATTGGAAGCAGACAGGGAGAGCACTTCAAAGGGACAGGAGATCACAGGAAAAGGTACGGTAGAGAACGCAGGGAAGGGTGCAGCAGAAGAGACAGTAGAAAAGCCGGCAGCGAGGAAGCGCACCGCAAAGTCAAGGACAGAGGCTGAAGTACCTGATGTTGCAGTTTCTTTGGACAAGGCAGGAAAGAGCAATGCCAGAAACAGCAATGAAAAGATTCTTGAACTCCATAAGGCCGGAAAATCCAATATGGCAATTGCCAGGGAATTGGGACTGGGTATTGGAGAAGTAAAGCTTGTAATTGATTTGTTTGAAGGGATGTAACAGAACATCATGAACTTGAAATACTATTTAAGAGGACTGGGAGTTGGCATTGTTGTTACTTCCCTGATTCTCGGAATCGGACTTGGCAGCCGGAAAGAAACCTTAAGCAATGAAGAAATTAAGGAACGGGCAAGGGAGCTTGGAATGGTGGAGGAATCCATTACTGTAGCAGAGGCTGCTGCACAGAAGGAGGAAGAGGCGCAGGAAGCAGAAGTTACTGTTGCTCCGGTGCCTGAGGAGAATGCTGAGAGTGATGCAGAGCCGATCGTAAGTGCAGAACCGGAAGTGAGCAGTGAACCGGCGGTGAGCACAGGTGCAGCATCGGAAGTGAGCAGTGAACCGGCAGTGAGCACAGGTGCGGCACCGGAAGCAAGTGAGAAACCGAATGTAAGTGCGGCATCAGAACCTGCAGCAAGTACAGCACCGGAAGCGGGTGCAACACCTGAGGCAGGTGTGAAGCCGGTGGCAGATGAAGCAGAAGAGGACAACGGGACAGCACCGGAAAAGGAAATCGTGGATATCACGATAAATCCCGGCGAAGGCTCTTATGTCATCAGTCAGAAGCTGGAACAGTCCGGTCTTATTGATGATGCGGCAGAATATGATGCCTATCTATGTGATAACGGATTTCACACGAAGCTCCGTGCCGGAGTCCATAAGATCCCAATGGGATCCACCAGGGAAGAAATTGCAAAGCTGTTGTGCCGGTAGAAAATTCCATCTTGCAATCTTATATACAATATGCTAAAATATCAGCGTTGCGATTGTGAGAAGCTTCGCAGCAGAAACTATTAATCACGTATATTTTGGCTGAATGGTGCCTCATGCTCGGAGGTTTGCAGCGTACGAAAGTATGAAAATATACGGAAGTCTAACCAAATGGAGGTAAGAAACATGAGCGTTATTTCAATGAAGCAGTTACTCGAGGCAGGTGTTCATTTCGGACATCAGACAAGAAGATGGAACCCTAAGATGGCTCCTTATATCTTCACCGAAAGAAATGGTATTCACATCATCGACTTACAGAAGTCTGTAGGTAAGGTTGATGAAGCTTACAGAGCAGTATTTGAAATTGCTGCACAGGGCGGAACCATTCTTTTCGTTGGTACCAAGAAGCAGGCACAGGATGCTGTTAAGACAGAAGCTGAGCGTTGCGGAATGTACTATGTAAATGAGAGATGGTTAGGTGGTATGCTTACCAACTTCAAGACCATCCAGAGCAGAATCGAAAGATTAAGAGCAATTGAAACCATGTCCGAGGATGGAACCTTTGATGTTCTTCCCAAGAAGGAAGTTATTGCATTAAAGAAGGAATGGGAAAAGCTTGAGAAGAACCTTGGCGGTATCAAGAACATGACCAGAATTCCTGATGCAATCTTCGTAGTTGATCCTAAGAAGGAAAGAATCTGTGTACAGGAAGCTCACTCCCTTGGAATTACATTAATCGGTATTGGTGATACCAACTGTGATCCGGAAGAACTGGATTACATCATTCCTGGTAATGATGATGCAATCAGAGCCGTTAAACTGATCGTTTCCAAGATGGCTGATGCAGTAATCGAAGCAAACCAGGGTGAGGAATCTCTTACCGCAGCAGATGCAAATGCTGATGCAGAAGTAGAAGCTACCGATGTAGAAGAAGTAGCAGCAGACGCTGAATAATTTCATTGCAGGGAAAGGACAGGTATACAAACATGGCAAATATTACAGCAGCAATGGTTAAGGACTTAAGAGAACTTACCGGAGCAGGTATGATGGATTGTAAGAAGGCACTTGGCGAGACCGATGGAGATATGGATGCAGCAGTAGAATATCTTCGTAAGAATGGTCAGGCCAAGGCTGAGAAGAAGGCCGGAAGAATTGCAGCAGAAGGTCTTTGCAAGGTTGTACTTAAGGATGACAGGACAGCAGCAGTTGTAGAAGTAAACTCTGAAACAGATTTCGTTGCTAAGAATGAAGTATTCCAGAGCTTTGTTGCAGCAGTTGCAGATCAGGCAGTAGACTCTTCCGCAGCAGACATGGATGCATTCATGGCTGAAAAATGGAATCAGGATAACTCCATTACCGTTAAGGAAGCATTAGTTGCACAGATCGCCAAGATCGGTGAGAACCTCAACATCAGAAGATTTGAGAAGGTTGTTGCTGACAACGGATGTGTTGTTTCCTATACACATGGCGGCGGACGCATCGGCGTTATCGTAGAAGCTGAAACAGATGTTGTAAATGATGCAATCAAGGAAGCAATGACCAATGTTGCAATGCAGATTGCAGCACTTTCTCCGAAGTATGTATCTACAGATGATGTATCTGAAGAATACAAGGCACATGAGAAGGAAATCCTTATGGCTCAGATCGCAAACGATCCTAAGATGGCCGGTAAGCCGGAGAAGGTAATCGAGGGAGCAGTAGTTGGACGTCTTAATAAGGAATTAAAGGAAGTATGTCTTCTTGAGCAGCCTTATGTTAAGGCAGAGGACGGCAAGCAGACTGTAGCACAGTATCTTGCACAGGTTGCCAAGGAAAATGGTGCAAAGCTTTCTGTTAAGAAGTTTGTCCGTTTTGAAACCGGTGAAGGTCTTGAGAAGAAGGTTGATGACTTCGCAGCAGAGGTTGCAGCACAGGCTGGAATGTAATTCTGAAGTCACAAATCAGGCTGGTTTATAAGCAGTATATAACGAGTTGAAGCAGTTCTATCTGCATTTGTGCATAAGATAAAAGAGTAAAGGACCGATTTTGCAGAGATGACAAATCGGTCCTTGTTGTTGTCATACATATGAGAAAAGGATCCAGTGGATCTTTTTTGAGTTTTGGAGAGGAGAAAGCATGTATCACGTATCAACCCTGACTATTCTGGCGATTATTTTTACCATGTTTGTTTCAATCGGAGGACCTGTTTTTCTGTGTTTTCTGGTTGTGAAGAAGTTTCATGCCAAGCTCTACCCGGCTGTGATCGGTGCAGCAGCCTTTGTATTTTTTGTGCTGGTGCTGGAATCCCTGATGCATAGAGCGGTTCTTGGTGTAACCGGAGATGTGATTACAGGAAATATCTGGCTGTATGGCTTATATGGCGGACTTGCTGCAGGAATTTTTGAGGAAACCGGACGTTATCTTGCCATGCGGCTTTATATGAAGAAGTCCCTGACGAAGGAAAATTCCCTGATGTATGGTGTCGGACATGGTGGAATTGAGGCAGTCATGATTGTGGGAATGTCCTATATCAGCAATCTGATGGTAGCTTTGATGATTAATTTGAAAGGTCTTGACAGCCTTCTTGCCGGACTTGATGCTGCAACAGCCACAGCAACGACGGAACAGTTGTCGGCACTATGGACGATTCCGTCCTATCAGTTTTTCTTTGCCGGGGTGGAACGGATTTCTGCCATGATGCTGCAGATTGCGCTTTCCTATCTGGTATACCGTGCTGTGAAGGAGAAGCAGATGAAGTTTTACGGAATCGCCGTTGGAATCCACTTTGCGGTGGATGCGATTACCGTGATTTTGTCCGGATACCTGGGAAGCAGCTTTGCGGGACTCCTTGCTCTGGAGGGAGTATTGCTTGCCCTTGTGATCCTGATCTGTATGAAGGTAAGTATGCTGTACCGTGCGGAACCGGAAACCGTACAGGCTGACCGGAGAGCGACAGCTCCGGTGGCAGCAGAAAGAGAAAAACAGGCAGCTGCGGTAAAGAAAAACACCGGAATTGCACAGGCAGCAAACGCTGTAAAGAGAATGTCCGGAGAGATAGAAAATACCGAAGCTGCTGAAATAACCGGAGAATCAGAAATGTCGAAAGAGACAGAAACAGCCACAGAGAATGAAACAAAAGATGGAGAGTAATGCAATGAATCAGACAACAGTACCAATGAGAGAACAAGAGTCAAAGTATATCACGAAACTGGCAAGGAAACAGTTGTCACGAATCGGGTTTGTTTATCTTGCAGGAACCGTTCTTTTGCTTGCACTGGAGCTGTCTTTGGTAAGGCTTTTTCAATTTGGAAATCCGGCTGGAGGTTATGACAGCAGCGTTTTGACTTTCTGCAATCTGTTTTTACGTTTTGTACTGGGATATCCTCTGATGCTGTGTCTGATTCATTTAGTGAAAAAGGGGAAACCCATTCCGGAGAAAAAGATGAAGGCAGGAAGCATTTTTACTGCATTTTTCATGTCCTATGCCATGGCGATGATTGCAAATATCATTGGGCTTCTTCTTACGTCAATTATCAATGCGTTTCATGAGGGGGTCAATATAACCGATTTGCAGGAAACCATGCTTGCGCTTCCTTCGGTATGGCTGATCCTGTTTGTCTGTGTCGGCGCTCCTGTATTCGAGGAGCTGATCTTCCGGAAAGCACTGATAGACCGTGCCATTTATTGTGGAGAGGGCATTGCCATTGCCATGTCCGGAGTGATGTTCGGACTGTTCCACGGAAATTTGAATCAGTTTGTCTATGCGGCGGCACTGGGGGCGTTCTTTGCTTTTATTTATGTACGTACCGGAAAAATCAGGTATACCATGATTTTGCATGCAATGGTAAACAGTATGGGAACCATTGGTACACTGCTGCTGAAGCTGCTTTCAGAAGGAACGGACGGGTATCTTCAGGGAACGGAGGTGCTTACTTTGGTCAGCTCCCCGGATCTGTATGGGCTGCTTAAGGATCCCTTAAGTGGTGTAATGTATCTTGGGGGTGCCATTGGACTGTGTATCTGGCTCCTTGCAATAGCAGCCTTTGTCATTACAGGAATCATTCTATGGATTATAAAGGGGAAGAGGCTGTTTCTGCTTCCGCCCAGAGAGTTTTCTGTACCGAAAGGAAAACGGTTTTCGACAGCTTTTCTCAATCCCGGTATGATTTGCTTCAGCATGGTGTGGATTTTGCTAATAGGCAGTTCCCTTTTGGGCTGAAATTTTATATAATTATAAGAAAGCTCTTGGAACGGCTACTTTCTTTTGGAGGCATAATTATGGATAAGGGAAATGAGAGAATTACAATTGGGGTTTTAGTCGGGGGTATCATGGATTATTTCACGATCGAGATCTGCCGTGGCGTGGCACAGATGGCAAGAACTTTTGATGTGGATGTAGTGGTGCTTCCGGGGAAATATCTGAACCGTGATCTGAGCGGTAATAAGGAATTAACCTATGAATATCAGTTTAATACTCTCTTTCAATATGCGAAGATCCCACAGATTCAGGGAATTATTGTGGCAGAAGGAAGCATTGGCTGTTTTGCCAATGAAGAGATTATGAGGGAGATGTTAAGCCAGTATGAGGGAATTCCGAGTGTCCTCATTGCTTCCCGCCAGGAAGGCTACACGACCGTGAATTTTGATAACCGGATCGGAATCCGTGAAGGTATGCGTTACCTGATCGAACAGGTAAATTGTAAAAAAATCGGAATGCTGGGAGGACCGCTATGCAATTCAGATGCCAGAGAGAGGAAAGAGGTTTACGAACAGGTCCTGGCAGAATATGGACTCCCCTTTGAAAAAAAGCAGTATGTGGGCGGAAGTTATGAGCGCGGGCGCTATCAGGAGGCAGGGCGGCTCCTTGATGACAATCCGGATCTGGATGCCATTCTCTGTGTGAATGATGATACAGCATTGGGATTATATGAAGAAATGAAACGGAGAGGTCTTGTGCCGGGACGTGATATTTCAGTGCTTGGCTTTGATGATACCAGACTTGCGGCACGTGCAACGCCGCCGTTATCTTCGGTGAAGGCAGATCCCATGGAGCTTGGGAATGTGGCATTAAAGATGCTGCTTAACAAGATTGAAGGACGCAGTGTCTGTGATATGGAGCTCCCGACACATTTTGTGCGGAGAGGCTCGATTGCGAAGGTGAAGCAGGAAATTGTGACAGAGGAAGCAGGAAAAGCCAGTGAACTGGCAGATGCTTATTTTGGTGACATCTATTATCGTTACCGTGACGGGGAGCAGGCGGATGTTATTTATCGTCTGAAGGACAGTTTTATCCGTCTGGTGGATCTGCTTGAAGAGGCTGCCGAAGGTGAGGAGCTGTTAAGTAATCAGGCGTTCCGTATTGAAATGGCCGTAGATGAATACATCGCATCCGGAGCAATTACTTATGCGGATATGGGTGTGCTGATTCCGAACTTCCAGAAGATTTTCCATGACGTCGAAAGCAGTGTTTCTAATATTGAGAAGAGATGTGAATTAAAACAGCTTTTTGCAAATATTTATTGTAAGATGCTTCAGGCGATGGATAACCGCTGGGGTGAGGATATGGAGTATAAGATCAGGGAAGATCACCAGACGAAGCTCTTTGTACGCGAGACCCTTCTTTTTGAAAAGGGAAATGATTTAAGCTATGCAATGATGGTTGGCCGCCTGCAATGGCTTGGGGTCCAAAATGCCATGGTATACATCTTTCCGAAGATTATTTCCCATCTGGCAAGAGAAAGCTTTGAGATTCCGGATTATCTTTACCTGAAAGCCTATTTGAAGGATGGAGTGGCCATTTCGATTCCGAAGCTCCGCCAGAAGGTCAGCAG